>NC_011988.1:310000-620000 GCF_000016285.1 Allorhizobium ampelinum S4 | reverse complement strand
CTTCATTGACCGCCGAACCGAAAGCTGAAAACGTCAACCGGTCACGCAGTCCGACATTGCCGAACATCACATTGCCGACATGCAGGCCGAGGCCGTAGCCGATAGGGGCCGCACCCTTTTTCCGACGCTCCGCATTCAGGTCCGCCAACCGCGACTGGGCCACACGAACAGCCGAAAGTGCCGCCTGACAAGCCTGCCGGGAGGGATCTTTATGACGGTCGCAAGGATAGACGGCCAGAAACCCATCGCCCAGGAAACTGAGAATCTGTCCGCCATTGCGGTTGAACGGTGCAGCGATCGCGTCGAAAAAATCATTCAACGTATCGATATAGGCCTGGCGGCCTTCTTTTTCGGCCAGCATGGTCGATTGGCGCATATCGCCGACAACAAGTGCTGCCCGGATGGTTTCGCCGTCACCCCGGCGGATCTGGCCATTCAGCACCCGCTTGCCGGCATCGCCCCCCAGATAGGTGGTCAGCATATTGTTGGAAAGCTTGCTGAGTACAGCCATTTTGGCGGCAACCGCCAGATGGTTTTGAATGCGCAGCAACGCGGCAATCATCTCCTCGCTAAAGCCGTCCTTGGCATCCGTGGACCAGGAGCCCAACATGCCCTGCACGGATTGATCGCCGAAGGGCTGCATGAAGGCAAGGTAATCGGTGACATTCTCCTTGCGCAAATCCTCGAAGATCTCGAATTCAACGGGGCCTTCGGCGGGAATGCGCCGGCGCAAATAATCGAGATCCCGGCTTAGCAACTGATAATAGGGGCTCTGCAAAAACATATCCGTATTGTCGGCATCGTGACGATAGCCTTCAATCATCAGCCCGCTTTGTGGCCGCCAGGTAAAGCCAACAGCTTCGTAAAGCGGATGCAGCATGGCAAAGGACAAATGGACCCGAACGATTGGCAGACCGGCGGCGGCGATCCGGTCGCAAAAGCCCCGAACAATATCCTCGAGAGTGCTACCGGAAAGGGCTGCCTGTGTCAGCCAATCGGCGACTTTCTCCATGAAGATCGCCGAGACCGGTGCGGATGTAGTTGCCATGAAAGGTCCCATCAAAAAGACGCGTCGTTGAAAAACAGGCCATGGCCGGGTTCATGATAGGAAATAGGGATCTCCGCCACTCCAGACAATGGCAGACAACGTCCACAATGCCTTATATACAGCATGTTTCAACACAATGGAATCAAGACGATACTGTCGTTTTGTTTTCGCATCGGATTTTTTCGCCGCAGGTTATGTTTTGCCAACCTCGGAAAGGTTGAGCGCATTGCGTGTCGCCTCATTCAGGATGAAGACTTTTAACAGCTCTGCACGTCCGCGAATGGAAATTTCCCGTCCGGCGCTTTCCGGCACCACAAGCCCCGCCAGAGTAGCGACCGGTTCGGAAATCACCAGTTGGGTTTCGAATTCCTTGGCCACCGATTCCAGCCGGCTGGCGACATTGACGGTATCGCCAATCGCAGTGAGATTACGAACGCTGCCGTAACCCAGTGTTCCCACCACAGCCGGACCCGTATGGATGCCAATAGCGATCCTAAGCGGCACCGTCAGTTCATTGGCCAATTGCCGGTTCAACTCCTCAAGACCGGCAATGATACCGCTTGCCGCCTTCAGGGCCTGGCGACAGGCGGTCTCGGTCGAACCTGTGACGCCGAAAAGCGCCATCGCGCCATCGCCGATGAATTTATCCAGCCGCCCTCCTGCCTCTTCCACGGCATGACCGACCACGGCGAAATAGCGGTTCAGCAGAAAGACGATGTCGAAAGGCAACCGGCTTTCCGTCAGCATCGTGAAATGCCGCAGGTCACAGAACAGTACGGCAATATCGCGTTCGCGGCCCGGAACCACTTCATGACTGCTATCGATCGTGGCGCTTTGCGGCATCGCCACCATAAGGGGCATGACTGTGAGGTTCGCCATGGGCCGAAGCTGGCAGGCAAGCCGCACACCGGGGCCAGCCTTGATCCGGTTGAGCGTACCCTGTTCCAGCGTTTCAGCGGGCGGCAACAGCTGCTCTCCATCGATAACCTGGACGCGGCAGGTCGAGCACTGGCCCTTGCCGCCGCACACGGCATAATGCGGTTGTCCAGCCAGACGGCTGGCCTCAAGCAGCGTGAAGCCGCGCGGCACGCTGACAGCCTCGCCGTTCGGATAGCGGACGGTGATAAGGTGCGCCCGCTCGTTCATTCTGCGGGCGACACGCAGGGCGACAACCATGCCGATAGATAGGAAAAACAACCCATAAAGTGACAAGCGGATAATCTGGATCCACCCTGCTTCGCTGTCCGTCAATGCGGTCGGGTCATAGTAACCGCCTGGATAACCGCTCAACCAGAAGGCTGGGCTGGCAATCGTGCGGCCCATCTCGACAAAGCCAAGCAGGGACAGGATCGGCAGCAGAATGGCCACCGTCAGTAAACCCGCTTTGGACCTTTCATACCATGGTCGGAAGCGCAGCCAAAAATGGATTCCGATACAACCATGCAGCCATAAAATGACAATGGCGAGCGATTGGCGCCATCCATCGACAGGCGACGTGGTCCACATGGAATGAACGACCGTCTGATAATTGTCACGCAGATGAAAGAGCGAGGAGGCAATCCTGGTCGCAACAATATGGTCGATGATCAATAGCGGCACCACCAAGCCAAGCACGATCTGCAACGCTTCGGATTTCGGCATGGTAAAGCTGCGGCGGATATAGACGGCGCGCAACGCCAGACCCATGTGGGTGAGCATAGAACCGTAAAGCAACACTGTGCCCGGGGGGGTACGCCAAACACCCAGAAACCACAAACGGGCGCGATCGGCAAAATCCACCGAAATCAACCCGGTGGCATGATTGGCCATATGCATGGCGAGGAACAGGAAAATCACCAACCCCGAACCGAGCCGGGCCTTGCGTATCCGGCGTTCCGACCAGAGGCTTTTTTTGACGTCCACGGCCATAGGTTTCAGTTCTTCAAAGCCACTTTCCGAAGATCCAGCAATGGCAGTTTTGACAGGACCTGTAAATCACCGCCGGGTTTCCTGATTGATTTTATCGATTGTATGACCAACACGGAAATCAAGTTTCCGAATTTTTGCCTGTGCTATCAGATATCGAGAAGCATTCCGTCACGAGCCATAAGCGTCGCTGGAAACGCTTCCTGCGCCAACCGTTCCAACAGTGCCATTTCGCTGTCGGTGCGCCATGGGGCGTGATGGAACAGCAATAATTGGCCCACATTTGCCTGCTCGGCCAATTTCACGCCCTGCTCCCAGCTCGAATGGCCAAACCCTCGATAACGCTGCATTTCCGCTTCGGTAAAGGCGGCGTCGTAGACCGCAATATCGGCATTGGCCATCAGCGCCAGCGCTGTCGGGTCGAGTTCGCCGGGCTGATGTTCTATGTCAAACACCAATGCCAGCACCTTACCTGCCCATTCCACCCGGTAGCCAATGCATCCGCCCGGATGATCGAGCGCAAATGTGCCGATGGAAATACCAGGACGAGGCGTCAGAATATCGCCGGCACGAAAATCATGAAACTGCAAAGAAGCCTTGCAGATATCCATCTTCACGGGAAAATAGGGCGGACTGACGAATTGATGGATCATCTGATCCGTCGTCATGCTACCGGCAAGGTGGCCGGACCAGATATTGACGGTGATCTCGGGATTGTAGATCGGCTTGAAAAAAGGCAAGCCGATAATGTGATCGTAGTGACAGTGGGAAAAGAACAGGTCGACATTGCTGGTCTTGTCTCCCATCATATCCAGACCGGCCTGACGAATACCGGAGCCGGCATCGAAAATAAGCCTGTGCTCGCCACAGCGCACCTCGATACAGGGCGTGTTCCCGCCATAAACATCGAATTCCGCGCCGCAGACCGGGATACTGCCGCGAACACCCCAGAATTTCACCTGAAACACGCTACTGTTCACTTTTATCCAAAGAGTTTCTGTCGCGGAATTAAGACGATTGGTTTTGGACCGGTTACCAATACATCATTCCTGAAATTACCAAGGATGCAAAGGGAAATGTCAGGTGCCTGTCCCAGCCCTGTCTCTTTCCAAGCATTACCTGTACCAACAAAGGGAATTGCAAAACTTACCATGATTGGTCGAAGGTTACTTCCTTGTTGTCATCTTCCTGAAGAAGATGGGTGAGAAAGCTCGCCGGTTCTGGCCTGCCGATCAGGTATCCCTGGACCTGATCGCAACCCAGTCTTTTCACGCATTCGAATTGTTCTTCCGTTTCCACACCTTCAGCCGTCGTGGTCATGCCAAGGCTGGCGCCAATTCCTGTCACAAGCTCTGCGATTGCCAGGGCATCCGCCCTTGTCGTCACATCGCGGATAAAAGACCGATCGATCTTCAACTTGTCAAACGGAAAGCCCCGCAAGCTGCCGAGCGAAGAATAACCCGTGCCGAAATCATCCATGGCAATCTGAATCCCGATCGCCTTCAACTCCCTCAAGGTTTTCAGGGTCAGTTCGTTTTTGTCAAGCAAGACGGATTCAGTGATCTCAAGCTCTAGACGGCCCGCAGAAAGGCCGCTGATTTCCAGGGCATCTAAAACCTTTTGCACGAGCGTCGCGCTGCGAAACTGCACTGAGGACAGGTTCACCGCGATTTTGAGATTGCCGCGCCAGCTTGCCGCTTCCATGCAAGCGGTCCGCAGAACCCAATCCCCAAGCCCATCGATGACCCCGATTTTCTCGGCGACAGGGATGAAGTCAACCGGTGATACCGAACCGCGGCTTGGATGTGTCCAGCGCAGCAATGCTTCATAACCGCAAATCTCGCGCGTCGCAGTGGTCGCCAATGGTTGGTAGTAGACTTCCATTTCCCCATTTTGCAAGGCCGTTTGCAAATCCGCCTCGAACGACTTTCTGTCCTTCAACCTTGTCTGCATCTGGTTTTCAAACACACAGGCATGGCTCGGCCCCAACGCCTTGGCTTCATAGAGAGCAAGGTCAGCACGCTTGAAGAGTTCGTCCGTATCCGGCTCGTCATTGAAGATAGCCACACCCACACAAGTGCCGATCTTGATTTCCTGGTCTCCGACAAGGTACACAAGGCCAAGTTCATGCATCAGATGCGTGGCAAAATCCATCGCCTGTGTCTCGGTCAGACCGGTGGACAAGATCGCGAATTCGTCTCCTCCCAAACGACAGACGAGATCGCCGTGGTCCTTGATGTCGACAAGCCGACTCGCAACCATCCTTAGCAAGGCATCACCGATGTCGTGACCTAGCGTGTCGTTCACATCCTTGAACCCATCGAGATCCAACAGCAGGATGATGGCCGGCGGTCCGCCAGCTTTGGCCGATACCAGCCTTGCTTCCAGATCCTGACGAAAGAGGATGCGATTGGGCAGACCTGTCAGGGAATCATGGTGAGCGACATATTCGAGGCGATTGTTTTGTGACTTCAGCTCCCAGGACGCCGCACGCAGATCGTCTGTCAACCGTTGCATACGCCGATGTGCTTTATCCAGAAGACTGTTGTGACGCAAAAGCAAGCCGACAAGCACAATACCGCACAGGATAAGCCCCCCAGCAAGGGCGGTGTAGATGAGATGAAGGTGCCGCAACTCAGCCTGGGCGGCACCAATCTTGCTGACGTCGGCTTCGAGAGCAGACGATGCCAGCCTTGTCATCGGACCATCCAGAAGTTCCATTTTCTGTAACAGCACTTTGATGGCTTCAAGGTCCAGCGTTCCGAACCGCCCGTTGAGAGTTTCAAGAACGTCGCTGAGCTTGGCGATCAGATCCACACGCTGCGGATCGGCATCAATGAAGCTCTTTAAATTGCCTTGCTCGAATAATTCCAGCCGGCTCAGCATGATATCCAGACGAAGACGCAAATCATCCCGGTCAAACTCACCCATGTCGAATGCGGATGTCGCCAGCCGATGCTCAAGCCTCATATATTCGGAGAGGGTTTGACTGACGGCCCAGGAATCATTGTAACGGGCAAATTTCTCAAGCGTCGTTTGACGTTCGGCTATCACATAGGCGATGTACCCGGTTGCCATGACGAAACAACATATGATCGTCCCAAGAATACGCCTCACGCCGTGCCTCTATTCCACAATGAGCTTTGAAACCTGCCATGCCGATCGCATGTAATATACCTGACTTTGAAGCTGTTGGTCACTATCATAGGGATAGACAATGAAGAGCGGCCCTTTATCCCTCACCGGCATATAATTCTCGTCCCGCTTGAAAGCGAGCAAAACATTGAACCGATTGAAATCATCAAGCGGAATTGTTGTCACATAATCGTTGAGAGCAACGGCTGTCACCTTCGTTCCCTTTGCTCCCACGAAATCCATCAGTTTTTTAAGCGGAACGCCTTCAAAAGCCGTACGCCCTTCATACCAAGGATTGGCGGTTTTAATCACTGTAGAACCAATGGCTTCCAGCATACCAAGATCAAAAGCAGCTCCCTCCGCCGTATTGCGGTTTTCAATATTGCCGGAAATCACTAGGATAGGCTTGCCTTTCGGCTCAGCGAATGTTCCCGCCAGCGCCATCGAAACGGGAGCGACCGACAGCACGATATAGGCCCAAAGGCGGACGAATCTCATTATAATTCTCCTGACGATCAATCGCTAAAGCAAGGACGACAACACCATTTGGAATTCGAAGAGCGTTTTGCCACAGTCGTGACCGTCCGGCATGTTGGTTCGGTAACTTTTCACTTATTTCATACAAGAGTTTACAAGTGCAATAAAGCATCCAAGGGTGTCTACCGAAGACAGACCGCAACGCAGCGTATTGTAGATTGAAGCGGATCTTTGCGAGAAAAATCAGTTTCGCGTCATCAAGTTAAAATCAGCAAGACGCGATCACGTTTCACCGAAAATTACTTAGATCGAATAATATATGAGAAAATTCTCAGATACCAGAGGGATCGTTGATTCGCCTAGCCGACCGATTGGCAACGGCAATTTTTCAGAGCAACGACCGACAGACGGTTTGCTCATCGCTCCCCAGCGTACGGAGCAATCCAAGCAATGTCCTGACGTGACAAGAGTGATGATCTGTGAGCAGAAGAACATGTGAAGCCGGGCATTTGAATGGCGAGCAATCCGCCCTACCATCGGCATGAAGTACACATAATATCTGGTGGTTAACGACCGACTCGGCCTGGCCGCCCGTGAATTCCTTCAATCGGATACAATTTTACAGAAGCAGGCAGAAAAATTAAAGCACGACAGTCTCTTTTGGGCATTTTATCGAGCGCCCAAAAGAGACTGTCGTGCTGTATTCGCAAGGATTGATTCCGATGCCCACTAATTGGCGGTTTCCCCTGAAAAACTTCAGAGGATAGAAACGGCGAAGATGGTCAAACCATCTTCGCCGTCTGCCACTTACCAGAGCTTTTTGATAAAGTTCACTTGCAGATAATCACCCTTGAATGAATTCCTGTTGTAGACATCCGTCAGGTATTTGATGGTCACGGTCGCACGTTGTGAAGGAAAATCAACCGCGACGATGGGACCAAGGCGTATGGATTTATGCCGCCGTCCGTCCAAGGCTAGATTGGCCGGAGAGCCATCATCATCCTGAACCTGCCATTTGACATTGCCGGCAAGACCGAACTGGTAGCGATTATACCGTTCTGTAACGGCGAAATCGGCCGAAAGATAATCACCGTCGCGATAGGTGAAACCGCCCGTCGAGTCATCCCGGTCGAAATTGTGATTGTAGAAGATACGGGTCGAAAACTCCGTCCCTTCCAAAAGAATAGGACGGGTTCGATAGGTCATGGCGACGTTTGGAGACAGAACCCAGTTACTGAAGCCTGGATTGCCAACCTTTTCATTGTCGAACAAGCCCATTGGTATGGTGACACCAACACCAAGACCCAGGGTGAAACCAACTGGCATCGGCGGAATGAAATCAGCAGCGGGCTTTGGTTGACCAGGAGCGCCAGGAGGCGGGCCTTCATACCAGCTCTTCGACCAGAAGAAGATATCGGAATAGGCGTCGAACCAACCGGTATTTTTGGAAGACAGATTGGCTGGCGTTGTTTTTGTAATCGTCAGATCGTGCTCTCCGTAAACGAAGACCAGAGACGACGCCATTCGCCCGCCAAAAATCTCTCCGTCATAGACGTAAAGCCCACCCAACTGCCCCTGAAAAAGCCTTTCGCTTGTATCAGGGAACATCGAATTTCCGCTATTGTCACGCAGAGAGTTCCGCCAACTGCCCCAACTGCCACCGACTGCATAGAAGCCAGCCTCAGGCGGCAATTCCGCAGCCCTTATATCCGTAGAGGCGCCCGGTGTGGACGTCTGATAAAACTCGGCAGCAAAGGCCTGCCCACCTTGAGAAGCCAATAGGCAAGTGCCCATCAGCAGAACCGCAAAATCTAACCGTCTATTTCCCATAAACTTGTCCCACTTTCCCAGCCAAAATAATAGGCCACCCCAAATCCGGCTCTGTCGAATCGCCCTGGGATTCGCTCCATAGTAAATCCCAGACCACCCTAACCGCCTCTTCTTGCTCCAGGCTTGCAAAGAAACATCACAACTCCTTAAGGTAGTAATATATTTAAGAGGTTGCGCATGGAGAAGCGTGTTAAAGCGAAGCTGAGTACGTCACAGAGGATGCACTAAACCTGCGCCTGGTTCGCTTCGTCTCAATGAAGCCCGACCAGTTCCCGCTTGATGGTGACAGGCTCCTTCAACGCCATACCGAATATCGACCAGATGGCGAAGACGCCGGCTCCCAGCAGCGTAAAAGCTGCAAAACCCGCCATTGCTCCGATCATTCCGCCGGAGGCAGCGGAGACAGCGCCAACCACGAGGGGGCAAATGAACTGGCCGATGAAAAACATCGACGTCCAGATACCGGAGGCCCTGCCTCGATAAACATCCGGCAGCCGCGCCATGGTGAAGGCCAAAACCAGAGGTAGCGAAATACCGCAGCCAATATTATTGATGAACATGCCAACGATTCCACCCATCAATGACGTCTGGGTATAGAGCAGGATGAAACCGATACCCTGCAACACCATGGCCGCCGACAAGAGCACACCGATGGAACGTCGCGCCTGAGACCGGAACAACAGGGTTCCTGCGACGACACCGAAAGACCCGGCAGCGCTGGCAAGACCAAGCACGCTTGGCTCAACAATGCCGCGCTCGGCAAGCAGCAGGGACACATGGACCGGCATCACGTAGAAGAGCATGCCGCAGATCATCGTCAAGACGAGGCAAACGATAAACCGCGTGTTGAAAAGCCCGCCTTCGGCGTCCCGCGTATCCCCGGGCATGTCAGTTGGACGGCTCGATGAGTCCACGCGTGACGGCTCGAACAACACCATCAGGATAAGCGGAATGAACAGCGCCGTGGCACCATAGACAAGGAACGGTACGCGCCAACCGTAACCACCCAGAAATCCTGCCAGCACGAAACAAACGGTTGCGACAAAAGAGGCCGACCCGAATTGCAGAGATAGCCAGTGCGCCCGACGTTCGCCTGCAAAATAATCGCAGATCAGGGCCGTCCCTGCCGTCATGACACCCGCTTCGGCGATACCAACCACAACTCTCGATGCGATAATTGTATAAAGGCTATCAAGCCAGACTGGCATGACACCGGCAATGGCGTAAAACAGCATGGAATAAAACAATAGCGTCTTGCGACCGATTCTATCGGCAAGTATCCCGGCAACCGGGGCAAGCAGCGCCACAAATAGTGCCGGCGTGACGAGGGCGATCGGAGCAAGCAGCGACGCATTCGCCTCCGAGGAAAAATGCTGGATGATCTGCGGCAAGACCGGCGCGAACAATGTCGATCCGATCGGCGCCAGCCAGGCCATTGAGATGAGTAACACTCCTTGAGGTATACCGGCGGCTCTTTGCATGTCTCTCCTCCTCCATAAATACCCAGATCTTCAAGACTGGTCCGCAATCCGCACGCAGAAAATCGATGCGGGGCAGCCTGCCCTACAATCTGTATTGTTTCGAAATGAGGTTCCGCGAATTCAGGCAATCCATTTCAGCTCACGCACTCGCCTCCAAGCTGACTGGTTGATCAAACTGGATCCACCTCTTCTTGCAAAAGCTGCAGCGCCGAACGCGTTACCTGTCACACCAAAGACGTCGCCCTATTCTCAAATTGACGCCCCCCCAAAAGCCGAGTCCGGCTCCAGGAATTATGAACATGGACATCAGGCTGAATGCGATGCTGCGACGTGATCTCCTTCCCCTCCCAACACAATTGCGTCAGGACCTCCTCATTTCTTTGCATATTGAGGAATATCAAATCGCTAGTCAACAAAAATTATTATATTTTGATAATATCGAAAGAATTTCTAATTATGCGTGCATTGTTTCGAATATAAGAGGCAAACACTGATGGTATAAAATGCTCAAACCCACCGGGAATTTAGCTTGTCAGCAAGGATTGAAGATGCAGGCAACAAAAGCATCGCCAGCCGCCGTTCAGTGGAGTCATCGAAATCGCTGGCACGGACGATCAGGCTGAAGCTGGCATTGATTGCCCCTTGCGCGCAGGTGACGGGTACAGAAATGCCAACAAGACCCTGGTCCACTTCTCCACGCGTCACCGTAAAGCCGCGCTTACGGATGGCGGCCAGTTCAGATGCGATATCGTCAAATGCCCGGTCCACTCCCTCCGCGCCTTTAATGATCTTGCTCAGCTTTGCCCGCGGCAATTGTGCCAGAATGGTTTTTGACGTGGCACCCCGCAACAATGGCATGGGCCTGCCTCGCTCATAGCTGGTGGCGATATCGGTGGCGGGGCTACGATCATCGGCAACGCAAATCACCTGGTCGCGATACAGCCGTGCGATGACCGCGACACAAGGAAACTGAACGGCAGACACAACGTCACGCAACAAGGGCACGCCCTCGCGGATCAGTGGATCGGAGAGGCGAAGACGTCGATCAAATTCGATAAAAACCGCGCCGAGGCGATAATGACCCTCCCGGGAAGGATCTAGAAACCCTTGTCCGACCAACTCCCGTACCGTGCGGTAGACCGTGCTTCCAGGCACATCCAGCCGCTCTGCGATATCCTGTATGGTCCACTCGGACGTCTTCTCGTCGAATAGCCTCAAAATATCGACAAAGCGTCCCAGTCCGGCCATGCTTTTCCTCAGAAAGCTGAAAGAATCCCAATATCAGGCAGTTTCTGACTCGCATTTCGAGCCTGGCAAGTCAATCGCCAGCCTGAAGCAGATTTGAATTCCTATAGGCCGCAACACGCATGCCAACACCGGCAATCATTCTCTACTGGTAAATTTGGCTTTCCTGGTAAATTTGGGTTCTCTTGGAAAATGCGAGATCGGTCAGGCTATGCTGAAGCGCTCTGACAATGCTTTTCGGGCTCGATTGACCCGGCTTTTTACAGTTCCCACCTCGCAACCACAGGCAAGGGCGGTTTCATCGTAACTTGCGCCGCTCGCCACCATCAGCAGGGAACGCCGCGATGCTTCCGGCAAATGCTGCATAGCCAGACCGAGATCGGCGTATAGAACCACCCATTCCTGTGGTGGCTCCATCACCATGCGCAGGTTAAACTCGTCATCCATTCCAACATGCTCACGCTTGCGCCTGTTATAGGCCGTATAGAAAGCATTGCGCATGATTGTGAACAACCAGGATTTCAACGCCGTACCGGCTCGAAATTGTGAGGACGAGTTCAAGGCTCTGAGAATGGTGTCCTGAACCAGATCCTCAATATCGCCATTGGGGCCGACCAGCCGCTTTGCGAAACGTTGCAATGCAGGTAGATGCGCCTCTATTTCGGTGTGAACAGCCGTTGTAAATGCCATCGCGCCGCCGTTGCCAGCGCTGCCCTCGAAAGTTGCCATGAAACAGATCTCCTTCTGCGGGCATCAACGAGCACAGGGCCAGGTTGTTTCTGTACGCTACCGCACCAAAGACACGTGACGTTTGCCATCAGGGTTCTGGCCATGAACACAAAAAAGGCCGCACATTGGCGGCCTTTCAGGGGGAAGAAACCTTTCGCAACAGCGAAAGGTTCGTCCAGAGATCACGCTGCCTTGCGTGCGCTTTTCTTGTTGGCGCTACCTTCGCCAAGCGCCGTCAGCTTTTCGTCCGTAGCGATTTCTTCCTTTAGGGTCGCATCGAGCAAGGCGGCGGCCTCCTTCATACCGAGCTGCAGTGCCCAGGCCTTTAGTGTGCCGTAGCGGGCAATTTCATAATGCTCGACTGCCTGCGCTGACGAAATCAAGCCAGCGTCAAGAGCTGAAGACCCCTTGAAATCCTCCATGATTTCTTCGCCTTCGGCGATGATGCCCTGGATTGCCTCACAGGTCTTGCCCCGGGCATTCTTGCCCAGAAGTTCAAAGACCTGTTCAAGCCGCTCGATCTGGCCTTGGGTTTCTTCGCGATGATGAAGAAATGCGTTCCGGCCCTCTTCCGATTGGGCTGCGCGTGCCATTTTCGGCAAGGCCTTCAAGATTTGCTTCTCAGCAAAGTAGATGTCCTTAAGCGTATCCAGGAACAGGTCGTTCAATGTTTTCTCAGCCATTTTTTCCTCCGGGGAATGGTGCAATTCCTTGGCGTCTTTCCTGTGGCTTTCGTCTGGAACTGCGTGAAAAGTCGGGACGCTTTTTGAAGGCTCCCATGTAGGCCACCCTTCCCAAACCAGGGTTGCAACCTAAAAGTTCCCCGAAATATCCGGCAGGAAACCCGGCGGGTGAAATGGCACCGCAAATAGCCGTTCAACGCAATGACACCGAAATACCCAACACCATCGTCTTCGCCACGACTTGTTTGACCGGATTTGGGAACCCGAGCGCGCTTTCGCAGTTCAATATGAAACCAGGCACACCACAACATGCGCCCACACCAAGACCGCGCCTCAAAGACGGGCGCGCCAAAGGCCTTGGTGCCCAAGGCATCGGTGAATGTGGCAAGCCCAGGCGAATTAAGGAAAGGAACCGGATGGACAGGATTGCCGCACAGTATAGCGAAAAACCGGATACCGATGAGATGAAGGCAGCGGTTTTCACCGGGCCGGGACAGATCAACATCGTATCCAATACTCTGCCGCAACCCGGACGGAGCCAAGTACGAATCAGGCTGGAGGGCTGTGGTGTCCTCGCTTGCGACCCTCTCTCTCTCGATAGACAAGGGCGGATGCCGACCTCTGCCGAGCCTGTAGGATTGGATGGCGAAGGATGGGGCGTCATCGACGCCATTGGTCCCAATGTCAGAAGCCTGTCGGTCGGAGACCGGGTGGCGTCCCTTGTGCGGTCCGCTTATGCCAGCCACCATCTGGCCGATGCAGACAGTGTCATTTCGCTTCCCCCATTGCTGGATGGCATGCCGTTTCCAGGCAGGTCCCTGAGCCGAGCGATGAACATCTTTCGCCGTGGCGATATCAAAGCCGGACAAAGGGTGGCCATTATCGGCATAGACTTTGTCGGCGCCCTTCTCGTCCAGCTCGCCTCAAGAGCCAAGGCGCATGTTACAGCCATTTCGCGCCGTCCAGCATCCTTGGCGGTGGCCAAGCGTATGGGAGCGGCAAAGGCGTTTACCATAGACGAGCATGGTGCGGCGGACGATTCCGTGCGGATCATCGAAACCGTGCATGAGCTTACGGGCGGATATCTTTGCGACCGGGTAATCGACGTTACCGGCGAGAGCGGGCTGATTGATCTGGCGGATAAATTGACCAACGCGGCAGGTCGCCTGATCATGGCCGGTCGCCAACAGTCCGACCCGCGCGAAGGAATTATACAGTCATGGAAAAAGCGCGAAGCCGCAGTAATCCAGACAGATAAACACAGTCACGGAATCGGCCCAGACATCAGCCAGGAAATCTGCGTCGATGGCATGCTTGAAGCGGTGGCGGCAATCATGGACGGACGGCTCGATCCCACATCCCTTTATACCCATCGCTACCGATTGGAGGAGTTGGGTCAGGCGCTGATCGCCGCCCGCGACCAGCCGGATGGATTTATGAAAGCACTGGTGATCTATTGATGAGTGACAGAATTTTGAAAAATGGCCGCGCGGCTGAGGATCGCGCCATTTCAGTGTCGCCGATCCTTGCGCCAAACCATGGTGGCCGAACCGGTACGGAGACAGACATGCCTGTGCGTAATCGTCTTCTGGGCCTGCTGGCGCCTGATGATCTCGCCGCTATCGCGCCCGCTCTCGAACCTGTCGATTTACCGCAAGGGCTGATCTTGTCGCAGCCTCACGACATCGACCACTCCTGTTATTTCCCTCTCTCGGGCGTCGGCTCGACGGTGATCGTTTCTCCGGCTGGCAACCAGAGCGAAGTCGGACTGTTTGGCCGCGAAGGCATGTCGCCCGCCTCTGCGCTGCTGGACAGTGACCGCAATCCCTGCCGGGTGATCATGCAGGTCGCAGGCACTGGGTTGCGCCTGGAAACAGGCCGATTGGTTGGCTTGATGGATAGCAGGCCAACCATGCGCCGCCTGCTGCTTCGATGGGCCTATGTGGTCAATATGCAAATGGCTTTCACGGCCCAGTCAAACGCCATTCACTCTATCGATAAGCGGTTGGCACGCTGGATCCTGATGTGCCACGATCGGCTGGATGGGGATGAATTATCGCTAACTCATGAATTTCTGTCGATCATGCTGGCCGTACGGCGCTCGAGCGTCACCGCCTCCTTGCACGTGTTGGAAGGCGAAAGATTGATTTATGCGGAGCGCAAGGCAATCCGCATTCGCGACAGAGCAGGTCTCGAAACCTTTGCCGCCGATGCCTATGGTCCCGTAGAGCGAGAATATCAACGGCTGTTAGGGCCGATGGGAGATCCGCCGCTTGAGGTTTGACTGAGAGCATATCGGCGAGAAGACTGCGAAACGCCGATATGTTTTAACTGGAGGCCAGATTAGCGAGCGACTGTCGCAGGCGAGATCCGCGCAAAGGGCCCCGTAGCGCTGCAAACCAAACCGTCTTCGGCAAACTGGATATCGGGCGTCGCTGCAAACAGTGATGCAAGGGCGGAGGTAACATAGCGTGTCCCATAGCCTTGCCGAGCCGGTGTACGGACAGGCGGCCCGTTGCTCTCCTGCCAATGGAACTGGAAGGTCGGTTTCTCCCCACCATCAACCTCCCAACGAAGGGAAACACGCCCTTCCGGGACCGACAGGGCGCCATATTTGATCGCATTGGTGATCAATTCATGCAAGCAAAGCGCCAGCGTCGTTCCGGCTTCACGACTGACAAGCAGATCACTACCGTCAACGGCAATCCGCTCGGTGCCATAGGGCGAAACGATCAGATCAACCACCGCCGATAGCGAGACATCCTCGCCCCCGGCCTCAAAAACTGCCGTATGGACATTGGAAAGCGCCAGCAGTCGCCCATTGAAATCCGTTGCAAGATCGTCAAGGCTTTCGGCACCGCGCCGTGTCATGCGAAAGATCGATGTCACCGTTGCCAGGATATTCTTGACCCGGTGATTAAGCTCTGCCCGCAATTCCCGCTCCCGCTCGATGGAATCGCGCACCTGCCGCTGGCGCAAGCGCACCAGCAGGTTGGACTGGATACCGCTGACCAGTTCCAGCGGCGCCACGGGACGTGTGTAGAACAAAAGCCGCGCTCCCGGCCAGGCGGAAAGCAATTGGCTGCGGATCCGCGTCAGGGGCGCGCCCCGCTCCAGAAGAACAATGATCGGCACTTCAGACCAGTTCGGCTGCCGGGTGAGATGCGCGGCGGTCAGGGCAACAATCTGGGGCGTCAGAGCTTCATGTGACACAATCACAATCCCAGGTGAAGCATCCAGCAACTGGGCGAAGCCCTTGGCCTCCGTTACGGCCCGCACCTCGATCAGATGTTCGCGCAAAAGCGCGCCGACATAATCGGCATCCTTGCGAAAAGGTGCGCAGACCAGCACCCAATCCAGCTCATCCTGGACCAGTTCCTCCTGGGGCGATAGCGATGTCATTTCGGATCAGGAAGCGGGTTATAGGAAACGACGCTGACGCTACCGCTTTCGATCAGCAGCTCTCGGACATCCAGATCATGGGGACCGTGGCGCTTCTTAACCACGGTGATGCTGCGCCGCAGCCGGCCCTCATGCTCCATGATTCTCAAGAGAAGCACCGTATCGCCGAGGAAACTGACATCGACGTCAATTCCGACATTCTGGCCCAAAAGCCCATGCTGCGCGACAATCAGCATGGTCAGGACACCGGATCTCGCTAGATATTTCAGCAGGGACTGGATGTCCCGCACCGCCTTTTCCCGATGCGGCAATGAATTCAGATAACCCGTCAGGCTGTCGATGACCACGACACGCACCTTGTTCTGCACAACGGCATCCTGGACAATCTGGCCGAACTCGCCGGGTGAGACTTCATTCGGGTTGAAATCACGCAGGATCAGTTTGCCATCCTTGTGGAACTGCCGCAATTGCATGCCCAGGCCTTCAGACCGGCGGAAAAATGTTTCCAACCGCTCCTCGAACAGAAAGAGAGCGACGCTTTCGCCGCGCTCGAGGGCTGCCGTTGCATAGAGCGACGACATGGTGGATTTGCCCGTTCCGGCCTGACCGATGACCAGGGTGGTCGTTCCCGCTTCCTGGCCGCCGCCGAACATGTCATCCAACTCGCTCACGCCGGATTTGATCAATTGCGGCTTGGTCGCTTCTGTCGCCGTGCTGGGCATGATGCGCGGAAACACGACAACGCCTGCGCCTTCGCGGATCGCCATGTCATGATAACCATCGGCAATCGGCACGCCGCGCATTTTAGACACCTCAATCCGGCGCCGGACACCGCCATATTCTTCCAGCGACTTGTCGAAGCGGATGACGCCATGGGCCAGACCTTCGACCTCCTCGCCGCTGCGGTCGAGACCGGGCGACTGAGTATCGAGAAGCAGCGCCACGACCTTTCGTTTTGACAGGAAGGACTTGAAGCCGATCAGTTCCCGGCGGAAACGGGGGGAGTCGCCGGTGATCAACCGGATTTCCAGCAGCGAGTCATACACCAGGCGCTGCGGCTTATGCTCATCGATAGCAGCTTCTATCGCCTTGCGGGTTTCATCGAGCCGCAGATCGGCGGTCATGAAAATGCTCTGCTCGTCGGCCTCGTCGATACTGCCTGTCGTCGACAGTTCCTCGACGTGAATACCATCCAGCGTCCAGCCATGGGAAACCGCAATAGAGCGCAATTCGGCAGCACTTTGGGACAGCGTCACATAAAGACAGCTCTCGCCCGCTTCAACACCGGCCCGCAGGAACTGTATGGCTGCGGTGGTTTTGCCCGATCCGGGAGCACCTTGAAGCATGAACAGGTTCGGTAAGGGCAATCCGCCGCGGAGAATTTCGTCCAGTCCTGCGATGCCGGTACTGGCAATCGCAGCTTTTTTGCGTGGTGGCATATCTGTCTTCCATGACCATGCAGGCAAATGCATCGTTCAAAAGAGGGGGAATAATATCGCGATGCCGCATAGTTCCGTTAACCCGGGACGATTGCGGGAATTCTACGGCAGAATTTTTAGCTTTAAGTCAATGTCCACCCTGATCCAAACCCGCCCTCAATGAGCGATGCAGGAACTTTATATTTGTCTTGTGCAAAATTTCAATAAAATCCGCAAACTCGGCCAATGGGGGGAACCAGATCCAGGCGACAGCTTTCCCCACTTGGCAGGCCATTCAGGATGAACCATCTTTCAGGCGACCGCAGGCCGCATTTCAAGCCTCCAAGGCGGCGAGTGTTTGCGGCTTATCCAAAGCACCGGATTGCGCTGTCTCGGACTGCCCTGACACCGACGACTGCCCTAACCCTGGCTGGACCACAGCGAAGGAAAGATGGAAACGAAGACCATCGGGCCGGAAATCGCTGCTGATCTTGGGAGACAGGCTGCGAGGGAAAGCACTGCGGATCAACCGCGACCCAAACCCTTCGACACTGGCCCCTTTAAGACCGGAGGCTTGGGGATCAGAACCTTGAAGAGTGGGATCAACGACCGGCGGCCCGTCTTCTTCCCGCCATTGCAGCTCGATCCGATCCTGCTCTTGCCGCCATTCTACCTTGACACGTCCATCCCGTTCGCGAAGAGACCCGTATTTCACGGCATTTGTGGCCAGTTCATGCGCGATCAGCGATAGCGCGACAGCAGCCTCAGGCGGCAAGGTGCAGGCTGCCCCCTGGAGAACAATCCGCCTGTCACCCTCGCTATCGAAGGGTTGAAGCGCCCGCTCGAGGACATCGCGCAACC
The DNA here is from genome assembly GCF_000016285.1 of Allorhizobium ampelinum S4. Classification (NCBI taxonomy): domain Bacteria; kingdom Pseudomonadati; phylum Pseudomonadota; class Alphaproteobacteria; order Hyphomicrobiales; family Rhizobiaceae; genus Gillisella; species Gillisella ampelina. The sequence goes on along the minus strand of NC_011988.1, from coordinate 601,786 downwards.
CGGCACTTTTCCAGTCTTCCGACAAAAGGATATCATAGGCTCCCGCAAGGGCTGCAACGCGCCGGGCAAAAACGCCATTTTCCTGCGAGCGGTCCTTGAACGTCTGCCTTGCGATCGCCTGGATCATCGCCATCGTATTCTTGACACGGTGCGCCAGCTCTCTGGCCACAAGTTTGCGGTTTTCTTCAGCGCGCGCTGCCTCACATCGGCGTGCTTCCAATTCGTCCAGAAGACTATCGACCGTGGCGCCAACCTGTCCCAATTCACTGGAGCGCCCGGTCATCCCGGTTCTGGCCGCGAGATCCCCTTGGCGCCATCGCTGAAGAACGGCAACGATGTGAGTGATCGGGCCGAGGATGAAGCGATTTCCGATCAAAAACGCCGCCAGGAGAGCGAGACCTGCGCCCACAGCGATCATCGCCAATCCCAAGAGAGAAGCTCGGTCAATCGGCGCAAATGCCTGGTCCGCCGAAAATCCGGCGCTGACATAAAATGGATTGTCGGGTGAAACAGGAACATAACCCATAATCCGGCGTATTCCGTCCTGACCTACACGTTCCGTCGTGCCGGGTTGTTGGGCTTGAACCAGCGTGTGATAGGGCGGTGGAATCTGGGTGCCAACGAATTTTTCAGGCCCCGGGTTGCGGGCAAGCACGATACCGTTGCGGTCAGCAATGGTGATCCAACCGCCCGGCGGAAGGCCCCGCTGAACGATGCGCTGTTCCAGCCACTCAAGATGCACCGCCGTCGCCAGCACACCAACTGTCTCGGATCCCTGCTTGATGGCCAGCGCCATTGGCACGATTGGTGCGTTCGAGATCCGGCTGACCGTGTAATCGCCAACCGATAACGCATCGGACCGAAGAGCTTGCCGAACATAGTCGCGATCGCTGAAGTCGCTGCCGACCTCCCAGCCCATATTGTCGCAAACCAGTTTTCCATTGCGATCGAGAACAACGATATTGCGGACCTGCGTTACTCTGGCGGCTACCGATTTCAGAACGTCGGTACAGGCCTGTTTATCCTGACCGGCGACCGCTGGAATAACCGCGGTGGCAATCAGCAGGGCCTTGACGCCTTCCACGACGCTTTTCACCTCGGACGCCGCCTGTCGGGCAGTTTCGAACACCTGACGATGAACTTCGGCATAGCGTTCGGCACGCGCACTCACTTCATTGTAAACCAGCATTCCCAATGCCGGTGACAACGCCGTCAAGACCACAGCGACCAGTCTCTTTTTCACGCCACCCCTCCCCACCCGCAAGAGATCAAGACGCTTTTCGGCCCCTGTTTCGCACCAAGACCCGTATGCACAAAGGCCTGGCGAAACTGCACAACCGTCGCCCCTCCAAGACACGACTGCGCCAAGCATCCCATGGGATGCACAGAACCCGCCGCCCCGATTCTATACTTGCTGCATGGCTTTCTCCTTGAGCCTTTCAGCCGAAGGAATCATGCAGCAGTTTATCGGGTATTCCTGCAGCGACAATAGAGGGTCAATGCATTTCCGCCACGCTGCCAAGAGAGCGCGATCCACATCATCGCCACTACCGCAAAACGACAGTCGGTCAGGTTCAATCTGAACCTGACCGACGAAAACTTTTCTTGGTTTTGCTTGTCTCTTCGGGGAACCCGGACTTCAATTCACCCAACAACCGCTAGATAATGGGCTTGCCACCGGTGACTGCGATGGTGGCGCCGGAAACATAGCTTGAAAGCGGGTCGGCCAGCATCACATAGGCCGTTGCAAGTTCAGCCGGTTGGCCCGGTCGTTTCATCGGCACCTGCTCGCCAAAGCTCGAGACCCGTTCCGGCGGCATGGTTGAAGGGATGAGTGGCGTCCAGATCGGGCCGGGCGCAACAGTATTGGCGCGGATACCTCTTTCCGCCAGAAGCTGGGCGAGGCCTGCCGTGAAATTCTGGATAGCACCCTTGGTCGTTGCATAAGCCAGCAAAGTGGGGCTCGGCGTATCGGCGTTGATCGAGGCTGTATTGATAATCGCCGCACCGGGCTTCATATGCTTGACGGCTGCTTTGGTCAGATAGAACATCGCGTGGATATTGACCCTGAACGTCAATTCCCATTCCTCATCGCTGATATCCTCGATTTGCTCGAAGGTCTTTTGGTGGGCAGCGTTGTTGACGAGAATATCGATGCCGCCAAGCTCGGCAACCGCCTTGTCTATAATGAGGCGGCAATGGTCGGCCTTTTGCAAGTCGCCCGCCACCAGCACGGCCTTGCGGCCTGCCTCTTCCACAAGGCGCTTGGTTTCCTCGGCATCCTCATGTTCGCTGAGATAGGAGATCAGCACATCAGCACCCTCTCGGGCATAAGCCAAGGCCACAGCGCGCCCGATGCCACTATCAGCACCTGTTATTACCGCCTTCTTGCCGGCAAGCCGCCCCGAACCCTTATAGGTCGTTTCACCGTGATCCGGCACGGGATCCATGTCGCGGGTCAGTCCCGGAATAGACTGTTGTTGCTTGGAAAAGGGTGGCGTCGGTTTATCGATCATCGGATCAGCTCTCATTTCTAAAGATTATTGCTGGATAGTCGAGGGCGCGCATCCAAGCCGCACCCTCAAAACCCCACTGTTTGCAAACAAAGAGAAAGCGCCACCGTTCCGAATTTTAATATTTCGTGACCTGAATAAACGCTACGGATATGGGCTGCCGAAAACATCGGACCCCAAATTTCCAAAGGCGACCGCCATCGCTTACTCATGCATTTGACGCATGGGTGGCGTGAGACCTTGTCTCTGTTAGGACGATGAAAGAACGCTTATATTCCAATCATCGAAACGACGCCGGAACCGAACCAAGGTTGCTGACGTCAGACAGTCCTCAGAAAGGGCATTATCATGAACGTAGCACGCTCCCTGAACAACTGGCGCAAGTATCGTCAGACCGTTTCCGAACTTGGCCGCATGACCAGCCGCGAGTTGCAGGATCTCGGCATTGAACGGAGCGACATCCGTCGCGTTGCGCGGGCCTCCGTTGCCGGTTGATCGATATCGACATTGCTGCTTGAACGACGCCCGCCGATGACGCGGGCGTTTTTGCGTCTGGGAATTGCGCTACGCAAACCGGTCCGATTTGGATCTCAAATCATTGCAAAATACCCATGCATTTAACGCATATCTGCACTGCAACAAAATGACTATGAATTGGGCATTTGTCGCGTATTATTTATCTCAACGAAGCGATGCATCCTCCTCCCGCAAAGCTTCGTCTCTCGGACGACCCACTCCTCCTCCCTAGGGGCGTCCGATGGAACGGTGGCACTCCTCCTCCCAGCCGCTGTTCACTCTTTTAAAAAGCCTGCCGCACCTCCTCCCGCGGCAGGCTTTTTTGTTTCTTCACTTCAATTCGACATTTTTCGCTCGATTGACTGAAAGTGCCAATGATCTCCATCAATTGGCATCTATTGCATAATTCTTTAAACCGGAATCGACTTAAAGAGAAAATTATGCAACAAATATAAGGATCTACAGCGAACCTTTGTGCGCCACATATGGCGCACGGCGCTGTAGCGTCGCCTCACCACTCTGATGATCTCACCCGTTGACCGCCATCCACAACAGGTGGCGCGCCCCGCCGCGTTTACCGTTGGCGCGCACCTGGACTTCTTCGGTGACGAACCCCACCTCTCGCAACCTGCGGGTAAAGGCGGCATCCGGTGCAGAAGACCAGACGGCCAGCACGCCTTTAGACCGCAAGGCAGCTTTGGCGGCACGCAGTCCAGCAGCATTGTAGAGACTGTCATTGGAGGCGCGGGTCAATCCGTCCGGACCATTGTCCACATCGAGCAGAATGGCATCATAGGCCGCCTGTTTTGAGCGGATCAGCGCGCCGACATCGCCGATATGAATATCGACACGCGGATCATCGAGACTGCCCTTATGAACCTCCGCCATCGGCCCACGCGCCCAGGCGACAACAGCCGGCACCAGTTCAGCCACGGTAACCCGGGCATCGGCTTGCAACACGCCGAGGGCGGCACGCAGGGTAAACCCCATGCCAAGCCCGCCGATCAGCAGGCTAGGCTTATCGCAGGCCCCTATCTTCTCGCAGGCAAGCGTTGCCAGCGCCTCTTCCGAACCGCTCAACCGGCTGTTCATCAGCTCGTTGGCGCCAAGCATGATCGAGAATTCCTGGCCCCGCTGCTTCAGGCGCAGATCTCCGCCGCCATCGGGAATGGCTGCACTGTCAAGCTGTATCCAGGGAAGCATCGGGCCGTCTCTTTATCCTGCAAAAGCCGCCCAATAGCATAGCAAGGCCCGCCAACCAAGGCGCAAAGCTTTTGCACGCCTGCCCTGCCTATCGGTTCACACCACCGTTTACCCGGTTTCCGGCATCGTCAAACAGATAGCAGCGTTTCGAGTCGATATGGATCGTCACCTTCTCGCCCTTGCGGATTGCCTGCTGGTCTTCCATCACCATGGCAATCGACTGACCGTCCTGCATGGACAAATAGAGAATGGTCTGCCCGCCCAGATGCTCGACCAGATCGACATGCGCCTCGCCAAGGGTAATTTCGGCTGGACGCAGGCTGAGATGTTCGGGCCGGACACCGACGCTGACTTTTTGCCCCACCTGTGCGCCGGGGCTTGTCCGCGCCAGATCGACCGGCTTGCCGTTCAGCTCAACAGCGGTTCTGTCTCCAGCCTCCACCAGCCGGGTATCGATGAAATTCATGCGCGGCGAACCGATGAAGCCCGCAACGAATTTGTTTTTCGGATTGTTATAGAGATCAAGTGGCGCGCCGACCTGTTCGATATAGCCGCCTTTCAGCACCACGATTGTGTCAGCCATGGTCATGGCTTCGACCTGGTCGTGGGTCACATAGATCATGGTATTGCCGAGGCTCTGATGGAGCTTGGCGATCTCGACACGCATCTGCACCCGCAATTCGGCATCGAGGTTAGATAAGGGCTCGTCGAACAGGAAGATATTCGGCTCACGCACAATGGCCCGCCCGATGGCGACGCGCTGACGCTGACCACCGGACAAAGCCTTGGGCTTGCGCCCCAGCAGCGGCTGGATCTGCAAGATATCGGCGGCCCGCTCGACACGCGGCTCGATATCCTTCTTTTTCATGCCAGCCGTTTCCAGACCGAAGGCCAGGTTTTTATAAACAGTCATATGAGGATAAAGCGCATAGGACTGAAAAACCATGGCAATGCCGCGCTTGGCCGCCGGCACTTCGTTCATCCTTTGCCCATCCAGCAGCAGAGTGCCACCGGAAATCGGCTCAAGCCCAGCGATCATCCGCAGCAGCGTGGATTTTCCGCAGCCGGACGGGCCAACAAACACCACGAATTCTCCTGGCGTGATCTCGAGATCCACGCCATGGATCACTTCAAGCGCGCCATACCGTTTGAAGACCTTTTGCAGGGTGACGCTTGTCGCCATCAGTTATGCCTCCAGCTATCGTAATAGGCGTTGTCGCTGCCAACTGGGAAATGCACCTCCTGCTTATGAGTGGCGCTCCAATAGCAAGCGGTGAGAAATTCCAGCGAGCGGCGGGCATCTTCCGTCGTGACCGGCGTCGGCGTGTCATTGACCAGGCAGGCATGGAAAGCCTGCATCTGGCCGGAAAACAGCTGGGCCATCGGCACCCAACCCTCAAGCAAGGCGTCGATCTTCTGCCCGATCTCAGGATTGGCCGGAATGATCCGCCAGGGATCGCCGCCGGGATGGTAAGGCGCATGGCTGCTTTCGAAGGTCACATGTTCAAAGCACAGCTTCAGCCGCGAGGTTTCCTCCGCCGAACCCAACGTCGCCGACACGGTTGCCAAGGCACCGCTTGTCATTTCCAGGCTGAGGCTGACGCAGTCCTCCACTTCAATCGGATTGACGCGAGTAGCGACCCGGGCATAGAGCGAGGCGACCGGCCCCAGCAGATAGCTCAACATATCGTTGATATGGATGGCATGGGTCATCAGCACGCCACCAAGTTCTGTCGCCCACTTGCCCCGCCACGGCACGGCGTAATAGTCCGACAACCGCGTCCAATGGGTTTCTGACGTAGCGATGTAGGCTTTACCCGCCAGACCCGCCTCGATGATCCGGCGCGCCTTGTGGACGCCGTCGCCGTAACGGTACTGGAAAATCGGCATCAACCGGCCTTTGGCGGTCTTCTCATGGATCATCAACCGGTCGATTTCCGCAAGCGAACCGACAAGCGGCTTTTCGCAGATCACATGCTTGCCCGCGTCCAACGCCTTGAAGATCAGGTCGTAATGGGTGGAGGGCGGCGTGCAGATATCGACAATGTCGATGGAAGGATCGTTGAGCACGGCGTCGAAATCATCGGTCCGTCCCGCGATAGAAAACTCCTCGCCAAACTGGGCCAGACGAGCGGGATCAAGATCGCAAATGGTGGCAACCCGGAACAGATCCGTATTCGGCATATAGCCCTCGCGGATATGACGCGCGCCGATGCCAAGGCCAATGACGGCAACGTTGAAGGTCTTAGACATTGCCAGCACCCTTCTGCTTTGCCGCATCCGCGAAAGCCTGGGCTTTCAGCGCCAGTTCCATGGCCTTGAAGCAATGCTCCTGCTCCATGGCTGTTTCCGTGCGATCCCGGATATCGGCCAGCAATTGCCGGCCATAGGGCCGCTCGGTTTTGCTGCAATCGATATAGCGCGTGCCGGTTTTGTCGGTCAGGAACAGATGGTCGGCACCGGGCCGACCCTCGATATCGAGATATTTCCGAAGCTCGATTGTCCCTTCCGTGCCAACAATGAACAGCCGTCCGTCACCCCAGGTCGGCAGGCCATCGGGGGTGAACCAATCCACCCTGATATAGCCGGTGGCCTTGCCGGTGGTCAGGTGAATATCGCCGTAATCCTCAAGGCCGGGCGTGTCGGGATTGGCCCGGTTGGCGGTGCTGGCCGACAGGATTTGCGCATCCTTGGCGCCGGTGAAAAACAGGAATTGTTCGCATTGGTGCGAGGCGATGTCGATCAGCACGCCGCCATAGTGCGCCCGGTCGAAAAACCAATTGGGCCGGTGTGGCTTGCGCAGCCGATGCGGACCAAGGCCGGTCGTGTGGATCACCTCGCCGATCATTCCGGCCTTGACCAGATTGCCTGCCTCCACGGTGCAGGCCGTCTCGAAATGCTCGGAATAGAGGATGGAAACGATCCGCTTCGTTTCCGCCTGGACCTTTCGCACCGCTTCCAATTGCTCGAACGTGGTCATGCCCGGCTTGTCCAGCATCACATCCTTGCCATGGCGCATGGCGGCAATGGCGATCTCGGCGCGGTTGGCAGGAATGGCTGCCGACAGGATCAGGGCAATCGATAGATCTTCAAGGATCTGTCTGCGGTCCGCAACGCGGCGCGCCTGTGGGTAGCGTGCGGCAAAAGCCTGGGCCAATTCATCTTCTTCTGCAAAAAACGTCGCAAACTCAGCTCCGGCGTCCAGCATGAAAGCGATCTGGCCGAAAATATGATCGTGATTGATGCCGATAACGGCAAAACGCAAGGCACTCATCGTCGCAAGCTCCTATTGGAAAATCATCTCAACGCTTCAGACCGGCGGTGGCGATACCGTCGATCAGCAGGCGTTGGCAAAACAGGAAAATCAGGAAAATCGGCACCAGCGACAGGCTGGACATGGCAAACAGCCCGCTCCAGTCGGAACTGCCGGTCGAGTCCACGAACGACCGCAACCCAAGCTGCACCGTGTAGGTATTGATATCGCTCAGATAGATCAGCGGACCGAAGAAATCATCCCAGCTCCAGATGAAGGAGAAGATCGCTGCCGTCGCCAGCACCGGCAGGGAGAGCGGCATCATGATCCGCCAATAGATCCGCCAGGGGCTGCACCCGTCCATCATCGCCGCCTCGTCCAGTTCGCGCGGGATACCACGGAAGAACTGCACCATCAGGAAGATGAAAAACGCATCGACCGCCAGAAACTTCGGCACGACGAGCGGCAGAATGGTCTTCACCCATCCCAGTTCGAGAAACAGGATATATTGGGGGATGAGTGTGACGTGATACGGCAGCATCAGCGTCCCCAGCATCAGCGCGAACCAAATATTGCGGCCCCGAAACTCCAGGCGGGCAAAGGCGTAAGCCGCCAGCGAGCAGGAAAACAGATTGCCCACCACGGTCAGCACGGCAATGACCAGCGAGTTCCAGAAATAGGTACCGAAGCTGACCTGGGTGCTGAACCAGCCTCGCATATAGGCGCTGAAATCCACTTTCGAAGGGATCAGTGAGGCCTGGCCGAAGATCTCGCTCTGGTCCTTGATCGAACCGGACAGCATCCACAGCAGCGGATAGAGCATCACCAGCGAGGCTGCCGCCAGAACGATATGCAGGATAAGGGACACCGGCCAGCGCCGTTTTTCCTGCGCATGGATGTCCGGGGAGGAAGCAAGTGCTGCATCAGTCATCGTAATGCACCCAATAGCGCGAGGACAGGAAGGAAAAGGCCGTGAACAGCGCGATGATGATCACGAGGATCCAGGCAAGCGCTGCCGCATACCCCATCCGGAAATAGCCAAAGGCTTCCTGGTAAAGGTAGAGCGTGTAAAACAGCGTGGAATCAATCGGGCCACCGGTGCCCGACGAGATCACATAGGCGGGCGTAAAGGCCTTGAAGGCATCGATGGTCTGCACCACGGCATTGAAGAAGATCACCGGCGTCAGCAAAGGCAGGGTGATCTTGAAGAACATCCGCACTTTGGAAGCGCCATCCAGGCTGGCTGCCTCATACATATCAACCGGGATCTGCCGTAGGCCAGCCAGAAAGATAATCATCGGCGAGCCGAATTGCCAGACAGCCAGGATGACCAGCGTATAGAGGGAGTAATCGGGATTGGAGATCCAGCTTGGCCCTTCGATGCCGAAGGTATTCCAAAGCAGCACGTTGATCGCCCCGTCGCCATCGAACAATTGCCGCCAAACCACCGCGATGGCGACGCTGGAGCCCAGAAGCGATGGCAGGTAGAAAACCGCCCGGTAGAGCGGTAGGCCGCGAATGCCCTTGTTGAGCAGCAGGGCAACCAGCAGGGCGAAGGTCAGTTTCAGCGGCACCGACAGCACCACATAGACCAGCGTCACCCGCATGGAGGACATGAATTTTTCGTCAGCCGTGGCGATGCGGATGTAATTGTCCAGGCCGACCACATTAGGCGATTGCAGCAGATTGTAGTCGGTCAGCGACAGCCAGAAGGAAAACAGGGCCGGGCCGAGCGTGAGTACGAAAAAGCCGATGAACCAGGGCAGGAGAAATAGATAGCCCGGCGCGTTGCGCGCCAGACTGGCCCTGAACGGCGACGGTGTCGAGATAGGCTGCATCACTGGCGCGGCACCAGAGGTGCCGGCCATTCCATCGCGAGTGGTGTTCACGGTTTCAACCCCGTTTCAGATTGGCAGCCGCCTGATCGACGAATTTCGCCGCGCCGTCTTCCGGCGAAAGTCGCCCAAAGCCGACTTCTTCGCCGATCTTCTTGATCAACATCTGGTTTTCACCCGCGCCATTTGGCGGCGGCGGCGGAAGCGGACCGACATGCGGCGTCAGCCGGGCGATATAGTCAAGAATTTCCTTGGACTGATCGTTCAGCGTCGGCTCCAGGGCCTCGCGCATGGTCGTCGATGCCGGAATACCACGCTCGATCCCGAGCGCCAGCGCCGCATCCTTGTCTTCGACCAGGAAATTGACGAAATTGACAGCAGCATCCTTGTTGGCGGATGCGGCGGAGACCGAAATCAGCATAGAGGGCTTCAGATAATGCCCAGGCTTGCCACCCTTGGTTTCGGGATAGCTCATCAGCGTCAACGGGTCCTTGTTGACAGCCTGGAAGGCGATGAACTGATTTGAATTGACGAAGCCAACGGCCGCCTTGTTCAATGTCACCATATTGTTTTCGACATTGAGCTGGTCGAGCGCCTGGATATCGGCTGGCACGCAGGCCTTGATCTTACGCATCCAGGCCCAGAATTTGAACCATTCGGTTATATCGCCCTGGTCGAAACCAATGGTGCCATCCGCCGTATACAGCGCCTTGCCGCGCTGACGCAGCCAGCATTCCAGATTGCTTTCGCCGACGCTGCCGTCCTGCGTACCATAAAAACCACGGCGCTTCTTGGCGGCAGAGACCTTAGCGCAGGCCTCGCCGAATTCCTCCCAAGTCATGCCCTCGTGCAGCGCGTCAACGCCGGTTTCCTGCCACGCCGCCTTGTTGACGAGTGCCGTGACGGAATTGACGCCGAGATTGACGCCGTAGAGCTTGCCGCCAACCTTGCCGGCATCGATATTAGCGGCGCCGAAATCGTCGATTTTCAGCGTTTTTCCCATATAGGGCGTCAGATCAAGCAGCGTACCGCGCCGCGCATATTCAAAAATATAACGGTAATCCATCTGGATCAGGTCGGGTGCATTGCCGCCCGCCGTCTGGGTGGCCAGACGTGTCCAGTAATTGTCCCAGCCAAAAGACTCGCCATCAATGGCTGTGCCGCTGTTCTTGGCCTTATAGGCTTCGATGACCTTGAAGGTTCGGTCGTTGCGCTCCTTGGAGCCCCACCACAAAAACCGCAGGTTGGTGGCCGCTCTTGCGCCAACTGCACCCATGCAGATCAACGGCATCGTCAGACCCATGCCAGCAAGCACGGTTCGTCTGCTGAATTTTGTCATCATTCTGGTCTCCTCCCCAGTATCCAGATGAATTCAAATCGCGTGCGTTATGACCAGAACCTCCCTCCCGAGGTTACAGAACAGTCAACGCAAGGATATGAAAAAATTTTCATGCCCTCTACTTATATACACTATCCAAGCCGCCGATATCTCCCGAAACACCGGCATTTCTTTTACAAATTGTCGATGTTTCCACCGCCTGTCAAGCCGTGAAAATTTCATGCAGACAAACAATCTCAGCATGACAACAGCAAATGATATGCTAGCATAGCAGTTAAGTCGGGTCGAAGGAAATGATTTTGCATCATCACCAAAAGAGTGGAGGCGGCCAGAAGCGCGCGAGCCCTTGGAGGGAGTGTTGCGCGCCGGATTCCTTGGCACTCTCGTGCAAAAAAACGGCCCTGACACCATGATTGAGTCTTGAACAACCACGCAGCCCATGGAGGAGGTTTGTGGGCGCCCTGTCCGCCGGAGACGGCGTGATAGCGCCTGCAGGACACCACGGCTGTAGCCAAGGAGGATGGCATGCAAGTCATACGCAAGAGACGCTTTGCTCTGGTCGGCGCCGGCCATCGGGGAACGACCATGTGGGGCCGCGACATTGTCGAGCGCTGGGGCGACCAGGTCGAGCTGGTGGCAATCTGCGACCTGAACGGATTGCGCGCCGAACAATCGCAAGCCCATATCGGCTCCTCGGTGCCGATCTACCTGGATTTCGACCAGATGCTGGCCGTTGAAAAGCCGGATCTGGTGATTGTCTGTACCCGTGACAGCACCCATGACGAGTTGATCGTCAAGGCAATGGAGGCGGGTGCCGACGTGATCAGCGAAAAGCCGATGACCACCACCGCAGCCAAGATCAAGCGCATTCTGAAAGCCGAAAAGCGCACCGGGAGGCGGCTGGACGTCTCCTTCAACTATCGTTTTGCGCCGACCGCTGCCCGCATCAAGGAATTGCTGAATTCAGGCGTCATCGGCGATGTCACCTCCGTCGATTTTCATTGGTATCTCAACACCAGTCACGGTGCGGACTATTTCCGCCGCTGGCATGCCTATACCGAAAATTCCGGCAGCCTGTTTGTCCACAAGGCCACCCACCATTTCGATCTATTGAACTGGTATCTTGATTCGGACCCGGATCTGGTCTCCGCCTTTGCCGACCTGAAGCATTACGGGCGCAATGGGCCGTTTCGAGGCGAGCGCTGTCGCACCTGTCCCCATGCGCAGCAATGCGATCATTATTTCGATATGCGCAAGGAGCCTTTGCTGGAAGCGCTTTACGAAGCGCCATCCAAACAAGATGGCTATGTCCGCGATGCCTGCGTATACCGGGAGGATATCGACATTCCCGACACCATGGTCACCAATATCCGCTACAAGAACGGTGTCCATGTCTCCTATTCGCTGAATACCTATATGCCGATTGAGGGCCACCATATTGCCTTCAATGGCCACAAGGGGCGTATCGAGCTTCGCCAATATGAAAAACAGCACTGGACCGAGCCGCCAGCCGATGAAATCGTGCTGATGCGCAATTTCGGCGAGGTCGAGCGCATCTGGGTGCCGCATTCCTCCGGCGGCCATTACGGCGGCGATGACCGGCTGCGCAATATGCTGCTAAAGCCCGGCATGAATGACGAATTGCGCCAGCGCGCTGGCGCAAGGGCTGGGGCCATGTCGGTTCTGTGCGGGATTGCCGCGCTGGAAAGCAGCCGCAGCGGCAAACCCGTCACTATTGCCGATGTCTGGGGTGAGGATGAAGGGATCGGCCTTCTGGAGCAGATGACTTAAAATCGATAGGACAAAGGCACCCCACGCCTCAGGCCAGCAGAACAACATCGGATACAGACGCCGCCATGAAAACCATACGAAAGCTCGATAGCCTGCTCGCCCGATTGGCCGATCTTATCTTTCAACCCATCGGTGTTTCGGTGCCGCTGCGGTTTCGGGCGGCACATTATGACGAGCGTGCAAGCGTGCTGAGCGAAAGCCGCGAGCACTGGGTGGCAGTGACGCCTGACCATATCTGGGGCGAACCGGATGGCTATTACTGGTTCGGCGGTAACGCCACCCTGCCCCAGGGCGTGGATGGGCAGCGGATCGTCGGACGCATTGAGGCGGCGTTTGGCAATGTCATGGGCCGTAGCGATCCGCAATGCCTGGTGCGGATCGATGGAACGATCACCCAGGGCGGCGATGCCAACCACCGTGAATTCCTACTGACACCGTCTGCCCAAGCTGGCCAGAGTTTCGATATCCAGATCGAAGCGGGGACGATCGAGGATCGGCGGCAGCTCGGCTTTGCCGTCAGCCTGCATCACCATGACCTGGAGGTTGAGGAGGCCTATTACGACATTCGCGTGCCGCTGGACGTGGCCCGTCTGCTGGCAGAGGACGATCCACGCCGCCATTTCATTCTCCGTACACTGGATGATGCCATCAACGCCGTGGATTTTCGAAAGGGCAATGAGAACAGGTTCAAGGCCTCGCTTGCCACAGCGCGCACTATCACGGCGGCCATCTACAATGCCGTTGATTTTGAGGAAAAGCCGGTCGTGATGGCAACCGGCCACACCCATATCGATGTCGCCTGGCTTTGGCGGGTGCGCGAAACCCGGCAGAAGATGGCGCGATCCATGGCAACCGCCCTTGCCCTGATGGAGGAGTTTCCCGACTACCGGTTCATGTATAACCAATGCGTGCTGCTGGACTATCTGGCTGACGACTATCCGCAATTGTTCGAGCGTATCCGCGCCCATGTGACGACCGGTCGGTTTGAAATCGAAGGGGCACTATGGCTGGAGCCGGACGTTAATATCGCTGGTGGCGAGGCGCTGGTGCGCCATATCCTCTATGGCGTCGCCTATCATCGCAAGACCTTTGGTGTCGAGCCGCGCATGGTCTGGTTGCCGGACACATTCGGCTATTCAGCGGCGCTGCCGCAATTGATGCGCAAATCCGGCCTTGACAGTTTCGTCACCCATAAACTGTCCTGGAACGACACCAACCGGATGCCTGACGACAAGCTGTTCTGGCAGGGTATCGATGGCAGCAAGGTGGTCGCCTATTTCCTGACCACCCAACCCTATGATTCCAAGCTGATCAACACCACCTACTGCCCCAACCTGAAGCCGACCCATGTGATGGGAACCTGGAAACGCCACGGCCAGCAGCGGCTGGGTAAGGAACTGTTCCTGGTCTATGGCCATGGCGATGGCGGCGGCGGCCCAACCCGCGAAATGCTCCAGAATATCCGCCGGATGGAACGAGGCATACCCGGTTGCCCGAAGGTCGAACACGGGCAAATGCGGCCCTTCTTTGAGCGGCTGATTGCCGAGATGCAGGCCAATCCAGACAGCTATCCGACCTGGGTCGGCGAGCTTTACCTGGAATTCCATCGCGGTACGCTGACCTCCGTCGCCAAGAACAAGCGCTTCAACCGCAAAGCCGAAATCGCGCTTCGGGAGTTGGAGACGCTGGCGGTGATGGCGGAGCGGCAGGCAGGCCATGCCTATCCCACACAGCAATTGCGCGACCTTTGGGACATTATCATGCTCAACCAGTTCCACGATATATTGCCGGGATCATCGATTGGCGCTGTCTATGAAGACAGTGACCGTGATTACGCCAGGCTATTTACTGAGGCGGAAGCCTTGCGAGCCGAACTCATGGCGCTATTGCCAACCCATGGCGGCGATGTCGTCTTGAATGTGACCGGTCGCCACCGGGCCGGTCTAGCTCTGACCCATGAACCTCATGCCTCGGGTCAGACCCTGGTTCTGGCGGATGGATCGAAAACCCACGCCGTCCGGTTGGAAAACGTGCCGCCGCTGTCCTTGTCCGCCGTCCTGCCCTGCGGCCCGACACCGCCCGGTGCCGTTGAGGTTGAACCATTTCGGCTTGCCAACCGCTTTCTGGATGTGGTGTTCGACCCCAAAGGTCGCATCCTGTCACTACATGACAAGGTGCGAGACCGCCATGTCTTGAAGCCCGGCCACACCGCCAATCGCCTCCAGGCCTTCCGGGACATGCCCGCAGAATATGATGCCTGGGATATCGATAGCGATTTCGAAGACCAGATTTTCGAGATCGACGATCTCGTCAGCGCCGAGATTGTCGAAACCGGGCCTTTGCGCGCCGCAATCCGGTTCGAATGGCGCTATGAGGCCTCGCGGATCGTCCAGGTCGTCTCTCTTGAGGCCGCCAGCAGGAAGCTGGAATTCGATACGTTCATCGACTGGCATGAGCACAATACGCTGGTCAAAACCGGCTTCCCGATGGCGCTCAACACCGCGTCAATTGATGCGGAAATCCAGTTCGGTCATGTTCGCCGCGCCACGCACCGCAACACCTCCTGGGACCGCGCCCGGTTCGAATGCTCCATGCAGCGCTGGATCGATGTGAGCGAACCGGATTTCGGCATCGCCTTCCTCAACGATTGCAAATATGGCTATGACGCAAAGGGCAGCGATATTCGCCT
Source organism: Allorhizobium ampelinum S4 (assembly GCF_000016285.1). Taxonomy (NCBI): domain Bacteria; kingdom Pseudomonadati; phylum Pseudomonadota; class Alphaproteobacteria; order Hyphomicrobiales; family Rhizobiaceae; genus Gillisella; species Gillisella ampelina. Next base: position 586,647 of record NC_011988.1, on the reverse strand, counting down.
CACCCTGCTGCGCTCACCGACCTATCCATGGCCGGATGCCGACCAGGGCGAACATCGCCTGCGCTACGCCTTGCTGCTGCATGACGGCGACAAGGCCGTGGTGCATGATGCCGCCGAGGATTTCAACATGCCTTTGCAGATCGTTGCGACCGGAAAGGCTAATGTTGTATCAGGAGATCAAGCTCCGCCACTACTGTCGATAGAAACAGATGGCATTACGCTGGAGGCGGTGAAACAAGCCGAGGCGGGCGATGGCTATATCTTACGCCTCTGGGAAACCACCGGAAGCCAGCGTCACGCGCGGATTAAACTCGACAACGGGATCACCCATGCCGCCCTCGTCGATCTGCTTGAGGAAAATCCGGTGGCGGTAGACATTAACGAAAAAGGGCTGGATCTTGCCTTCCAGCCCTTCGAAATTCTGACGCTGAAACTCTACAGATAGACCGTAAAATTCTAAAGCAAACCCTCAACGAGGGCTTGGATAGCGGGCTTCGTACCAGGACTTGAACAGCGCATACTGGTTTTCCAGATGGGCACGCTGCGAGGAACTCAAAGCGTCGGTCTCGTTGAAATGCAGCGTATATTCGGTCTCGCCATTCAGGACCATGAGATATTTATAGTGCAGCACCAGGTCCGGGCCTTCGTCATAGGTCGAAAGCACCATCAGCGCCTCTTCCAACTCCTTGGCCTCGCGGCGCGCCCTCGGGTCGCCCTTGGCCGCCTCTTTGGAAAGGGCCATCAGGTGCAAAACCTCTTTTGGCAGCGCATTGCCGATCCCGGTGATTGCGCCAGCCGCGCCGCAATTAACGAAGCCGTGATACACGCCGGTATCGACGCCGACCATCAGGATCAGGCCGTCATCGCCGGAGGTGATGTTTTCGGCTGCATAGGTCATGTCGCCCTTGCCACCGAACTCCTTGAAACCAATCAGGTTGGAAAAGCGGGCGCGCAGCTGGAAGAACAGGTCGGCGCGCGTCGCGAAGCCATAATAGGGGCTGTTATAGATCACCGAGGGCAAATCCTTGCCCGCCTCAAGAACAGCGGAAAAATGGTCGCGCTGGGCGGCAATCGAAGAGCCGCGCGACAGAACCCGTGGAATGACCATCAACCCGCTTGCCCCGACTTTCGCCGCATGGGCTGCATGGCTGACGGCTGAACGGGTGTTGATCGCGCCGGTTCCAACCACGGTCGGCACACCGGCCTCAACCAGCCGGCGCACACCTTCCTGGCGCTCTTCATCGCTCAGCAGCGGCCAATCACCCATCGATCCGCAATAGACCACGCCCGACATGCCAAGACCGACAAGCTCTTTGCCCTTGCGAACCAGCCCATCGAAATCGGGGGTTCGGTCCGCTTTGCAAGGCGTCATCAGAGCGGGAATGCATCCCTTGAAAACCAGTTGGGTCATTGAACTCTCCCAGATTGACCGCAGGCAAAGACGCGGTTCGTAGCCGATGAAAGCGCACTACCATCTTCACGCCACTTTGTCGACAAATAAAATACAAGACATCAAGCCGCAAAAACCCTTCTCGTCTTGATATCGACTTCCGATCAAAGCTTGAGATTTACGGTCTGTCTTCCATCGGCGGTGATATAGGAACGGATCTGCCGCACAATCTGGTCGGCATGGGCGGTAGCCAGTGCATCGGAGCGCTCGGCATCGCGCTCGATGATTGCCTGGATCATGTCTTCATGCTCGGTGACATATTGCCTTGGCAACATATCGTTGAAGGATGAGTAATAGAGTCGGAGAATCCGGCGGCCTTCATCCAGCAATCGCGTAAAAAGATCCTCGTAATAGCGGTTTTTGCCGGCCTTCGCGATGGCGACATGGAAATCCCGATTGCTGGCGATCATCGCCAGCACATCGCGCCTCTCGACTGCCTCCGCGAAAACCTCCTGGAAACGGAGGATCTGCTCGATATGATCAGGCGTATGATTGAGCGCGGCAAGCCGTGTCGTCACCCGATACATCAAGGTCAGCGCATCGAAAAATTCCGAAAGGCCTAGAAAGTCTATGGAAGAGACGATGGTGGCGCGGTTGGTCAGCGTAGTGATCAGGCCTTCGGCCGCAAGCCGTACCAGTGCTTCGCGAATCGGCGTGCGCGACAAGGAAAAGCGGTCGGACAGTTGCTGCTCATCGACAGGACTGCCGGGCGCCAGCGTCAGCTCAATGATCTCATTGCGCAAAGTCTCATAGACTGTCGAGACTCCATAGCCACGCCTGTGGATTGGTTTTTCCGTGTCGACCGTTTTATCGTCCAAGAGCCTGTTCCCGATTGCTGCTGATTCATTCCAATCTATCATTTTCGCCGAAAAAAGCCCGAATTGCATTGGCCCCACTTGATTTGCCAATCTCGCATCCAACTTTCTGGAAGGGTGCGACATGTCATCGTCTCGAAATTGCCAAGCTTGGCACTAAGATACATCAACATATTCGGTGCCTTATATTCGATGGCATTGGATGAGGTGTCCCAGGGGGAAGCGGCACCAAGGGGGCTTGCAGCCATCAGGCTGCGGATTTTTCACTGATGGAAATTTCAACCGATAGGAGAAGCGCGTGACGATCAAGACGGTTGTCTGGGGTGAGAATATTCATGAGCACCTCAATGAAGTGGTGGGAAATCTTTATCCGGAAGGCATGCATACAGCCATTGCCAAGGCTTTGAACCGCGACAGCGACATTGAGGCCACGACCGCAACCTTGCAGGAGCCGGAGCATGGCCTGAGCACTGAGCGCCTGGAGCAGACCGACGTGCTGATCTGGTGGGGCCACAAGGATCATGGCAGCGTCCGCGACGAGATCGTTGAGAGGGTTGTCGCCCGCGTCCATGAGGGCATGGGACTGATCGTCCTGCATTCCGGGCATTTCGCCAAGCCGTTCAAGCGGCTGATGGGCACGCCCTGCGCCTTGAAATGGCGTGAAGCCGGTGAGCGCGAGCGGGTCTGGACGGTCAATCCCGGCCATCCGATTGCGGCTGGCATACCCGAACAATTCGTGCTGGAAAACGAGGAAATGTACGGCGAGTTCTTTTCCGTGCCGGAGCCTTTGGAAACCGTGTTCATCTCCTGGTTTTCCGGCGGCGAGATTTTTCGCTCCGGCCTCACCTGGCGGCGCGGCGCTGGCAATATCTTCTACTTCCGTCCAGGCCACGAAACCTACCCGACCTATCATAACGAAACGATACAACAGGTGATCTCCAACGCGGTGAAATGGGCGTATAATCCGCGCCCGGCGCTGAAGAGCATTCATGACGCCCCGAATGTGCCGGTCGATCAGGCGCTCGAGCCGATCCAGGAACGGGGTCCGAAATTGCATAAGGCCGGGGAGGCCGGATATCGATGAACACACCCGTCCGTATTCTCATTCTCGGTACCGGTGGCATGGCGAACCGCCATGCCATCGAGTTTGCCACCAATAGCGACGCCCAACTGGTCGGCGCCGTCGATGTCGATATCGCCAAGGTACGTGGTTTTGCGCTGCGCCATGATATCGCCAATACATTCACCTCGCTGGAGGACGCGCTTGCCTGGGGTGAGTTCGATGCCGTCGCCAATGTGACGCCCGACCGGGTGCATTATCCGACGACACTGCAATTGATCGCGGCGGGCAAGCATGTGTTTTGCGAAAAGCCGCTGGCTGAAAGCTTTGAAAAAGCTGATGAGATGGCCCGCAAAGCCAATGCCGCTGGACTGGTGAACATGGTCAACCTGACCTATCGCAATGTCGCGCCGGTACAGAAAGCACGACAGCTGGTTCAGGCTGGTGAGATCGGCAAGGTCCGTCATATCGAGGCCTCCTATCTGCAAAGCTGGCTGGTGTCCAAGGCCTGGGGCGACTGGGCAACCGAGGACCAATGGCTATGGCGGCTATCCACCAAGCACGGCTCAAACGGGGTGCTCGGCGATGTCGGCATCCATATTCTCGATTTCGCCAGCTATGGCGCGGCAACCGATGTCGAGCATATCTTTGCGCGGTTGAAGACATTTGAGAAAGCGCCGGGCAACCGGATTGGCGACTATGATCTTGACGCCAATGACAGTTTCACCATGACGGCGGAATTCAGCAATGGCGCCATCGGCGTCGTGCACGCCTCGCGCTGGGCAACCGGCCACCTTAACGAATTGCGCCTGCGCATGCATGGCGACAAGGGCGCATTGGAGGTGATCCACACGCCAACGGGCAATACATTGCGCGCCTGCATGGGCGACGATGTGGAAAAAGGCATTTGGACGGAAGTGGATGCCGGCACCGTTGCCACCAATTACCAGCGCTTCGTCGAGGCGGTGCTGGAGGGCAAAACCCGCGAACCTGACTTCCGCCATGCGGCTGACCTGCAAAAAGTGCTGGATCTGGCGATGGTGACAGAGTTGGAGCGGCGCGAACATTCCGTTCGCCGTGTTGATGCGGCACCTTCGCTGGCTGCGGTATCATCAAGGTGAGCGGCATGATCCTCTGGCTTTTGTGACGCTGTCACGCCTGTCATCACGTCCAGCCTGCCGAGTAAGGCTGGACGAAATTAAAATTGGCTCTTATAGAGTGTCGTCACAATGAGAGATGCCCGTAGATAAATGAATTTCTGCGTTTACCAAGATACTGGAGCGGAGATACAGGGCTATATCGTCCCTGACGGCTTTTCCACGAAACCCTGCATTCGCGTCCGGCTGAATGACGAGGACAGGGAAACCGAAATCTTGCCGTGGGTTTACGTTGATGGCGCTCGCGCTCTCGGCGCTCACGAGACCGGAAATGTTGGCTTCGTTCTAAACGACGACAATATTCCGGGCATCAGCACCGCGTCGAAGCTGGAGATTTATGATCCTGAAACGAGGCTCACCATCTACCGGCGAGCCCAGCCAGAATATATTCCAAAAAAGGTCTTGCGGATCGAAACATCCTATTTGCCGCACAGAGAGCTGGATCTGGGGGTGAAACCCTATTTCCAGTTTTTCGAATGCGGCGTTGAACGTTTCGGTTTTGAAACAGTTCGCCAGATGCTGGAGATCATTCACCAGCCTTCAGTCTACGTTTCGGGCCGGATTCTGCTGAAGGCCTATCTGGTTTACATCGGCTACAATATCGACACGACAATGCTTGCCTTGCGTGACCCCTTCTATGAGCTGGCGACGCGAATAATCGTTTTCAGCCGATCCAATAAGCATGAATTTTCCTTCGTTTCGCCGCGCGATAAATTGCTGTTCAAGCCGGTCATGAACCTGTTCGAAGGCTTGGCCTTTCAGGATGAAGAGGCGGTTATCACCGCTATCAGGCACGCGCCAAAAGAAACCCTGAATCTGCTGGCCTCCCCCTTTACCCATCAGCTGGTTGCCGCAAACCCGACTGACGTCCCCTCTCTTGATGACGTCACCAAGGCCCTCGATGCTCTGTCGCAGTTTACGGTTTTCGATCCCGGTCAGGACGATACCAGTTACCCCAAGCTGATTGCGGCAACCCTGGGTGTGCCGGAAAATGTGGTGCAGATGAAACCACCCGTGGAGACCATCCATCAGCTGGCCGATGTGCTGAGAAAAATCAGCCGCGTTCAGCATCTCCTGGAAGTCGATCTTCTGCTTTACCACTTCATCCAGAGAGCGTGTAAAGATGCAACAGCCGCTTGAGCCGCAGAAACTCGGCTATCGCTCCCATAAAGTCTTCGCTGTCGCCCCGATGATTGACTGGACGGACACGTTCTGCCGGCGGTTTCATCGTTTGCTGACCCGCCATGCGCTGCTCTATACGGAAATGATCGTTGCCGATGCCATTCTTCATGGCAAGCGGGATCGCCTGCTGGCTTTCGACGCCAGCGAGCACCCGTTGGCACTGCAACTTGGCGGTTCCGATCCGCATAAGCTGGCGGAAGCCGTGCGGATTGCCAATGACTGGGGCTATGACGAAATCAACCTGAATGTTGGCTGTCCATCGGACCGGGTCCAGGCCGGAACCTTCGGTGCCTGCCTGATGCGCGAACCGCAAACCGTCGAGGCCTGTATCCAGGCGATGAAAGCGGCTTCCACCGTTCCCGTCACCGTCAAATGCCGGATCGGCGTCGACGACCAGGAACCGGGTGACGTTCTGCCGGATTTCATCAAGCGGATGATCGGCGCTGGGGCGGACGCCCTGTGGATTCATGCACGCAAGGCCTGGCTACAGGGCCTCAGCCCCAAGGAAAACAGAGACATTCCGCCGTTGGATTACCCATTGGTTCACCTGATGAAGCAGGAAAACCCGGATATTTTTATCGGGATCAATGGCGGCGTTACCGATCTGGATCAGGCCAGCGCGCATTTGCAGGTCATGGATGGTGTTATGGTCGGCCGTGCCGCCTATAACAATGCCACGATGCTGACCGAAGTCGATGCTCGCATTTATGGCGAACCACTTCAGGCTCAAAACATGGACATCGTTCGTGATAAGATGATGGATTACGCCGCCCGCCATATCGCTGAGGGCGGACGTCTAGTGCATCTGACCCGCCATATGGTCGGGCTGTTTCAGGGCTATGCCGGGGCGCGGCGCTTTCGCCAGATCCTTTCGGCTGACGCACCCAAACCGGGGGCTGGACCTGATGTCATCGCGGCGGCATTCGCTGCGGTGGATATCGATGCTGGGCCTGTGCGGGCCGCCTGAAGTCTTGCTTCAGGTTTTTTGCACACGCCTCATCGAAGGGATGAAAACCAGACGCAATAAACGCAAAACGGCGCTCCTTGCGGAACGCCGTTCAAAATCATCCGCCATGAAGGACGGAGGCGAAACAATCACGCAGCGCGGATGTTTACAGCCTTCGGGCCCTTGCCCATGCGGTCAGCTTCGGTGTCGAAGGTGACTTCCTGGCCATCACGAAGCGTCTGGATGCCAGCAGCCTGGAGAGCGGAAATGTGAACGAAAACGTCCTTCGCGCCGCCTTCCGGGGTGATGAAGCCGAAGCCCTTGTCCTGATTGAAGAATTTTACGGTGCCCTTGATGGCCATGGGAGAAGTCCTTATCCCTTGAGTTTTTAGTTTCGCCACGCCCGGCGGCGGCCGGATGAAGCATGCATCGTCCCTTCGCGAAGAGACAGGTCGGTAAGTCGCGATAACGGGGAAAAGACGTCTACCAGCGGAGGTTAAGCCCCCAAAGCCGAGCAACCCAGAAGATTAAGCGCGGAGATACAATCAGTCCAGTCTCCGGGATCATAAATACCCGAACGCGAAATTATCTACAGGAAATCGCTCAAAGCGGCAAGCATTTATGCGTTTTTTCTGCTGAAATACCCGCTGGAATAGCGGTTTCCGTCGCGGCCATAATTGGGTTCAATAGACTACCCCTCAATATGTAGGGGCATTCATTCACGGTCAGATCCAGGCGCATTCCGACATGTTTCCAAAGGCAGTCGGTATGGTTGTTTGAGTCTGCCTTTTCGAGAAAAGCGGCGACCAGTTTTCTCTTACCCACCTCTAGCTACCCTCTTTTGTTTTGGGTCTTTCCTCTCGGACGGCGTCGACGATCCGATTGAAAAGGGTGAACCCGGTGAGATCCTCACAGGCGACCGAGAGCTTCGGCTGCCAATTGGGATAGCTACTGCTGGTTCCCGGAATATTGGTCGGGTTTTCCTCGTCGGTAAGGTCGGCAAGCCGGACAGAGACCAGCATGGAGGCTGTTTTCGCCATAAACCGATGAGCCGCCACGACGCGCTCATGCAGATCCGGCTGTTCGACACCATGTTCTTGCAACTCTATCCCAGCCAACGCAACGGCTCGCAGCAGGTCGGCTCGTTCCTGAATGCGGGCGGCCTGCTCCTGGAGTCTTGCCGCTTCCGGCACCAATCCATGGGCCGCGCGTGCTTCGATATCGGCACCGCGCCACCATCCCACCAACGTTTGGTGATCGTGGGTCGAGACGCAGGCAAGCGCCATAACCGGATATTTGTCCGGCGCAATAAAGCCGCGCTTGTCTCTTTCATAAGACAGGATGCGATAGGACAGGAGATTGGCATCCACCATCTGCTGTCTTAGTCCAGACGGCACCAGACCGAGATCCTCGCCAATGACCAGGCATTGGTTGCGCAAGGAGGCTTCAGCAATCACGCCCTGGATCTCGCGGGCGGGATAATCGACATAGGCCCCCTCCTCCGGCCCCATATCGGCTGGCACCAGGAACAATCGCTGAATGGCGGCGGCATGATCGATACGCACCGCACCCGCATAGCGCATCGCGACATCGATCATCTGACGATAGGGCGAGCGGCAAGAAAAGGCGATCAACGCCGGCTGCAAGGCGGCCAACCGCCAATCCTGGCCTTTGACCGCCCAAGGATCGGGCGGGCTGCCGATGCTGGCGCCGCGCAGATAGATATCCGGTTCGCTCCAGGTCGCCGAACCATCCAACGCTTCGCCGACCGCGAGGTCGAGGTAAAGGCCAATTCTCAAGCCCGCTTTGCGCGCTTGGGCAGCAACCGTCTCCAGCTGCCGGTGCGCGACCCATTGAAGCCACACATGAAATGCGATCTCCTCGGCATTCTGGCTACGGAAGGCCCGAACGGAGGGATGATCGATATCCTGATACTCCCCAGGCCAGGACATCCAGCCTGCACCATGGCCACCTTCGCTCATGAATCGGGATAAAGCCTCGAAGAGACCGTGATTTTGTAGAGCATCACCGCTTTCATCGCAGAAACGCCTGAAATCGGCTCTGTCCTGATCGTCGTTTCGCTCCAACCGTCTTGAACCGTCCCAGATCCGCCGCAGAACCTCAAGCTTCACACCGGCGACCGCTTTGTAATCGACAAGTTTGGATCGCCGTAAAGCGTCGAGCGTCTCTCTGTCGCTCATGCCTGGATGATAACCCGGCACCAGATCGACAGCGATATAAAGCGGATTGAGAAAGCGCCGGTTGGATGGCTCATAGGGACTGCACCGGGCGGGGTCGGCCAGAAAAGGCGCGTGCAGCGGGTTAAGCCCGATAAAATCGGCACCTTGATCGGCGGCAAGCATCACCATGCTCTGCAAATCGGCAAAGTCGCCAATCCCCCAATTGCGCACTGATCGCAGTTCATAAAGTTGCAGGCTGATGCCCCAGACACGATCTCGAGCAAGGCAATCGGGCAGATAGCTGCGACCAGGCTCACCCGCTTCCACGTTGAGAGCCGCCAACAACCGACGTTTTGTGACGTCTGAAATCGGAACTTCCGCCTGTTCTATTCCCGGTCTGGCGAGGTTGATCCCATGTTTCTTGGCAAGTCTGTTGATCATTGACGTCATGATTGGGTCCATCCTGAGCGATCGTTAGCGTCTGCGGCAGAGGCCTTGCCGCAGACAGCGTCGCGATGTGTGCAGTCACACCACCAACCCATCCTCAAGGTAACGGTTCCATCCACCAGCAACGATTGTCAGCGCCGGAGTAAGCAAAGCCTTTCAACCAACGCCTGCAAGGGCTGTCTCCCTTTCCATGCGTCTGCGCTCTCACCGGCATATGTTTTATTGAATGGAACCACCTGCCGCGTGAGGTGTTTGTCCTTGGTAAACAAATTATGCGGGTGGACGATGACGCAATCACATTCTGCCGAACAACAAGACACCGCCCGGGATTCTTTCGCTCCCAGAGCACCAAAGATTTATTATGTCCATCCATTGCTGCTCAAAGGCATGGCGGACTGGAACACCCTGTTTGAGCATGTCCGAGGACTCGGCTTCGATACAATACTCAGTGCGCCGCCATTTTCGCGTGCATCGGGTGCGAGCCTATTCATATCCAAATCCTTCGACACTTTCGATCCCGCTCTGGACCTCCCAGGCAGCGGCGATGACCGCCTGCGGGAGTTGACCGATGCCGCCCGGGCGCATGGCCTGGAATTCATGCTGGATATGGTGATTGACCGGATTGCGACGGAAACGCCGCCTGGGCAGGTTGCCGATCCAAGAATTTCGCCCTTTCATTCCGGTAGCCGCCCTGTTGATTTTACCAATAACGATGAAGCAACTCATCTGCTGGGTGAATGGCACACGCGCATTGCACGGTTTACTGCGGCTGGCGTGGCTGGTTTCCGCTGTATCGGCATTGATGCAGCGCCTTCGTCCTTCTGGCGAGACCTGATCGCCGCCGGTCCGTCGGCCCGGTTCTTCGCCTGGACGCCGGGTACGAGTTTCGAGGCGCGACGGGCCTTGCAAGGCACAGGTTTTGACGGCTGTTTCTCATCCTTTGCCTGGTGGAATCTGGAGGAGCCATGGTTTGTGGAGGAATACGCGCTGCAACGCCCCCTCGGCATTCAGATCGCTTTTCCCGAAGCCCCTTTTGCCCGGCGGATCGCCCACGGCACGGAAAGCCGTGAAATCATCGAGCGGAAGGCGATCCGCGCCCTGAACCTTGCCGCAGCGTTCGGCCCGTTGATGGTGCCGATGGGTTTCGAATTCGGGGTGAGCACGCCGCTCGATCCCATGCATGGCGATGGCCAAGGTATCAGGGGCCTGAAAGACCAGGGCAGTTTTGATCTGTCCGCCAGCATCCGCGCCCTCAATGATCAAGCCGGACAACGGCATGTTTTTCTCGGAAAACCCTTGCGGATCGTCGCCAAGGCAGGTTCACCGGCTTGCGCTCTGGTCCAATCCGACAGGGAAGACCTGCGGTCGTCGCAGCGCATTCGGATCGTCGCCTTCAATCGCGATTTACGCACATCAGCGACCCTACCGCTCCATGCGCTGCACGAACTCGCCTCCGGCTTCCTGCCACTGACGCTCGACCAGGGCCAAGCGCCGTCCGCGATCTTGGAGACAGGAAAAATCGGCCCGGGCGGGCTCTGCCTGCTCACTGGCGCACGGGCAGATGCCATCGTGTTCGAGCCTGAAACGACGGCAGGCGAGGCCGCCGCCGCACCGCGTCTGGCGATTGAAAATATCCAGCCGTCCGTGGATGAAGGACGTTTCCCCATCAAGCGCATTGTCGGCGACCGGATCACGGTTGAAGCCGATATTTTTGGGGATGGTCATGACCCGCTGTCTGCCGCCGTGCTCTGGCGGCCCTGCGATAGGGATGAGTGGACCGAAATCCGTATGGAACTGGTCGAAAACGACCGGTGGCGGGGTGAATTTTCGTTGTCACGGCTCGGACGGCATGAATTTGTCGTCGAGGCTTGGCGCAATCCGTTTGCGATTTTTCATTATGAGCTCTCCAAGAAGCATGAGGCACGGCTGGATCTGAAACTGGAATTGCAGGAGGGCATCGCCCTTGTGCGAGAGGCTTTGGCAAGAGCCGATGGCCAACTGGCTTCAGACCTTGAACAACTAATCGCTCATCTGGAACAGACCTCGGAACAGCAACGCGCCGACCTGTTGCTGCAAGCCGATACATTCGCCCTGATGGACCGCGCCGATGCCAGGCCTTTCCGGTTGCGCTCGCAGCCGCTTCCTGTCGATGCGGAGCGGTTGGAGGCGGGTTTTGCCAGCTGGTACCAGCTTTTCCCCCGCTCACAAAGCGGCGACCCCGATCGTCACGGCACATTCGCCGATGTCATCAAACGCTTGCCAGCCATTCGCGCCATGGGTTTCGATGTGGTCTATTTCCCGCCGATCCATCCGATCGGCACGACCAACCGCAAGGGCCGCAACAACAGCCTGAAGGCAGGCCCGAACGATCCCGGCAGCCCCTATGCAATCGGCTCGCCAGATGGCGGCCATGACGCCATCCATCCACAGCTCGGTACATTTGAGGATTTCAGAACCCTGGTTGCCGCTGCCCGCGATGAGGGGCTGGAGATTGCGCTCGATCTCGCCATCCAGGCCTCACCCGATCACCCATGGCTGACGCAGCATCCCGGCTGGTTCGATTGGCGTCCGGATGGCACGATCCGCTATGCGGAAAATCCACCGAAGAAATACGAGGATATCGTCAACGTTGATTTCTACGCGAAGGACGCGGTTCCCGCGCTTTGGCAGGCCTTGCGCGACATTGTCGAGATGTGGGTCGGCGAAGGCGTCAAACTGTTTCGCGTCGATAATCCGCACACCAAGCCGTTTCCGTTCTGGGAGTGGCTGATCGGCGATATCCGTGCCCGCCACCCGGAAGTGGTCTTCCTGTCGGAAGCCTTTACCAAGCCAAAGGTGATGTACAGGCTGGCCAAGATCGGCTTTTCGCAATCCTACACCTATTTCACCTGGCGCAATCTGCGTTGGGAGCTTGAGCAATATATGCTCGAGCTGACGACACAGGCACCGAAGGAATTCTTCAGACCGCATTTCTTCGTCAACACCCATGATATCAACCCCGATTTTCTGCAGAACGCACCGCGCTCGGCCTATCTGATCCGGGCGGGCCTGGCTGCGACGCTTTCCGGGCTTTGGGGTGTCTATAACGGTTTTGAACTGTGCGAAGGCCGCCCGGATGCCAAGCGCAAGGAATATGCCGACAGCGAAAAATACGAGATCACCGCCTGGGACTGGGACCGACCCGGCAATATCATTGCCGAGATTACCATGCTGAACCGCATTCGCACCGAAAACGCGGCGCTGCATTCCCATCTCGGCCTGACGCTGCTGCCCTCTTCCAACGACCAGGTGATGTTTTTCGAAAAGGCCAGTCCGGGCCGCGAAAACGTTCTGCTCGTGGCTGTCAGCCTCGACCCGCACAATGACCAGACCAGCTCAATCGAGCTGCCTTTGTGGCGCTGGGGCCTGCCCGATAGCGGCAGTCTCGCGCTCGAGGATCTGGTGACAATGAGAAAATTCACGTGGACAGGCAAATGGCAGACGGTCGGCTTCAACCCGCATGTCCTGCCGTTCAGCATTTACCGCGTCAGGTGAGGAGATTTCCGATGGAACAGCAACATCAGCAGGCCGAGACCGATCCGCTTTGGTATAAGGATGCAATTATCTATCAATTGCATATCAAGTCCTTTTACGATGGCAATGGCGACGGGATCGGCGACTTCAAGGGCTTGACGGAAAAGCTCGACCATATCGCCTCGCTTGGCATTACCGCCATCTGGATCTTGCCGTTCTTTCCCTCGCCGCGGCGCGATGATGGCTATGACATCGCCGATTACGGCAATGTCAGCCCGGACTATGGCACGATGGACGATTTCCGCGCCTTCGTGGATGCCGCTCATGCCCGTGACATGCGCGTCATCATCGAATTGGTGATCAACCATACATCCGACCAGCATCCCTGGTTTGAGCGAGCCCGCAATGCGCCTGCCGGTTCGCCGGAACGGGATTTCTATGTCTGGTCGGAGACCGATCAGAAGTTTCCCGAAACCCGGATCATCTTTCTCGATACGGAAAAGTCCAACTGGACCTGGGACCCGGTGGCTGGCGCCTACTATTGGCACCGCTTCTATTCCCACCAGCCGGACCTCAACTTCGACAATCCGGCTGTGCTGGACGAATTGATCACGGTCATGCGCTTCTGGCTCGATACCGGCATTGATGCCTTCCGGCTCGACGCCATTCCTTACCTTGTCGAACGCGAGGGGACCAATAACGAGAACCTGCCGGAAACCCACGCGATCCTGAAGAAGATCCGCGCGGCAATGGACGAAGGTCATCCGGGCAAGATGCTGCTGGCCGAGGCCAATCAATGGCCTGAAGATACCCAGGAATATTTCGGTGACGGTGACGAATGCCATATGGCCTTTCACTTCCCGCTGATGCCGCGCATGTATATGGCGATTGCCAAGGAAGATCGTTTTCCGATCACCGACATCATGCGCCAGACGCCTGAGATCCCCGATAATTGCCAATGGGCAATTTTCCTGCGCAATCACGACGAACTGACGCTGGAAATGGTCACCGACGCCGAGCGGGACTATTTGTGGAATACCTATGCCGCCGACCGCCGCGCCCGCATCAATCTCGGCATTCGCCGCCGGTTGGCGCCGCTGATGGAGCGTGACCGCCGCCGCATCGAGCTGATGAACGCGCTGCTGCTGTCGATGCGCGGCACGCCGGTGATCTATTACGGCGACGAGATTGGCATGGGCGATAATATCTATCTCGGTGACCGCGACGGGGTGCGCACGCCGATGCAATGGTCGCCTGATCGCAATGGCGGGTTTTCCCGCGCCGACCCGGCCCGTCTGGTCCTGCCGCCGCTGATGGACCCGCTTTATGGGTATGAGGCGGTCAATGTTGAAGCACAGTCGGCTGATGCCCATTCGCTGCTGAACTGGAGCCGCCATATGCTGGCGCTCCGGCGTAAATTTACTGCATTCGGACGAGGCACATTGCGGTTCCTGTCACCGGCCAACCGCAAGATCATCGCCTATCTGCGGGAATATGAAGGCGAAGTGCTGCTGTGCGTCGCCAATTTGTCGCGCCTGCCGCAGGCGGTTGAGCTGGATCTCGCTGAATTCGAAAAGCGCATTCCCATCGAACTAACAGGCATGTCGGCATTCCCCCCCATCGGCCAGCTGACTTATCTGCTGACCCTGCCACCCTATGGTTTCTTCTGGTTCAAGCTGTCGGGCGAGACGGATGCGGATGGGCCAACCTGGCGCACCGAGCCACCGGAGCAATTGCCGGATTTCGTTACCATCGTCATGCGGCGCGAGCTTGCCCAGTTGCTGGACGAGCCTGGTATCCAAGAGACGATTTCGCGTGAAATCCTGCCTGCCTATCTTGCCAAGCGCCGTTGGTTTGCCTCCAAGGGCGAAAGGGTGAAGCGCGCCTCGCTGATCTCGACCATTCCGATGCCCTTCGGCAATGACCTGCTGCTGGGTGAGTTGGAAACCGAGTTGGAAGATCGCGTTGAGCGGTATTTTCTACCGTTCGCCATCGCCTGGGACGATGAGAATCCCCATGCGCTTGCCCAGCAACTGGCCTTCGCAAGAGTGCGGAAAGGACGCCGGGTTGGCTTCCTGACGGATGGCTTTGCCATGCAAAGCATGGCACGCGGCGTCATCAGGGCTTTGCGCGAACGCTCCAGCATTTCCAGTAAAAGCGGCTCCATCGATTTCATCGGCACCGAACAACTCGATGGCATTGAGCTGTCCGACGACATGCAAGTCAAATGGCTCTCGGCTGAACAATCCAATAGTTCGTTGATCATCGGCGACATGGCGATGATCAAGCTCATCCGTCATATCCATCAGGGCATCCACCCGGAAGTGGAAATGACCCGCCACCTGACGCGGCTTGGCTACGCCAACACTGCCCCGCTGCTGGGAGAGGTCGTCAGGGTTTCACCTGAAGATGAGCGCTCGACATTGATCATCATCCAGGGCGCCATCCGCAATCAGGGCGATGCCTGGACCTGGATGCTCGACACGCTCAGGCAAACGCTCGAACAAAGCATGGTTGCCGGTCAGGATGATGACGCCGAGCAAGAGCGGTTCAACCCGCTGTTCAATCAAGCAGCCGTGATCGGCAAGCGGCTTGGCGAGTTGCATGTGGCACTGGCCAAGCCAACAGACGACCCGGCTTTCGCGCCGGTCGCAATGAGTGATGAGGATGTCTCCGTTTGGGCGCGATCAGTCATGGCCCGCGTTGCCGACTGCCTGGACAGAGTGTCTGAGATTGGTCATGGCAGCGACAGTGATGGTCTCGATACTGAAACCATCAGGGTCAGCACCATGTTGGCGGACCGTCGGGAGCAGATCTTGAGCGCGGTCGGTACGCTGGCCAGTGTTGCCAAGGACACGCTGATGATCCGCAACCACGGCGATTTCCATCTGGGCCAAATCCTGGTTGCCGAAGACGATGTTTATATCATCGATTTCGAAGGCGAACCGGCCCGCCCCCTCGCCGAACGGCGGGCAAAGACCAATCCGCTGCGCGACGTGGCCGGGCTGATCCGGTCACTGAGCTATCTCGCTGCTTCCGCCGATACGGGCCGCGAGATCGTCGTCCAGGGCGACAGTGCAGCAAGAGCCGCGCTGATCGAGGCGTTTCGCAAGAAGGCCGAGACGCATTTCCTCGACAGCTATTTCACGGCAGTCGACGGAGAACCATCACTGGCAATGGACCCTGAAAAACGCCGCGAGATCCTCGACCTGTTCCTGCTGGAAAAGGCCGCCTATGAAATCGGCTATGAAGCCAGCAATCGGCCCGGCTGGATCGCTATTCCGCTTGCCGGGTTTGCCGACATTGCCGAACGGCTGACGGAGAATTCCCTATGACGATTGCCACGAGCGACTTGCTATCCGGCATCGATGCCCAGTCGGTTCAAGCCCTGATCGACGGCAGGCACGGCGATCCCTTTTCCATTCTGGGACCGCATCGGACAGATGAGGAAACAGTGGTCCGGGCGATTTTTCCGGGTGCGCTCGGCGTTGAAATGCTCGACAGAAACAGCAATGCCCCAGTCGGCCGGCTGAACCTGGTGCATCCGGGCGGCCTGTTTGCCGGAGAGCTTCGCTCTTCCTCGCGCTACCGGTTTCGGATCGAATGGCAGGGCGCAGTGCAGATTGCCGAAGACCCCTATGCCTTCGGCCTGCTGCTGGGCGATATGGACCTGCATCTGATCGCCGAGGCCACTCATTACGATCTCGCTCGCACGCTGGGCGCCAACCCGAGAGAGATGGACGGGGTGCCCGGGGTTGGCTTTGCCGTCTGGGCGCCAACTGCACAGCGCGTTTCGGTGGTTGGCGATTTCAATTCCTGGGATGGGCGGCGCAACCCGATGCGCCTGCGCCAAGCCGGCGGCATCTGGGAATTGTTCGTTCCGGGCCTCGGCCCCGGCGAGCGGTACAAATATGAATTGATCGACGCGCAAGGCAATGTGCTGCCGCAAAAGGCCGATCCGGTCGCCAAAGCCAGCGAAGCGGCACCGGGAACAGCATCCATCGTCGCGTCAAACACGCCTTTTGCCTGGACGGACCAGGCCTGGATGACAAGGCAGACCGCCGATGCTGCCGCCCGTGAGCCGATCTCGATCTATGAAGTGCATCTCGGCTCGTGGCTGCGGATCTCGGAAGATGGCAATCGCTGGCTCGACTGGGTGGAACTGAGCCAGCGGCTGGTGCCCTACGTCAAATCGATGAATTTCACCCATATCGAATTGCTACCGATCACCGAACATCCGTTTGGCGGCTCCTGGGGTTATCAGCCGCTTGGCCTGTTTTCTCCCACCGGGCGCTATGGCACGCCCGAGGATTTGGCCTATTTCATCGACCGCTGCCATGCGAGCGGTGTCGGCGTGCTTCTCGACTGGGTACCTGCCCATTTTCCAACAGATGTCTGGGGCCTGGCACGCTTCGATGGTAGCGCGCTTTATGAGCATGAAGACCCGCGCGAGGGCTTTCATCGGGACTGGAACACGCTGATCTACAATCTCGGTCGCAAGGAGGTGAAGGGCTTTCTGATCGCCAGCGCCTTCGAGTGGCTGGAGCATTTCCATATCGACGGCCTGCGGGTCGATGCCGTTGCCTCGATGCTGTACCGCGACTATAGCCGCAACGACGGCGAATGGATTCCCAATCAATTCGGCGGACGGGAAAACCTCGAATCCGTCGAGTTCTTCAAGCATTTGAACAGCGTCGTACACAGCCGTTGCCCGCATGCGCTGATGATTGCCGAAGAGTCGACCGCCTGGCCGGGTGTGACCAAATCACCGGAAGAAGGCGGCCTCGGCTTCGATTTCAAATGGAACATGGGCTGGATGCACGACAGCCTGTCCTACATCGAAGAAGATCCGGTCTATCGCAGATACCATCACGGCACGATGACCTTCAGCATGATCTATCAATATTCGGAGCGGTTTGTGCTACCGATTTCCCATGATGAGGTCGTGCATGGCAAAGGCTCGTTGCTGGGGAAAATGCCCGGCGACCACTGGCAGAAACTTGCCAATCTCAGAGCGTATTATGGTTTCATGTGGGCGCATCCCGGCAAGAAACTGGTGTTCATGGGCTGCGAGATCGGCCAGGACATCGAGTGGAACCACGATCAATCAATATCCTGGGATTTGCTGGACCGACCGGATCATGCCGGTATCCAGACTTTGGTCGCCAAGCTGAACCGGCTGTATCAGCAGGAAAAGGCCCTGCAATTCAGCGATCTCGACCCCGCCGGATTTGAATGGGCGATTGCCGACGATGCCGAAAATTCGGTTATCGCCATGTTGCGCTATGACGAGAATCGTGAGACCTGCATTCTGGCGATCTCGAATTTCACACCGATCTTGCGCCATGACTACCGTGTCGGCGTTCCCATGCAAGGACGGTGGATAGAAATCCTCAACAGCGATGCAAGTGAATTTGGTGGCTCAGGGCAAGGAAAGGGTGACGTCTCAGCCGAGCCGCATCCGGCCCATGGCAGGGAATTTTCGATAAACCTCGCCCTGCCACCACTGGCGACACTCTATCTGAAATGGGTGGCCTAGAGCATCGGACCGAAAAGTGGAAACCGGTTTTCGGATAAATCCGATGCACAAACAAAAACTGAGAGCATCGGACCGATTCCTATTTTCGGCCCGATACTCTAGTGACATCAGTGCCGGTCGTGGCGGCATTGGTCGTGATCGGCCAGCACCTCGATGACCCGGCATTCGGCAATCGTCCCATGCGAACAGCCGGTGATCATTCGCTCCAACTCGGTTTTCAACGCCCTGAGCCGGTCGATCCGTTCCTCGACATCGGCAAGCCGTTGTCTTGCAATCGAATCAGCCGGTGAGCAGGATTGACCGGGCTTATCCTGAAGATCAAGCAGGGTGCGAATGGCATCGACCTCGAAGCCAAGCTCGCGGGCATGGCGGATGAAGGTTAGCCTCTGCAAATGAGCCGCGCTGTAAAGCCTGCGGTTTCCATCGGTGCGCGGCGGCTGCGGCACGAGGCCGACCTGTTCGTAATACCGGATCGTCGCAACCTTGACGCCACTGATCCGCGCCGCCTCGCCAATTGCAATATTCATCGATTTAGCCCTTGCTCCTCTAGTCACTAGAGAATGTAGGATCGGTTCGACACAATGACAAGGACGAACCGATGGCAACCGAACAGACCACCCGCTTCCGCGTCGAGGGCATGGATTGCGCCTCCTGCGCGGCAAAAATCGACACGGCAGCGCGCCGTGTGGCCGGTATTACCGATGTCCGGGTTTCGGTAACGGCACAGACCATGGCCGTTGTCCACGATGGCGACGCCGATCTGGTCACGCTTGCCGATAGGGTGACCGGTCTTGGCTACAAAACCACCCGCCTCGCCGCGTCCGTCCCACAACACGATCATCAGCATGATCACGCGCATGGCCCGACCTGCACGGGCCATCATGATGGCGAGGCGCATAATCATCATCACGATGAGCATAATCATGAGGGACATGAGCACGCCTCTCATGGCGACGGCCTGCACAGCCATCAGCATGATGCCGGACCCACGACAGGCGTTTGGTGGCGCACGCAAAAGGCCCGGCAGGTCGCAACGAGCGGTGCTACTCTCGTCCTTGCTATGCTCATCGGCCACCTCATACCCTCCCTCTCCTTCTGGGCTTTTCTGGCGGCCATCGCCATCGGCATCGTGCCGATTGCTCGCCGTGCGGTGATGGCCGCGCTGGCTGGCACGCCGTTTTCCATCGAAATGCTGATGACCATCGCCTCTATCGGCGCCATCATCATCGGTGCGACCGAGGAAGCGGCCACAGTCGTCTTCCTGTTTCTGGTCGGTGAATTGCTTGAGGGCTTTGCGGCTGGGCGGGCGCGGGCCAGTATTCAAGGCCTGACCAAGCTGGTTCCCGATACGGCGCGGATCGAGCGGAATGGCCGCCTTGAAGATGTCGCCGCCGCCAGCCTGACACTCGGCACCATTGTCACCGTGCGGCCCGGCGACAGAATTCCGGCCGATGGGGAAATTATCGATGGCACCAGCGCGATCAATGAAGCCCCTGTCACCGGAGAGAGCCTGCCGAAAACCAAGGGTGCCGGGGAAGGCGTTTTTGCCGGAACGGTGAATGGTGAGGGAACGCTTCGCGTCAAGGTGACGGCCACCGCCGCCGACAACACCATTGCCCGCGTTGTCCGTCTGGTCGAGGAAGCCCAGGAGAGCAAAGCGCCAACCGAGCGCTTCATCGACCGGTTTTCGCGCTATTACACACCCGCTGTAACGCTGTTGGCCGCGCTGGTGGCAATCCTGCCGCCGCTGTTCTGGGATGGGGACTGGAGCCTCTGGCTCTATAAAGGTCTGGCAATCCTGCTGATCGGCTGCCCTTGCGCCCTGGTGATCTCCACACCCGCTGCCATTGCCGCCGGTCTTTCCGCCGGTGCGCGTCGTGGCCTGCTGATGAAGGGCGGCGCGGTTCTCGAAAATGTCGGACGGATCACCGCCATCGCGCTCGACAAGACGGGAACGCTGACAGAGGGTAAACCGAAGGTGACTGATATCATCGCGTTTGGCGGCGCAGTCGAAGAGAACGTGCTGGCCGATGCGGCAGCCCTTGAAATGGGGTCGAGCCATCCGCTGGCCCGGGCGATTATCGAGGCCGCCACCGACCGCGCCGTTTCTGTACCAACGGCAAACGAGACCGGCGCTATCGCTGGCAAGGGCGTGCGCGGCACGGTGGGTGGCATCAGCCTCTTCCTCGGATCGGCCAGCGCCGCCGCCGAACTGGCCGCAGTGTCCGCTGAGATCGTCACCCGGATCGAAAAACTGAGTGCGGAAGGGAAATCTGTCTCTCTCCTGGTGAAGAACGGGTCAGTCACGGGGCTGATCGCGCTGCGCGACGAGCCGCGTCCCGATGCCCGCCAAGGATTGGACGCGTTGAAGGCTGCCGGTATTCGCCCAGTCATGCTGACCGGCGACAATGCCGCCACGGCCAGAGCCATCGCCACGCTGCTTGACATTGAGCCTCGTGCCGAACTGCTGCCGCAGGACAAACAGGCTATCGTCCGCGACATGCAGGCGAAAGGCGAACGGGTCGCCAAGGTCGGTGACGGCATCAACGACGCTCCGGCGCTTGCCGCCGCCGATATCGGCATCGCCATGGGCGGCGGAACGGATGTGGCACTGGAAACCGCCGATGCGGCCATTCTGCATGGAAGGGTGATGGACCTAGCCGACATGGTCATGCTGTCGCGGCAGGTAATGGGCAATATTCGCCAAAACATCACCATTGCCATCGGGCTGAAAGCCGTCTTCCTGGTGACGACGATTATCGGCATTACCGGTCTCTGGCCAGCAATCCTCGCCGATACCGGTGCCACCGTTCTCGTCACCGCCAACGCCATGCGCCTGTTGCGCTGGCGCGGTAGCGCAAAGGCCGCCTGACGTGTTGAACGCGGAGTGACCGTCCGATACAAATCACTCCGATCTCAACATATCGTTACCCTCGGGCCCGTCCCGAGGGTCTGCCGCCGATAAATAAGCCATTGACATTGCTGAATAAATTAATGTGCTTAGATGCTCGGCACAAGGCCGAGCATGACATCGAGGATAAATGCAGACTATGATTGATCTACGACAGCACCGAGCGTTTTATACATCACACGGCGCCGTAACGTTTTCAATCTACTGCAAAATTCCAGCAGATCACTTCCTCTTCGTCCGCCAGCTCTCGGCATAGGTCTCCCGGGCCTGACGCGCGTAAGGTGTCGGAGAGATCCGCACGCGGATTTTCGCCTGCTTGTGCGGACGCTCGGTCGAAGTCTTGCCGCTGCCGCCGTCCGGTTCACCCCAGATCAATGTCAGAACATCGCCTTCCTTGACATCGGCATCGACAATGCCAAGCGACAGGATGCAGCGCTCATTGTAGGAATAGCCGCCAAACATCGACAGGCCCACCGTCTTGCCCTCGTCGTTGACGATCATGTCGGCGCTGGTTGAGGCGTAGTTCAGCACGGGGAAATCGATCCACTTGTAGCTGTCTTCGCCCGGACGGAAGGCAGAGGCAATCACCTCGACCACATCCTCGGCATTCCATTCGAAGGTGACTTTCTTGCGGTTGGTCTGGCCCTTGAATTTTTCGAGCGCCGCCTTGCCGATGAAATCGTCCTTCTTCCAGCCGATGTAGAAATCATAGCCAAGCTCGAACGGATTGACGTAATAATCCTCGATATTGCTGGAAACGAAGCTGCCACCAATCGGACCATTGGCCTCATAGCTGTCGGCGCCCAACCATTGACGATACTCGGCGAGCATGCCATCGCCGGTATAGATGCCCGGAAGCGGCGATGGAATCCAGCCGCTCTCCAGCGTGTTGGTAGAATAGGCGCGGCTGCCGCAGCGCACCAGATCGACATTGGCATCCTTTGCCGCTTCGAGAATGCAGGACAGGATGTAATTCTTGTCCTCATACGGCCCCCAGATTTCCAGACCCGGCGCGCCGGACATGCCATGGCGAAGCGCCTGCACCTTCTTGGAGCCGACATTGATCCAGTCTACATGGAAAAACTTGATCTCCGGAACCGGCCCGCCATTGATCTTCTCGAAGATCTTCGGAGCTTCCGGCCCCTGGATCTGGTAGCGATAATGGGTGCGCAACACCCGTTCGCCTTCCGGACGCGACGGTGAACGCGGATCGTGCTTGAGGCGGACGTTCCATTTGCCATAGGCGGCGCAGAACATCAGCCAGTTCGAGGTCGGGGCGCGGCCCACCAGGATGAACTTGTCCTGTCGTTCACGGAAGATGATGTGATCGCCGATCACATGGCCGTTCGGCGTGACCGAAACGAAGTGCTTGGCGCGGTTGAGATCGAAATTCGCAAAGGAATTGATGCCGTGATGGCTGAGAAATTTCTCTGCATCCGGTCCCTCGACGATCAATTCATCCATGTGGTGGGATTGGTCGAACAGCACGGCGGAATTGCGCCAGGCGACTTGTTCGGAGCGCCAATTGCTGAATTCGGGTGTCACAACCGGGTACACATACATGCCGACCGGCGAATTGCGCAACCGGCCGACAATGTCGGGATTATCCTGCAAAATATCGTGGAGACTGCTTGCTGCCATCGTTTCCTCCCAAGGCACACTTCAGTGTGTATACATTGATGCCAACCCTTGAGCAGAATGCAAGCCCGTTTCTGAAGCTTTTTTGTGGCCATCGCGATTAACACACAACACTGCGCGAAACGGTCAGCGGCGAATAAGCGCCATACCCGGGATCTTGTCGATCAATCCAGGCGCTTCCTTGAAAATGTAATCGAGATTCCGCCGCGCGGTCCTGGCATGTTCACGGGCGATAGCTTCCGCGCGCGCGCCCTCGCGGGCTGTGATGGCCTCGACCAGGCCGCGATGCTGCTCCTGCGCCGACCGCAAGGAGCGGCGGAAAGCCGCAATATCCATCCGGTTGGGCAGGAAAGCGGAGGGCGAGGCTAAGGGCAAGGCGCAGGCCCGCTCCACCTCGCGGCGCATCACTTCACTTGCACAAAGGGCGGCCAATTGACGATGAAAAATTTCGTTGAGATCGGCATAGGCATCGAAGTCAACGTCATCGACATAGGGGCCAAAACACTGATCCAGTTTAACAATTGTCTCAGAAATTGTAGCGAGCGCCTCCGCGTCGGCCCCACGCTCTGCGGCCAGCCTTGCTGCCGTCCCCTCCAAGACACCCCGCAATTCGATAGCATCAATAACATCGTCATAACCAAACCGGCGCACCACAAAACCGCCATTCGGCAAGCGATCAAGCAGGCCTTCCTCGGCCAGCCGTGACAGGGCTTCGCGCACCGGCGTGCGGGAAATATCGAGTTCCTCCGCCAGCGATACCTCAAACAACCGCGTCCCGCCGGTGAGATGTCCGCTGATGATTTTTTCACGCAATTCGATCACGGCACGGCGACCATGGGTGGCGGTATCCGCCAGTTTTACCGAGGCTTTCGTATCCTTCTGCATCCTGATAAAGCCCCTTTCCGAACCAATCACTTCCCCGACCCGCTGCCGCGCAGCGGCAAGCAGCAGACGCAATTTTTCTAATTTAATGTATACATGTAAAAGCTGCAATGACGATCATATCTGTTCGCAACGGGAGATGTCTAAACAGCCGGACGGTGATCCAGGTTCTTCCCAGCTTTGGTTTTCGCGCCATAGCGCGCCGACAGACGCGCAAAGATCAGGTAGATGATCGGCGTGGTGTAAAGGGTCAGAGCCTGAGAGACGATAAGGCCGCCAATGATCGTCACCCCGAGCGGTCGATGAAGATCGGCACCGGGACCGGTCGCCAGCACCAGTGGCAGCGCGCCCATGAAGGCGGCAAGCGTCGTCATCATGATCGGCCGAAACCGCCGCAGGCAGGCTTCATGAATGGCATCCTCGGGCGACATCCCATGCTGGCGTTCGGCTTCGAGCGCGAAATCCACCAGCATGATCCCGTTTTTCTTGACGATGCCAATCAACAGAATAATGCCTATAAAGGCGACGATGGTCAGTTCCGTGCCGCTGATCCACAGTGCCAGCAACGCGCCCAGCCCGGCAGAAGGCAGCGTGGAAATGATCGTCAGGGGATGAATGAGGCTCTCATAGAGAATGCCCAGCACGATATAGACGGCCAGAAGAGCGGCGAGAATGAGCAGCGGCTGGCCGCCTGAGGAACTCGATGCATTGGCGGCGTCACCGGCAAATTCGGCATGCAGCGTATCGGGCAGATGCATGCCGGCCACGGCAGCCTTGACCGCATCATTGGCCTCGGACAGCGTGGTATCCGGCCCGACATTATAGGAAATCGTCACCGCCGGAAATTGCCCCTGATGATTGACGCCAATGGGTGCCAATGTCCGCTCAATCCTGGCAAAAGCGCTGAGCGGCACCTGCGTACCACTATTTCCAGGCACATAGATCTTCAGAACATGTTCCGGGTCCTTGGCGAAATCCAGATAGGTTTCAAGGATGACACGGTATTGGTTACGCTCTCCATAGACGATCGTCACCTGACGCTGGGCAAAGGCATTGTTGAGCGCCGCATCGACCGCCGTCATCTTGACGCCGAGACGAGACGCGGCGGTCCGGTCAACGACGACATTGGCCTGAAGACCGCTCGGTTGACGGTCGCTATTGACGTCGGTCAGCAAGGGTTCCTGCCGCAGCCGGGCGAGAATGCGCGGCGCCCAGGCCACCAACTCGTCATAATCGGCATCCCAAAGCGTGAATTGAAATTCCGAATCCGATGTCCGCGCGCCGACCCGGATATCGCTTGGCGAAAAGAACGATGTATCGAGGCCGGGAATGACGGCAACCGCACGGCGCAGCCGCTCGATCACCACGTCCGTTGCCTCTCGTTCATCAGGCGCTTTTAGCGCGATCAACATCTGGCCGCGATTGGCTGTTCCCAAAAAACCGCCGCCAACAGAGGCGCCGATGCTCTGCACCGCCGGATCGCGCTCGACGATGGCCAAGGCGCGCTTTTGCAGCGCCAGCATGGCCGGATAGGATATGTCGCTAGCAGCCTGGCTATTGCCCATCACAAAGCCGGTATCGTCGCGCGGCATGAAGCCCTTTGGCACTTTGGCATAGAGAAAACCAGTCAGCACGATGCAGGCGGTGGTGATGACCACCGCAAGGACACGGTGATGCAGGACGCCCTTCAATGTGCGGTCGTAAAAGGCAACGGTCCGCTCCAGGCTGTGTTCGATGGCCCGGTCGAAACGCCCCTGCCGGGCATCGAGATCCCGCGCCCTGATCCGGTGACCGCAAATCATCGGCGTTAAGGTCAGGGAGACCACGGTGGAAACGGCGATGGTGAAGGCGAGCGTCAGGGAAAAGGTCAGGAAGAACTTGCCGACAATACCGCCCATGAAAAACAAGGGAATGAAGGCAGCCATCAATGAAATACTGATGGCGATCACCGTAAAGCCGATCTGCCGGGCGCCCGCGTGGGCCGCCTCAAGCGGCTTCATGCCTTTTTCGATATTGGCGTAAATCGTCTCGATCATCACAATCGCGTCATCCACCACGAAGCCGCTGGCCACTGCCAGCGCCATCAACGACAGATTGTCGATGGACAGTCCCGTCAGCCACATGGCGGCAAATGCGCCTGCAAACGACAGCGGCACCGTCAAACCGGCGGCCAGCGTCGGCACCAAGCGGCGCAGGAAGACGAAAACCACGGCCATGACCAGCGCCACCGTCGCCAGCAGGGTAAACTGCATATCCTCAACGCTGGCATGAATCGTCTTGGTGCGGTCGTTGAGGATATCGACTTCGATACCAGCCGGGATCAGCTGTTTGACCTCGGGGATGAGTGCCTTCACTGCATCGACCGTGGACATCACATTGGCATCCGCCGCCTTGGTGATATTGAGAAGAACGGCGGGCTTGCCGTTGAACCAAGCATCGGAACGGCGGTTGCGCACGCCGGGCTCCACGGTGGCGATATCGACCAGCCGGACGGCGATGCCGTTGGAGGCATGGATAACAAGCTGGCCGTAATCTTCAGGCGTAATCAATTGCGCATTGACTGACAGCGCGTAGAAAGCCTGGCTTCCATCAATGGCACCAATCGGCGCAAGCGCATTGCCATTGACGATGGCGGTGCGCACATCATCCGCCGAAAGCCCGATGGCCGCCAGCCGGTCCGGGTTAAGCCGGACGCGGACGGCGGGCTGGTCGGCACCGCTGACCGAGACGTCGCCAACCCCTTCCACCTGCGAAATCCGCTGCACAACGACGCTATCGGCGGCATCGTATATCGCACTGGCGGGAATGGTATCGGAGGTCAGCGCCAGCGTCAGGATTGGCGATGCGGCAGGATTGGCCTTGCGCATGGACGGAAGCGACGGCAGGTCACTTGGCAGATCTCCGACGGCGGCATTGATGGCCGCCTGGACATCCTGGGCGGCGCTATCGACATTGCGGGAAAGGTCGAATTGCAAAAAGATATTGGTCGTGCCAAGCCCACTGGTCGAGGTCATTTCGGTCACACCGGCAATCGCGCCAAGATGGCGCTCAAGTGGCGCGGCAACGCTGGACGCCATGCTTTCCGGATCGGCTCCGGGGCGGCTGGCTGTCACCCTTATGGTGGGAAGATCGACGGCAGGCAGGCTTGCGACCGGCAGGAACCGGTAGGCGACCAGCCCGAGCATCATCAGGCCGATGGCCAGCAAAGTGGTGCCAACCGGGCGGCTGATGAACAGGCTTGAGATATTCATAACGGGCCTCCGATATCGGAAGCCGCACGCTTTCCCTGCATCCTGGCGCGCACTCCATCCAGCGCCAGATAGATGACAGGCGTGGTATAGAGCGTCAGCAATTGGCTGAGCAGCAGACCGCCGATGATCGAGATGCCGAGCGGGATGCGCAGTTCCGCGCCGGTTCCCTGGGCAAGCGCCAGCGGCAGCGCCCCGAACAGGGCCGCCAGCGTGGTCATCATGATGGGCCGAAAGCGCATGACGGCGGCCTTGATAATGGCATCGCGGGCGCTAAGCCCGTCCTTGCGCTCCGCGTCCAGCGCGAAATCGATCATCATGATCGCGTTTTTCTTGACGATACCCATCAGCAGAACAATGCCGATCAAGGCGATAATCGACAGATCCTGACCAAACAGCATCAGCGCCAGCAGCGCCCCGACGCCCGCCGAAGGCAGCGTGGACAGAATGGTGATCGGGTGGATGGTGCTTTCATACAGCAGACCCAGCACGATATAGATGGTGATGATCGCCGCCAGAATCAGCCAGGGCTCTCCCGCCAGCGAGCGGTCGAATTCCTCGGTATCGCCGCTATAATGACGCTGGATGGAGGCGGGCATGCTGATGTCACGCTCAGAACTCTTGATGGCGGCAATTGCCTCACTCAGCGATGCGTGCCGGGCGAGATCGAAGCTGATGGTGACGGCGGGGAATTGATCGTCCCGGCTGATCACCAGTGGTGCCGTGGTAAACTTGACCGATGCAACCGCATTCAGCGGCACGATGGCACCGCTCGTGCCTTTGACATAGAGTTTTTCCAGGGATTTCGGATCGCCCTGAAACCGCTGGGCGGCCTCAAGAATGACGCGGTACTGGTTCGCCTGCCCGTAGATGGTGCTGATCTGGCGCTGGCCGAAGGCATCGTAGAGCGTATCGTTGATCGCCTGCATGGAGACGCCAAGGCGGGCGGCGGTCTCGCGATTGACGGTGATCGCCAGCCGCCCGCCGCCCATTTCCACTTCAGATGTGACATCGATCAGCAACGGGTTCTGCTGTAGTCGCCGGGCCAGCCGGTCGGCCCAGTCGGCGACGGTCGCGGTATTGGTGCCGGTCAGGGTATATTGATAGGGCGCTCGGCTGGCCCGCGTGCTGATCGAAATATCGCGAATGCTCTGAAAGGTCGGATGGATACCAGGAATATCGGCAACGGAGGCCCGCAGCCGGTCGATCAAATCCGTCGCCGAGATGTCTCGCTGGTCGAGCGGCTTCAGCACGATACTGTAGCTTGCCGTGTTCAGCGTCAGGTTGGAGGCGCTGGTGCCGATCACCGCAATGACGCTTTGCACCGCCGGATCGGCGCGGAGCCGGTTGCCGACAAGGGACTGGGTCTGCTTCATCGCATCGAACGAGCTGGTCGGCTCGGTTTCCACGACGGCAGAAATCAGCCCGGTATCCTGCACCGGCAGGAAGCCCTTGGGGATGGTGACGTAAAGCAGGCCGGTGATTACAAGCGTGACCCCCGTCAGCACAAGCATCAGCCAGCCGCGATTGACAGCCCAGACGACGCTGCGGCGGTAGCCTTCGTTCATCCAGTCCATGCCACGGTCCACCATGCCGAGCACGCCGGAATTTCGCTCCTTGGGGGCTCGCAGAATGCGGGCGCACATCATTGGCGTCAGCGTCAGCGAAATCACCGCCGAGACCACGACGGCAATGGTCAGTGTCAGGGCAAATTCGCGGAACATCCGCCCGACAATGCCGGTCATGAACAGCAGCGGAATGAAGACCGCGATCAGCGAGGCCGTCAACGAAATGATGGTGAAGCCGATTTCGCCCGCCCCCTTCAGGGCGGCCTGCATCGGGCTTTCACCCTCCTCGATGTGACGGGCGATATTTTCGATCATCACGATGGCATCGTCGACCACGAAGCCAGTGCCGATGGTCAGCGCCATCAGCGACAGGTTGTCGAGGCTGAAACCGGCAAAATACATGATGCCGAAGGTGGCGATCAACGACAGTGGCAGGGCGACAGCGGCGATGATCGTCGCCGTCAGCGTGCGCAGAAACAGAAACACCACGAGAATGACCAGCCCGACGCTGAGCGCCAGCGTCCATTGCACATCGTGAATGGAGGCGCGGATGGTGTCCGTCCTGTCGTTGACGATATCGAGCGAGACCCCGGCGGGAAGCGCCTGTTTGAGGCGCGGCAGCTGTTTTCGGACATCCTCGACAGTCTGGATGACATTGGCACCGGGCTGGCGCATGATATCGACGATGACCGCCGGATGCCCCTGATACCAGGCACCGACGCGGCTGTTTTCCAGCCCTTCGACCACATCGGCGACATCGCGTAACCGGACAGGCGCGCTATTGCTGTAGGTGACGATGGTGTCGCGGTAGATTTCCGGGTCCTGGATCTGGTCATTGGCCGAGAGTGTGAAGGATTGATAGGTGCCGTCCACTGCCCCTTTGGCACCGGAAACATTGGCATTGGTAATCGCGGTGCGCAGATCCTCCAGCGACATCCCATAGGAGGCAAGCCGCGTCAGATCCGCCTGGATGCGGATGGCGGGCCGCACGCCGCCCTGAACGCGCACATCGCCAACGCCGGAAACTTCGCTCAGCCGCTGCGCCATGATCGTATCGGCGAAGTCGCTGAGATCGCGAATCGGATAGCTATCGGAATGCAGGGCCAGCGTGATGGTCGGAGTATCCGCCGGGTTCACTTTCGCATAGGTCGGCGGATAAGGCAGGGTTTTCGGCAGGCTGCCGCTGGCCGAATTGATTGCCGCCTGCACGTCCTGCGCAGCACCATCGATATCACGGTCAAGGTTGAATTGCAGCGTCACCTGGCTGATGCCGAAGGCGCTGGAAGAGGTCATCGAAGCCAGTGCCGGGATCTGGCCAAGCGGCCTTTCCAGCGGCGCTGTCACCAGGGCCGCCATGGTCTCGGGGTCGGCGCCCGGCAATTGCGTGGTGACGCGGATGGTCGGAAAATCCACCTGCGGCAATGGTGCTACGGGCAGCGACGTATACCCCAGCAATCCCCCCAGCAGGATGGCGATCCCCAGCAGCGAGGTGGCGACGGGCCGCGCGATGAAGGGTGTAGAAATACTCATTTCGCTGCGTCAGCCGGTGGGGCTGCGGGTGCGCCAGTGTCTTTTCCTTCTGCTGAAGGCGGTTCCGCTTTGCTGTTCGATCCAGCCTGAGGTTTTTCACCGCCCTCTTTCCGCGAGGCTGGGTCATGGGCGTTTGGCCGGGCCTGGCCATTGTTACGGTTGCCACCATGGCGTTGACGCGGCTTGTTATCATCCAACGGCACGGCCATATTGGCAGGATCGGCCTCCTGCGGCGTCGAAACCCGCACCAGCGCGCCATCCTGTAGCCGGGCGAAACCGGTCGTCACGACAGTCTCACCGGCACTGACCCCTTTGGCGATCACCGCCATCTGGTCGTCCTGCATCTCGACCGTCACCGCCTGGATTTTCACCGTCTGGTCTGGCTGAACAATATAGGCGTAAGTACCCGCAGGACCGCGCTGGATGGCCGAAGACGGAACCGTCAGCACATCTTTCTTTGTCTCGACGAGAAGCCGGGCATTGACGAAAGCGCCAGGCCACAGCCGCAGATCTTCGTTGGGAAATTCAGCCCGCAAGCGGACAGTGCCTGTGGTGGTATCCACCTGGTTATCGACCACCGTCAGCGTGCCGTTGGCAACGACCGTCTTGCCGTCATCGCCGAGGGCATCGACCGAAAGAGCGCCATTGGCATTGGCGGTATTGACGCGGGCCAGATCCTGCTGCGGAATGGAAAACACGATGGTAATTGGCTTGATCTGCGACAGAGTGACGATGCCGGTCGTGTCACCGGTCGAGACGATATTGCCGACATCGACATTGCGAATGCCGGTTCGTCCATCCATCGGCGCCTTGATCACGGTGTAATCCAGCTGAGCCTGAGCCGCCTCGATGGCTGCCTGGTCGGATTGGACCTGCGCCTTATATTGCGCCACCAGCGCCACCTGATTGTCCAGTTGCTGCTGAGTGGTGGCGGAATTGCCGATCAGGCGCTGCAAACGCTCCATTTCCAGAATGGCATACGTTAATTGGGCCGAGTCCTGGGCCTTCTTGCCAATCGCTTCATCCAACTGTGCCTTGTAAAGTGCGTCATCCAGCGTGGCGATCAACTCGCCTTTCTTCAGGTCCTGCCCCTCCTGAAAGCCGATCTTCGTGATCCGCCCGCTGACCTGCGGCTGGATAACAACAGTATTCAACGGTTTGACGCTGCCGACGCCGGTCACGTAGACGGGTACATTCGTCTGGTTCACCGGAGAGGCTACAACGGGAATGGCGAGATCGCGGCCCCGCTGCCGGTCGGCCTGGGGCTTGCCCAGCCAGCCTGCGGTGATCGCGGCAAATTGCGGTTGGCGGGCAGCATAAACCAATCCGGCCCCGACAAGCACCAGGCCGACCAGGACGATCTTCGTCATTTTCTTCATAGGTTTCGCTCACGCATTCTTCATGGCCCGTCATGGATGGTCCTCCGGGGATAGTCCATCCGGCAGCAATCCTGTCTTTTCCCACAGAAGGACAGAACCGGCTTCATAGCACTCGCTCATCAAACTGTCTTACGGGATAAAGACAAGCCAATCACATCTTTGAAAAGACGGGTTTATCGAGGACCTCATTCCAAATTTTGCGAAAACGGCAATGGGTTGAAAACGCCAAAGCCCGGAAGAGACTTCCGGGCTTTGGGCCTGCTACAAATTTCGGGCAATCAAGCGGCAATTCCCCAATCGCTGCAATTGCTGTGGGCAAACATCCGTTCGAGATTGAGAAAACAGATCATGCTCGCGCCCTGCACAATGATGCCATCGGAAAAATCCGTTCCGGTGCTGGTAGCTTGCGGCACGGGTTGCAAGCTGTCAGCGGGAACCGTCAAGATGTCGGACACGGCATCGACAAGCAGGCCGACGACCGCACTGTCCACTTCCGCAACGATGATGGCGCTGCGCTCATTGGCCACCATGCCCTGCATTCCCAATTTGACCGCGAGATCGACGATGGGAATGACCGTGCCGCGCAGGTTTATCACCCCGATGACCTCAGCAGGGGCATGCGGCAAGGAGGTGGCCGGTGCCCAGCCGCGAATTTCGCGGATGGACGTGGTCTTGACGCAGAATTCCTGTCCATGCAGCCTGAAGGCCAGGATTTCAAGCGCATCCGCCTGGCTGGTTGACGCCGTCCGCATCAAAATTCCTCCCAGTTATCGGCCTTGGCCGCTGTCTGGAGACCCATGGCGCGGGCCACCTGCCCCACCATCCGCCGGGCCGGAGACGCAACCGGACGGTGCTGTTCATGCGCAGCAGCCGGCTTTTTGGATGTCCAGCCAGCAGCCGAAGAGGCAGGCATGGTCTGGGTGCCGTCGAGGTGGAATTGCGAAATCAATTGACGCAACCGGCC
Organism: Allorhizobium ampelinum S4; assembly: GCF_000016285.1. Taxonomy (NCBI): domain Bacteria; kingdom Pseudomonadati; phylum Pseudomonadota; class Alphaproteobacteria; order Hyphomicrobiales; family Rhizobiaceae; genus Gillisella; species Gillisella ampelina. The sequence continues at coordinate 554,238 of NC_011988.1, read as the reverse complement.
CGCTTCCGATGCCAGCGAAGAGCTGGCTGCCGTCGATTGCTCGACCATGGCGGCATTCTGCTGGGTCACCTGGTCCATCTGGTTGACGGCGGTGTTGACTTCGGCAAGACCAACCGATTGTTCGCGTGACGACAGGGCAATGGCATCAAGCTGGCTGTTGATGGTAACGACATGCGCTTCGATGGCCTTGAGTGCCTCACCGGTCGCCCGCACCAGCGTCACACCATTGCTGACTTCGCCGGCAGAATTGCGGATCAACTCTTTGATTTCCTTGGCGGCACCGGCAGAGCGCTGGGCAAGTTCGCGCACTTCCTGGGCCACGACCGCAAAGCCCTTACCAGCCTCCCCGGCGCGCGCTGCTTCCACGCCCGCATTCAAAGCGAGAAGATTGGTCTGGAAAGCAATTTCGTCGATGACGCCAATGATGTTGGAGATCTGGTTGGACGATTGCTCGATCCGCTGCATGGCATCGACAGCGTTGGAGACGACAATCCCGGATTCGCGGGCTGACTGGTTGGCCTCGATCGCCACATGCCGGGCTTCTTCGGCGCGCTTGGAGGAATTGGCGACATTGGTGGTGATCTGGTCGAGGGCGGCGGCGGTTTCTTCCAGCGATGCAGCCTGCTGTTCGGTGCGCTTCGACAGGTCTTCGGCAGCCTGGCTGATTTCCCGTGAACCGCTATCGATAGAGCTGGTGGCATTAGCAACCGCACCCAGCGTATCGGACAATTGTGCAACGGCAGCATTGAAGTCATTGCGAAGCGCTTCGAACTCGGTGGCGAACGGCTGGCTCAAACGGAAGCCGAGATCGCCATTCGACAGTCGCTTCAGGCCATCGGCCAGACCAGACGTCGCCTCTGCCATTTCTTCCGCGCGCTTGCGGTCCATTTCTGCAACACGAGCCCGTTCCGCCTCGCTGGAATTGCGCACGCTTTCTGCTTCCCGTTCCAGTTCCCGGGCACGCAGGCCGTTATCTTTGAACACTTGCACGGCCTTGGCCATCCCGCCGACTTCGTCACGACGTTCGGTTCCCGCAACATCCACAGAGAGATCGCCACCGGCCAGAGTTTCCATCGTTGCGGCAACCTTGCGGATCGGCAGGACAAGCCACGAGCGGATTGCGAAGAAGCCTATGGTCAGGACGATTGCCAGACCGGCTACGATGCTGGCCACCGTGACCATAGCGGCATGGCTTGAGGTCACGGATAATGCATCACTTTTCTGATCGGTGGCATTGTTCAAATCATCCACCAATTGCACGTTTTTTGGCGTAATAACGCGAAACGCCGCCTGACACTCATTGATAAAGGCGGCTTGCGCGAGCGCCACGCCCTCTGGCGAATTGCTGGCATTGCCAAGAGCAATGGTATTGGCACAGGTATTGTCGATGATGCGCAGACTTTCCGTCTTGGCATCGGCAACATCACGGCGCTGCGGAACCGCGGCAATGGCAATGTCCATGAATTTTACGAAAGCGGCCCGCGAGGATTGAAGGTCCTGTTGAGAACCGGCTTTCTCTTTGTCGGAGCGAGCAATCGTCAGTTCCGCAATTGCCGAGCGTGCACCCTGCAAGGCCCGGTTGGCGCGCGATATCGCTGTCGCAGCGGCAGTATCCTGGGATATGAGGTCGCTATAGGATGTGTCGATATCCATAATGCGCGTTCCAGCATAGCCAGCAACGCCCAGTGCAAACACACCGAACAGCGCCATTATAGTTAAGAATTTACCAATGATTGGCAGGTTTTTCATCGCAGAAATCCAGTTTTGTTTCGTTTCTGGCGCGATAATTCGCCATGACCGATCTGGTTCCTGCGCAGTTGCGTCTATACTTAATGATTTATGTATAAAATTGAGACATCGCTGTTATCGAAATAGTGTACTCCATTATTTTCACTCGCTGATCGGGAAATACATGAATTTCGAAATTTTCAAAGCCAATAAAAACCTGAAATAAAATGAATTTCTTTTTTAATTTTGCAGAAAAATGCGATAAAAATATATAATTACAAATATATAAATCAAAAAATCAAGGCAGCCTTGATGCAATGGAGCTGCGCTCGATAAGCTCGGTCGTCAGAATGACATGCCGAGCTGGGTGGTTTGCGCCTTTTATTCTTTCCATCAAATGTGCTGCTACGGTTTTTCCCATATGATAGACCGGCTGGCGGATAACGGTGATCGGCGGAGAGGTCACAGCAGTCCAATCCGCATCGTGAAAAGCGATCAGCGAAAGATCCTGCGGGATCGACAGGCCGAGATGCCGGGCGACCTTGAAGACCTCCAGAGCAATAAGACTATCCGAGGCGATGATGGCACTTGGCCGGTGCGCCGATTGCAGCAGATCAAGCGCCAGCGCCTCACATTTTTCCCGGCCATTCGCCCCGAGACGCACGGCCTGCAGGGGCGCAGGCAGTCCTGCGGCAGTGCAAACAGCAATAAAACCTTCAACACGATGCCGGACCGATGCCGTATGAAGATCGTCGAGACTTTTCATCCGATGGTCCGGTGTATCGCAGGCGGTGATATAGGCGATATCACGATGGCCATTGCGAATGAGGATTTCCGTTGCCTGTTGGGCCGCCTCACGGTCATCCGTTGTCACCGTGTCGACATCCAGGACAGGAAGGGCGCGGTCAAGCAGCACCAGCGGACAACCCGATTGCCGGATTTCTTGCAGGTGTTCGAAATCCAGCGTGCTTGCAGCCGAGATAATCAAACCATCGACCCGCTTTGCCAGCAAAGCCCTGACAGCAGCCTTTTCCGCCGCAACGTCTTCGCCGGAATTGGTGAGGATGACAGTATAACCTGCCATGCGGGCCACATCGGCAATGCCGCGCACGGCGGAGCTGAAAAACGGATTTTCAATATCCCCAACCACAACACCAATGGTGCCGGAGCGACCCGTTGTCATGCTACGGGCCAGCTCATTGGGCCGGTAGTCCAATGTGGCCGCAGCCTCCAGAACCAGCGTCCGCACCTTGTCGCTGACGGTGCCATAGCCGCCCAAAACGCGCGCAGCCGTCGCCTTGGAAACGCCTGCGGCTCTGGCCACGTCGGCAACGGTGACGGATGATTTCCTGATCGGCGGCTGTTCCATGATATTAGCTCTATAAGGGATATTGACGGACGGTCAATGCGAATATAACAATTGTCAAACCAAAAGAGACCGGTCTCTTTAAGATAGAGACCGGTCTCATATTCAATAACAAGAAAACGGCATGCGACAAGCATTTGCCGGATGGGTGGTTGCCGCCATTCATCCGGGTGGGAAACCGTGCGCGCCAGCACAAGGACAGCACGGCGAAGAAGAACAATCACCAGAGCGGAGAACAACGACAATGAGAATAGCCAGAACAATTTCACAGAAGGCGCGTGGCGCAGTTATCGCGGCGGCCCTTGCCTGTGCCGGATTGATGGGGCAGCAGGCTGTTGCAGCCGACAATCCTTACGGGCTGATTGACCCGAAGGTCATCAGTGTCGGCACCATGGGCGATTCCAAGCCCTATACATTCATCACCTCCGATGGCCAGTTCACCGGCTTCGACATTGAACTCTTTCTCAATGTTGCGGAACGCATGGGCTTCAAGAAAGATCAGGTTGTCTTTACCGGGCAGGAATTCTCAGCCTTGATGCCGTCTGTTGCCAATGGCCGGTTCGACGTGGCCGTCGCGGCCATTGGCACCACCGAGGCCCGCAAGAAGACCGTTGATTTTTCGGATGGTTATCTGGCCGGTTATCTCTCGGTGCTGACTCCAGATGCGAAGATTACCGATGCCGCGGGCCTGAAGGGCAAGCGCCTGGGCGTGGTGCAAGGCACGTTGCAGGAAATCTATGCGACCAAGAATTTCAAGGACACCGATCTCGTCAAATTTCCCGACAACAACTCCGCCGTCTCGGCCCTGAACAATGGCACGGTCGATGCCCATTTCCTCGATTATGAGGCTGCCAAGGACTATACGGATCGTTTCAAGGCACTGAAAATTGCCGTCAACATTCCAAGCTTCGATGCGCCTGCGGGTTTTGTGATCCGCAAGGGCAATGATGGGCTGCGTGAGGCCTTCAACAAGGGCCTGCACGCCGCCATGCAGGACGGAACCTGGAAGAAGCTCTACGAAAAATGGTTCCCCGGCTCGCCGATGCCTGCCGACTACCTTCCCAAGCCTTGATTGCGGCTTCACCCGGTTGGCTGTGAGCGCCAGCCGGGTGGCTACCGGGCACATGATCAACACTGGGAAGGACTTTTGAATGGAATGGCTTGAAACACTGCGTCGCAGTTTTCTCGACTGGGACGCGATGGCCGAGGTCTTGCCTGCCATGATCACGGTTGGCTTGAAGAATACCCTCATCCTGGCCTTCGCCTCCACCGTGATTGGCGTGGTGATTGGCATGATCCTCGCCATCATGGGAATCTCGCGCTCGCCCTGGCTGCGCATTCCCGCACGGCTTTATACCGATATTTTTCGCGGCCTGCCTGCGATTGTGACTATTTTGCTGATCGGTCAGGGTTTTGCCCGCATTGCTCGTGAAATCTGGGGGCCGTCGCCTTATCCGCTGGGCATTCTGGCGTTGAGCCTGATTGCCGGGGCCTATATTGGCGAAATTTTTCGCTCCGGCATTCAAAGTGTCGATCGGGGACAGCTGGAAGCTTGCCGGGCGTTGAGCATGAGCTATGGCCAAGGCATGCGTCTGATCATTGTGCCGCAGGGCGTACGGCGGGTGTTGCCCGCACTGGTCAATCAGTTCATCGGCAATGTGAAGGATTCCAGTCTCGTCTATTTTCTCGGTCTTCTGGCATCTGAGCGCGAAATTTTCCGTGTTGGGCAGGATCAGGCTGTTGTGACAGGAAATCTCTCCCCGCTGTTGCTGGCGGGCATGTTCTATCTTGTCATTACCGTGCCGCTGACCCATCTGGTCAACACCATCGATACACGGTTGCGGCTGGGTAAAAAACCTGCCAGCGAGGCCATAAGCGGTCTTGCCGAGGTGAGCGAGCTTGCAAAGGCCGTCGATGGTGCAAAAGCACCGGCCAAAGAGATCACCTTTACCGGCGGCAGTCTGGATGTGCGCGGGCTGACCATGGCCTATGGCACGCTGGATGTGCTCAAAGGTGTTGATCTCACCGTCAAACCCGGCACGGTCACCTGCATCATTGGCCCGTCTGGTTCTGGAAAATCGACGCTTTTGCGCTGCCTCAACCGCTTGGTGGAACCAAAGAGCGGCGATGTCCTGCTTGACGGTAGCAGCATTCTGGCGATGAAGCCCGAAAAACTGCGCCGCAAGGTCGGCATGGTGTTCCAGCATTTCAACCTGTTTCCCGATCACTCGGCGCTCGACAATGTCATGCTGTCGCTGACCAAGATCAAAGGCATGTCGCGGCAGGAAGCCGAACGGATTGCGCTGGCAAGGTTGCGCGATGTTGGGCTGGAAAGCCGCAAACATCACCGCCCCGGCGGCCTCTCCGGCGGTCAACAGCAGCGCGTGGCCATTGCCCGTGCGCTGGCGATGGAACCGGAAGTCATCCTGTTTGATGAAGTCACGTCGGCGCTTGATCCCGAATTGGTGAAGGGCGTGCTGAACCTGATGGCCGATCTGGGCGAACGGGGCATGACCATGGTGGTTGTGACCCACGAAATGGGGTTTGCCCGCCGCGTCGCTGATCAGGTGATTTTCATGGATGAGGGCAAGGTGGTGGAAGCCGGTTCACCCGAAGCCATTTTTGATCATCCCCAAAGTGCGCGTCTGAAGCACTTTTTGGCGGAGGTTTTGTAAGTGATAAATAGAAGGCAGAAACAAGCATGAAAAAGCTCAGATGGGGCGTGCTGGGAGCCGCCAATATTGCCATCAAGGCCGTTATTCCGGCCATTCAGGCGGGCGAAACGGGCATTGTTGCGGCAATTGCGTCGCGCTCACTGGCAAAAGCTCAGAGTGTTTCGGCAGACCTTGGCATTGCCAAAGCCTATGGCAGCTATGAGGAATTGCTCCGCGATCCCGATATCGATGCCATCTATAATCCGGTGCCCAATCACCTGCATATGCCGATGACGCTGGAAGCCATCCGCCACGGCAAGCCCGTGCTGTGTGAAAAGCCAATTGCCCTTACGGCAGAGGAAGCAGAGCAGATTGCTTCAGCTTCCAGCACTTCCGGTGTGCTGGTCGCAGAGGCCTTCATGGTGCGCCATCATCCGCAATGGCTGAAGGTGCGTGATCTGGTGAAAGCCGGGCGAATTGGCGAGGTGCGGAGCATCCAGACGATCTTCTCCTATTATCTCGATGATCCCACCAATGTGCGCAACCAGAAAGATATTGGTGGCGGCGGACTTTATGATGTCGGCTGTTACGCCATCAATACCGCCCGCTTTGTGTTTGATGGTGAGCCAGAGCGTGTGATTGGCCTGTTTGATCAGGATGAGACATTCCAGACGGACAGGATGATGAGTGGTTTGGCGGAATTCTCCGCCAATCGCCACCTCACGTTTACCTGCGCCACGCAGCTATCCTTATGCCAGAAGGTCACGGTGCTCGGCACCAAAGGCCGCATAGAAATTGCCATTCCCTTCAATGCACCAACCGATGCACCCACCACCATCACCATCGATGATGGCCGTGACCTGACCGGTGGCGGCTGTGAAGTGATCGAGATCAGCGCTGCCAATCAATATGGCCTGCAATGCGATGCCTTTGCCCATGCCGTGCTGGTGGGTGAGCCTTTGTCATCCGGGCTAGGCGATGCCGTGGCCAATATGAAGGTCATCGATGCGTTTTTCCGCTCAAAGGCAAGCAATGGCTGGGAAAAGCCCTGAACGAATTTACATCATCATGATTGAAGACTGAGAGAAAACCATGTCGAAAAACAAGATATCAAGCGCTGTCATTATCGGCGGCGGCATTTTTGGAACGTCCACGGCGGTGCAGCTTGTCCGCAAGGGTATCAATGTCACCCTGATCAATGACGGACCGGTTGCCAATGGCGCGTCCGGGCGTTCCCTGTCCTGGCTCAATTCCTCGCGGATGCGCTCTGATGCTTATCATCGCCTGCGGATGGCGGGCATTGATCGTTACCGCACACTTGCTGAGCGCTTTCCAGGGGCCGATTGGCTGTCCTTCAAGGGTGGACTGACCTGGGATGCCGACGACGCCAACAATGAGATTGATGCCGCCTATGACCATGAGGTCAAGCTCGCCTATGATGCCGTTCATCTGGCCGCAGACGAGGTCAAGGCTGTGACGCCTGGCGTCGATGCGGACGTGGTCACACCACAGGGCGCTATTTTCAACGCGGCCGAGGGTTGGGTAGATTTGCCCGCCCTGATCAAAATTCTCGTCGATGAATTTAAGGAGCGCGGCGGCACGCTGGTGACAGATGCCGGGGTGGCCAGCGTGATAATTGAAAACGGTCGCGCCGTTGGTGCTCGCGCAGCAAACGGTGCGACCTATCCTGCCGATGCGGTCCTAGTGGCAACGGGACCGTCCGTTCCCAAAATGGCCGCTGATGCAGGCCAGAAAATTGACGACGGCACCCCGATTTCGCTGTTGGTCACAACAAAGCCTCTCGACCTTCCCTTGACAGCCGTGCTGAACACACCCCGCATCGCTATTCGCCCCGGCCCCAACAACAGTTTTGCATTGGATTCGGCATGGTCCGAGGAAGAAGTCGGTACTTTGGCGGATGGCAGCTATCAGGTGAAGCAGGAAACGCTGGATGGCCTGTTGACGGAAGCCTCCAAGGTACTGGAAGGCAATCCGAAGCTCGAACTGGCCAGCTATGGCGTCGGCCGCAAACCCATTCCCGGCGATGGTGAACCTGTTCTGGGCGAACTCAAAGCCATCCCCGGCTATTTTGTTGCCTTCAGCCATAGCGGCGCAACGCTGGGCCTGATTGTCGGCGAACTTCTCGCCTATGAAATCGCCAGTGGCGAACGCCATCCGATGTTGGCCACGTTCCGGCCTGAGCGCTTCGCCTGACGCGAACGTCACGCCGCCGGTCCAAACCGGCGGCGGATGTCTTTGGCTGATTGTCTTACAGTCTGTTCAAGAATTGCTGTTGGCCTGGCGAAAATGGTGATTTCGAGAACCGGAACGGAGCGTACTTAACGTACGTGAGTACCGGAAGCGCAGAAATCGCCATTTGCAGACGGTCAGCGGCGATTATTGGATAGACTGTCAGCGCGTCACATATTTGCGCCAGGGATGCTCTTCCTTAAAACCAAGCACCTGGCGGGCCTTCCGGTTGGAAATTGGTGCCTCATTCTCACCCATCTCCCGTAGAACCGGCGTGTCGGGGCAATATTTGGCAAGAAATTCACGGGTCGGCAGATCGGCGGTGATCGTGTCGTTGACGGCATTGAACACCTGGAAACCGAGGCCGTCCTTTTCGATGCACAAATGGACGATTTCGCCGAGGTCGCGGGCGTCGATATAGCTCCAGGCATTGCGCTTGCGCGACATGGGGTTATCGAGATAGCCAGGGAAATTGGCATAGTCATGCGGCTCGATCACATTGCCAATCCGCAGCGCATAGATATCGGCCTTGTAGCGCATGGCAAAGGCCCGGGCGGTCTTTTCATTGACCACCTTGGACAGACCGTAGCTGTCCATCGGGTCGCTGTCATAGTCTTCTTCAAGCGGAAAACTATGGAACTCCTTGTCGCCTTCGGCAAAACAGACGCCATAGGTGGTTTCGCTCGAAGCGATGATCACCTTGCGCACCCCAAGCTTCATGGCCGCCTCGATGACATTATAGGTGCCGACGACATTGGCCGAAAAGGTGGAATTGTCAGGCTCGATCATCACCCGGGGAATGGCAGCGAAATGCACGACGGCGTCGGGCGCCGAAGGCGGGGCGCCGTGATCATATCCATCAAAACCGAAATGCGTCGTCAGCGCGTTGAACACCTGGCCGCTATCGGTGATATCAGTGATCAGCGTATTGACGCCAGGGCAGTCGAGCGGCTTCAGATCAAGGTTGAGGATCGAATATCCCTTGGCTTGCAGATGCGGAACGGCATGGCGTCCAGCCTTGCCGGTGCCGCCCGTAAAGACGATACGCTTGTTCATAATCTCTCTCCCTTATTTTCCGAGGCGGATGTGTCCCACACAGATGTGTCCACACCGCGACCTCCACGCGTTTTTGGAGCCCACGTTTATGCGCTCGTCGCCGGTGCGGCAATGCAGGCCAGACGAACCGTGGAGACCAGTTGGTCGGCCCCATAGGGCTTGGTGAGCACGCGAGCATCCGCTTCATCGCGCACGCAAGACGCATCACCCGTGGCAAAGACAATGCCCGCCGCTGGCCGGATCTGCCTTGTTCTTGCTGCAAGATCCCGCCCCGACATGCCCGGAAGGTTGACATCCGTCACCAGCACATCGATGGCCAGGGTTTCAAGCGCGGCCATCGCCTGTTCTGCGCTACCGACATCGATCACCACAAAACCGGCATCCTGAAGAATTTCCGCGGTATCCATCCGGATCAGCGCGTCATCTTCAACCAGAAGAACGGTCAGTGGCGACGTTATATCAGGTGCAGCCACAGCCGGTTTCGGATCGGCGATCCTGCCTGTTAAGCGCTGACGCTGATTGGCCAGAACATGCCGGAATTTCCGTGCCAGCGCCTCTTTCGTATAGGGCTTGGACAAAAGTTCGACGCCTGCATCCAGCTTGCCGCCATGCACAATGGAATTTTCGGTATAGCCTGACGTGAACAGCACGGCGATATTGGGCAGGCGCTCGCGGGCCTTGCGGGCCAGTTCCGGGCTTTTTAGGGTACCCGGCATGATGACATCGGTAAACAGGATGTCGATGGGGATACCGCTTTCGATCACGCTTAGCGCACTGCTGGCATCCACTGCCTTCAACACCCGGTAGCCGAGATCGGCCAAGAGCGCCACGACCGTTTCTCGAACAGCCTCGTCGTCCTCCACCACCAGCACAGTCTCGCTGCCGCCGGTGATCGGCCCGGTATCCACGGCAATTTCCACGTCCTCGGCCTGCATGGCGCGCGGCAGATAGAGCCGGATCGTTGTTCCCTGGCCAATTTCCGAATAGATTTTCACATGGCCGCCGGACTGTTTGACAAAGCCATAGACCATAGACAGGCCAAGGCCGGAGCCCTTGCCTTCCGCCTTGGTGGAGAAAAACGGTTCGAACACCTTGTCGATGATCTCAGGCGCGATCCCTGACCCGGTATCGCTGACGGCCAGCATGACATATTGACCGGCAGAGACCTCGTCATGGGTCATGGCGTAAGCGTCATCCAGATGCACATTGGCAAGCTCGATGGTCAGCATTCCGACCCCATCCATGGCATCGCGGGCATTGATGGCCAGATTGAGAAGGGCATTTTCGATCTGTGCCGGATCGATGAAGGTATTCCACAACTCCCCTGGAAACACCGTTTCCAGCTTGATGGCCTCACCAACGGCGCGCCGCAGCATGTCATCCATCGCCTGGATGAAGCGGCTGATATTGACGACCTTCGGTTCCAGCGCCTGGCGCCGGCCAAAGGCCAGCAATTGGCTGGCAAGCTTTGAGCCGCGCGACACACCGGCCATGGCATTGGAAACTCGGGTTTCGGCGCGTTCATTGCCCGCCACATCTTTCGACAACAATTGAAGATTGCCGGAAATCACCTGCAACAGGTTGTTGAAATCATGGGCGACACCGCCGGTCAGCTTGCCGACCGTTTCCATTTTCTGCGCCTGCGCCAGCTTGGCTTCGGCCTGGCGCCGTTCGCCAATTTCCGCGACGACGCGGGCTTCCAGCGTCTCATTCAGATGGCGCAACTGCTCTTCCGCCAGTTCGCGGTAGCGCACCTGCCGCGCCAGGGTCTCGGCCTGCTGACGCAAGGTCGCTTCAGCGGCCCGCTGGTGGGTAATATCGGTGTGAACGCCGACCCATTCGATGATTTCACCCGCATTGTCCAGAAGCGGCAGCGCCCGGATGGCAAACTGGCGCCAGACGCCATCGGCCCGTCGGACACGGTGCTCATGGATAAACATGGTTTTACTGTCGACCGCCGCCCGCCAGGCGCCAATGGTGGCGGTAACATCGTCCGGATGGACGGCATCGGACCAGCCATAGCCCTGGTATTCGGCCATGGTCTGGCCGGTCAGCGCCGACCAGCCGGCCTGTTCTCCCTCCATTCGACCGTCACGGCCATTGGTCCACAATACCCCATGGACAGCGTCCATGGCGGTGCGAAACCGGCGATTGCTGATAATCAGGGCCGCTTCGCGTCTCGCATGCTCCTGCATATCGATGCACAGGATATGAACCCCCGGGATCGAACCATCCGCCTCGACATGCGGGATATAGCGGATTTCCAGCCGATGCTCCGCGCCGTTGCGAATAATTGTCGCTTCCGAGGTGAAGCTTTCACCCGCAAGGCCACGTTCAATAGAGGAGCGGCGGTTGGTATAGGACAAATCGCCAAGCAGTTCGCGCACATGACGCCCAACCACCCGTTCAGGCGCAATACCGAACCAGTCTTGATAGGTGGCATTGACGAAACGATAGATGTGATCCCGGTCGACATAGGAAATCAACATGGGCACGGCATCCGTAACCCGCCTCAACTCCGCCTCGCGCTCAGCCAGCCGCCTCTCTACCGACAGACGCGCGCTGTTATCGACAATCGTACACATCACGCCACCGACCTTGGCGTCGGCATCGTACACCGGAGTATAGAAAAGATCGAGAAACAGTCTTTCCGGTCCCGACCGGCGATTCAGCACAATCGGCTGATCCCGATACACCACCGTTTCGCCCCTGAAACCGGCTTCCAGAATACCACGGTTCCAATCCCAGACTTCCGGGAAGGCGGTGGCAACAGGCATGCCGAGCGCTATCGGGTGGCGATCCGCAGCAATGACACTATAGGCATCGTTATAAATCATGATGTGGTCTTTTCCCCACATCAATACAGTCGCAACCGGTGAATTGACCACATTGGCGACCGTCCCCCGCAATTCTCCCGACCATTGACAAACCGCCCCGAGGCTGGAATTGCGCCAATCCCGCCCCCGGATCAGATCGCCGCAATTGCCGCCACCTTTTGGCCATTCCACGTCTTGCATGCCGAGATCTTGCCTGCCGGTGGGCAAGCCCGCGTTGCGCAGCCCGTTAAGGGCTGCGCACACCATGTCGTTTGCGTTGGCATAGTCGCCGCACGCAAGGCTGGCATGAATGAAACCCTCGAGTTCGGGGGTGAGCGAAACGTTACGCAGGGGGCGACTGATCATAGGATTTCGTGACATGCTAAACTACCTCTGTCAATCAATGTCGTCCCACCTGTTCAGGCTTTTCTCACCTGTCGTAAAGGAGGAGGAAATTTCGCTGTCAGCCATGGTATTTTACCGCAAAATTCGCTTCGGTTTCGGGGAATTTTTGCCTTAGAATTTTCAGGCATTTTTTTGCTCTTCCCCCGCGTCCGACATCGCCTTATGTAGTCTTCAGACAACGTTGATAGCCCGGCACTCGTTGATAGAAAGCAAGCAAGATGATCGCTCCAGCCCGCTGCGGTATCGCATTTTGACCGCCCCCTTGCTTGCAACGCTCGGCTGGTCGGAGTTTTTTGCAGACCAGATCGGCCAGGATGAATCGGCACTGACGCCCTGGCGTATCGCCTCCGTTCACCGCGCGCGGGTTGAAGCGATCCATGCTGACGGACACGGTGATCTCGGACTGCCTCACCACAGCAATACAGCCGATTTCGCGGTGGGAGACTGGGTGCTTGCCAATCCGGTAACCGGGGAATTTGTCCGCCGGCTGGAGCGTAAAACCGTCTTGCAGCGGCGCACGGAAGGCCGCAACGGCCAACAGCTTGCCGCTGCCAATGTCGATACGCTGTTTATCGTCACGTCCTGCAATGCAGATTTCAATCCGGCCCGGCTGGAGCGCTATCTGGTCATGGCCAACCAGTCCGGCGCCAATCCGGTCCTGGTTTTGACCAAGGCCGATACGGTTGACGATGCTCAAAGGTTCGTTGATGAGGCAGCAGGCCTGCAACGCGACCTGCCCGTGGTCACGGTCAATGCCCGCGCCCCGGATGCCGCAGCAGCGCTTGCGCCCTGGTGCGGCATCGGCGAGACAGTCGCCCTTGTCGGCTCGTCGGGGGTTGGAAAATCGACGCTGGTCAACACTTTGGCGGGTTTGGAGACGGGAGCCGGTTCGGAAACGGGCCTGCCCCAGAAAACTGGCGGCATCCGCGAGCACGATGCCAAGGGACGTCATACAACGACGGCGCGATCTCTGCATGCCATCAGCGGTGGCGGCTGGGTCATCGACACGCCGGGAATTCGCACGCTCTATGTCAGCGACGTGACGGATGGGCTCGATACCTTGTTCAGCGAAATTACCGAACTTGCGCCGCAATGCCGTTTTCGCGACTGCACCCATGCCCATGAGCCCGGCTGCGCCGTGCAGGCGGCCATTGCCAAGGGCGAACTGGCACCTGAACGCCTGGAGCGCTGGCGTATCCTTCTAACGGAAAGCCGCAAGAGGACGCCGGTGACAACCGGGCCACGTGGCAATAAAATCCCGCGCAAAGGAAAATAAGCCATTTCCGCGGTACCGGGACATGCAAAAATGCTCTATTGGCCCGCTTAGACGCATCTCAACATTGAAGTTCGCGACATTCATCGCCATATACAGCCCATCGGGGTAAAATACCGACCATGACCGCCACACTGCCGGTCTCTCGGTCCAGACGCCCACATTCTCCCTCTTCAGAATGTCACAGATTTCAACCCACACTCTGGCATTGCGCCGGAGCAAGCAAGATCGGACACCCATCATGGCTGAGAAGAAAACCAACGAAACGACCGCGCAACAGCCTTACGAGCCTGTTTCCTTTGCCAAGAAGCACCGGATATCGGTCGAGGATGCCCGCACCATTATCGAAAAACACGGCGCCGACCGCAAGAATGCCGATAAGGAAGGCCGTCGCGTCAGCGTCTGATACCAGCCAGGTGTCACCACGACGCTGGCATTATGACATTGGCATTTGGCCTGACGACCTCAAGCCCGCGACGCGGATTTGAGGTCGATGCCCTCAACCGTGCTGGGTCTCCGGCGCCACCACCAGGCTTGGCGGGGCCTGCACGTTAGCCTCGCCCCGCAGCCGCTTGCCGATATAATCCAGGGCGTTCTGCAAGCCATTCATGGTATAGGGCTTTTCAATAGCACCCACCGCACCGACGAAATCCGGCGGTATCCGCCGAAGATTGCCCGTGACGAAAACATAGGGAATACCCCGCTCAGTCAGATGCCGCCCAACCTCGATCCCGGTTGGCCCATCGAGAAGATGAACGTCGACAAAGGCGAAGTCCGGTTTTTCCCGGTCGATGATTTCAATAGCCTCAGCACGGCTCATCGCCTGTCCGACGACAGTGTGGCCAGCTGCCTCCACTTCCGCTTCAAGTTCAAGCGCAAGCAGGGTCTCGTCTTCGACGATCATGATGTCCAATTTTATGCTCCAGATCAGCTATCAACCATCAGGGTGACCCGCACGATGGTCTGGCGGCCCTCAGTCTTGCGTTCAAGTTTGGCATCAACCTGGCGAATGCAGGTTTCCAGCATCAGGCGCCCGAAGTCGTCATCCTCGCTATTGACCGGCACCGGATCAGCGGTATCGCGCACTTCAATCACGAAATGACCGTTTGGCCGGTTAACGGTCAGGTGGATTTCGCCGCCGCCATCGCTCAGGCCGCGGCGCACCGCATCCCCAATCAGCTCATTGACAATCAGCGCCAGTGGCGACGCTTTCACGGCGGGAACAAAGACCGGGGAAAGATCCATGGTGATATTGATATCGCCCCGTTTCAGCGCGTTGACAATGTCAATCACCAGTTCGCGGGCAAAATCCGCCACATCGAAACGCCCGACATCGCTCGAGGTAAACAGCTTTCTCTGTACCGTGCTCAGCGCTTCGACGCGATTAAGCACAGAGCGCAAGGTATGGCGCACCGTATCGTCCCTGGTCATCCGCGCCTGCAACTTGACGATAGAGGCAATCGTCAGGAGATTGTTCTTGACGCGGTGATCGACCTCATGGACGAGCGTGGTTTTTGCCTCCAGAGCATCGACAAGATCCTGCGTACGCTGGGCGACCGCTGCTTCCGCCTGCGATTTTGCCGAGGCCAGCTGCACTTCCTTGCTTTTGACATCGGTAAAATCGAGTTGCGAGGCAAAGAAATAAATCACTTCGCCCTGGATATCGCGCACTGGGCTGATGAACAATGCATTCCAGAACGTCGTGCCGTCCTTACGGTAGTTCAAAATATTGACCGATACGTCCCGCTCGGCCTCTATCGCCTTGCGGATCTGCAACACAGCTTTCGGGTCGCTGTCAGGGCCTTGCAGGAAGCGGCAATTTTTGCCGATCAGATCGTCGGAAGCATAGCCCGTCAGCTCGCAAAAGGCATTATTGGCAAAGATGATCGGATTGTCGGCCTGCCTGGGATCGGTAATGATCATCGGCATGCGGGTCGCCTTGAAGGCGGCGGCAAATGGATCTTCCGATGCATGCTCTGCCAGAAGTCTGCGCCCGGCGGCCTCGGCACCGCGTCTAGCTGAGCTGTCGGTCATAAAACTTCCTGTTGTCGTTAGGAACGCGAAACGAGAAGAAATCCTATATGTTCCATCTGTTAAAAATAAAATTGATGTTCTGACATCGCAGAAAGCACCGCAAAAGGACCTGCATTTCCAATCTTGCAAATTCTATAAAAAATGCCCAGATAATGCCCTTATAAACCAGTGAATCTCCAGCCCAGCGGGCAAACGTCATGGAAAGTTTACCCTCTCCGCATATTCACATCCTGCTTTGTCCCCCCGGATGGAATGGACAAGAATTTCTCGGTAACGAAGGTGCGAGCGCATCTTCACTTTAAAAAATGCAACCCTCTCGGCAAATCCCGCCCGGTCCAGAGTTTGAACCGGCACGACAGAACAAGATTCATGCGCCAATCATTAAACGACGACCAGGCCGAGCAGCGGGAGAGACGGCGCCTTGAGGCACTCAGGGCCTATGACGTGCTTGACACGCCGCGCGAGAAGGATTTTGACGATATTGCCGCCCTCGCCTCGCGGATCTGCGCGACGCCGATCGCCGTCGTCAATCTGATCGATGACAGCAGGCAATTCTTCAAGGCGGAAGTCGGTCTTGGCGTGCGCGAGACACCGTTCGACAGTTCCTTCTGCGCCAAGGCTATTCTGGAAGACGATTTCCTGATGATACCGGATGCAAGTCAAGACAGCCGGTTCAATCGCAATCCGCTGGTCACCGGCGAACCCCATCTGCGGTTTTATGCCGGAGCCGTCCTGAAAACCGCTGATAATTTACCCATCGGCACCGTCTGCGTGCTGGGTTTCGAACCCAAGCAGCTGGATGAGCTTCAACAGGACACGTTGAAGGTTCTTGCCCGACAGGTGATGGTGCAGCTGGAATTACGCAAGGCGCTGAAGGAAAAAGCGCGTGAGGCGGAGGTACAGCGCCGATTGAGCGAGCGCAGGCTGGCACGCGTCACGGCCATGGAACAACAGGACGAGCGCTCGCGAAGCGCCCAGGCGGCCGGCCGGGTCGGCACGTTCGAATTGGACATCGCTACCAATACCATGACGGTTTCCAGCGAATTCTGTCGGGTCTTCGGCATTCCCGTGCAGACGTCCTATCCGGCTTCGGCGATTGAGGATCTGGTGCATGAGGACGATCGTGGCCTGCGCTCAAACCCGGTCACACGGCGAGAGGGTTCGGCCAGCCCTGACGTGGATTATCGGATCATCCGCGCCGACGATGATGAATTGCGCTGGATTTCGCGGCGGGCGCGCTTCGTTCACAACGAAAAAGGCGAGATCACCCGCATGGTCGGCGTGGTCTTCGACACCACCGATGCCAAGCTGAAAGAAGCGAAAAAGGCTGCACTGTTAAAGCTGGGAGACGAACTTCGCGCCGCCAGCACTGTGGAAGAGATCACCCAAAGCGCCGCCGCCATCCTGTCGGACGGTCTTGGCGTTGCCCGCGCAGGCTATGCCGTGGTGGATCGGACCGACAATAGCTTTGCGGTCGCCTTCGACTGGGCATCCCATGGCACGGTCTCACTGGCGGGGCGCCATTCTCTCGAGAGATTTTCAGAAACGATTGAGCACCTGCGCAAGGGAGAGACATTGTCGATCCCCAACGTCGCCTCAAGCAAATGGCCGACCACAGAAAAGGATGCCTATGCCTCCATCGGGGTTTCGTCGCTCATCAAGGTACCGATCCTCAAAGGCGGAAACCTGGTCGGTATTCTCTTTGCCCATGACGACAAGCCCCGGACATGGAGCCAGGATGAACTGGACTTTACGCGCGGCATTGCCGACAGAACCTATGCAGCCCTTGCCAAGGTTCAGGCCGAGGAAGAACAGGAACTTCTCAACCACGAACTGAGCCACCGGCTGAAAAATACGCTGGCCATGGTCCAGGCCATTGCCGGGCAGACATTGAAGGACGTCTCGGAAAAGGAAGCCGTCAACGCCTTCCTGGCCCGTCTGCATGCCCTGGGCGCCGCCCATGACGTTCTTCTGCGGCAAAACTGGTCGGCGGCGAAAATGCGCGATGTGATCGAGAAAGTGCTGGCCTTGCATGCCGACGGCGACCGTATTTACGTGGATGGTCCCGATCTGGCGCTTGGCCCGAAGGCCGGTCTGTCGCTATCTTTGCTGCTGCATGAACTGGCGACCAATGCCCTCAAATATGGTGCGCTTTCCAACGCTAGCGGCCGCGTTTCCGTCAAATGGTGGATCGCCGACAACGACGCCATTCCGACCCTGTCGATGACATGGACGGAAAGCGGTGGACCGACCGTGAGCGAACCGACCCGCAAAGGCTTCGGCTCACGCCTGATCCGCATGGGACTGGCTGGAACAGGCAATGCCCATAAGGACTATCGCCCGTCCGGCCTGACGGCAACGTTCCATGCACCGCTCACCACAATCCAGGAAACCGGAGACTAGAGTTTGTCAGGTTCAGATTGAACCCGAGAGGCTCTTGCTTTCGTTTGCCTTTTCAGCGGAAGCGGAACAGATTCTCAGGCATCCCAATCCCCAAGACGCTGAAAGAATCCAGTCATTCTATCAGCCATGCGGTTCGCCGGGATCATTGGCGCGGATATCGGCCAAGGCCTTGAGAGCGGATGTATTGCCGACATCTGATAGTGTCTGGAAGATCTGGCGCGCCTCGCCGACATAACCGAGCTTCTGATAGGCATAGCCCCGCAGCAAAAGCAGATCCTGCGGTTCCGGCATCAGGCGCGCGCGCTGGTCGAGCGCAATCAGCGCCTCACGGGCACGGCCAAGCTGGAACGCGCCCACAGCGCGATCAGCCAGAATTGCCAATTGCAGCTCACGCGCCCGTTCCTTGCCAAGCGGCACGGACGCGGCGGCAGCGGCAGCTTTATCGGTCAACTTCAACCGCAAAAGCGCCAGGCTCTTGCCATAGGCGGCATCCTGGCGAAGCGGCAGGTCACCGCCGCTGAATGCCCTGTCGAACGCCTCGACCGCCTCCATCGGACGCTTGAGATCCATCAGGCACCAGCCGCGCATCAAAGCCTCTGACGGCGACAATTGCCCGGCAGGAAGGGTTGATGAGCAGCCAGAGCGCCTGGTTCCGGTTTCTTGCTGCAAGCCAACCATGGTCGGTCTTGAGCGTGTCTGGCTGACAATCCCGGACGCGGAGCTTCCCGTCTCGGCAACAGCCGATCGGTCGGCAGACCGCACCGCTTGTTTTACCGCAAGCCTGTCTTTGGAAGACCTGACTTCACCGACTGCGACGATCCGGTCGGACTGGCCGGCCCATTTGGCCTTGATCTGCGCCACGCCGGTCTTGTCGCCCAAAGTGTCGAGGGACAGGGCCAGACCATAGGCCGCAGGTTCATAGGTGGCATCCCAGGACAAAACCAGCCGAAACCAGTCCGCCGCCGTCGACATCTGTTGCAACGCGCGCGCATACCAGCCGAACTGCTCGGCTGCCGCCGAATTGCGGGCTGCGATAACGACTGGCGCCATGCGGGACAGCACGCCATTGTCGATGACCTTTGGCGGATCCTGCGACAGCAATGCGGCAACCGCCGAAAGATAGACAGCCCTCGCCTGCTGATCGGTGCCGTAAAAGCGGAACATGGTCTTTTCCGCTTCGCCCGGTGTGCCAAGCGCCACCTGCGTCAGGGCCAACCCTTGAGCCGCCGAGGCATTTGGTTCTTTTGCGTAGGAGCGGTCAAACCACTCTTTCGCGGTGGCCATGTCGTTGCGGCGGTAATGATACCAGCCGAGCAGCAGGGCATCGCTGGCTTTTCCTTCGCGTTCGGCAGCCTTTTCCAACCGCTCCAGCTCAACGCCCTGCACGGCAATCCCGGCATCCTGTCCGGCGCGCGCCACGATCTGGCGGGCAATATCGTCACGAATGCCGTCGAATTCCGGTTGCCCGTCAGCACTGGGCTGTTCGAGCTTCAACAAATCTTCGAGCAGAGCGGGCTGCAACAGAGTGCTTGCCTTCTGCATGGATGCCAGCCGCAATTGTGGGGTCCGGCAGGTTTTCAGCACATAGGTATAGACATCGCGGGCGCGTTCCGGCTTGCTCGTCCTGGCGAAAGCCTCGGCAACACGCCATAAAACATCGACCTCCGTACAGGTCAGCAGTTCCGGCGCCCCTGACGCCAGTGAGATAACACTGTCATAACGCTTGTCATCGGATGCCTTGACCAGGCTTTGGCGGGCTTCGGCAAGCCTCAGACTTCCCAGCAATTCCTCCGGTGGCATCCAACCGGGTTCACTCTGCTGGCGTCCGGCAATGGCTTTGCGCACCTCATCATAACGCCCGTCCGCATAGGTCTGCCAGAGCGACTGGACGAAGCTATCGACCCCGGTTGCGATGGACATTGGATTTTCCGGCGGCTGCCAGCCGGGATAAAGCATGCGCAGGCGAGAAATCTCAGCCTGCAACCGAACCGTATCACCACGGGCGGCAAAATAACGCAACGCACTTTCATCGACCGAGGGGCGGCTGGCATCAACCGATGGGCGGCTGGTTTCTCCAGACCCTCCACCCTCGGTAGGCTTTACCGGTGCGGCAGACTGTTCCCCGGCAACAGGGACAAGCGGCGAACTGGGTCGGGTGGGTGCTGACGGGTCGGGCGTGCCCGCCTCTGCCAGCAGTTGCACGGGCATGGCCCGGGGTGCTGGCAGACGCTCGGATTTTCCAGACGGCACCTGCTCGCCAGCCTCCTCGCCCTCACGGACATCCTGGCCGGAGGCCTGCGAATTTTTCGAAACCGTCGCGAGATCCTCATGGCCCGGAAGAACGCCCACGGCACCCACGGCTCCGGCCGCAATCGCTATAAGCGCTATGAGTGATGTACGCATGAGAACTCCGTCCGCATTATCGGCCGAAATGCAAAGCCAATAAGATCTGACTTTTAACTGTTAGGGTAAAGAAATGGTTTATTTTGATCGGATCGGGAGGGAAGTCTTGCACTTTGAAAGGTTTTAAATTTCGTCAGTGCAGTTTCTGGCGTATGACGAGGCTATGATTCTAGACCGACCGATTCTAGCGGGACTGGTGCGGGGCATAGTCTGCTCGCCCGCTCTTATTCTTGTGGCCCTTTTGTCCGCCTGTGCCGGCAATCCGGTGCGGCTGAACGACGAAACGCGGGCGCTCTCCGCAGACCAGGCCATGCTTTTACCACCGCCGGGCGACTTTTCCATCGTCGGCGTCACGCAAAAGCGCTTCAGCAATGCGGTGCAGCAGGAAATTGCCCTGTCGACCAATTCGACGGTTCCGGGACAAAATGTCGTGCAGGTGCGGTTTTACGGAACGGAAAATCCCAATCGCTACGGCGATAATGCCCTCTCCTCGGCCTCATTGACCGACGCCCGGATCAATTCGGAAATGCGCGGCACCCTGCCGGGCCTCGCCATGACCCGCGCATCCTACGTGGTGCAGAATGATTTTGGGCCTTTCGGCTATGCGGTGGGCCGCTCCAGCGGCAACGACCTCTGCCTTTATGCCTGGCAGCAATTGCGCGCCCGGCAGGGCCAGCGTGGCCCCTTCGTCGATGGCGGAACCGTTCAGATCCGCATGCGGCTTTGCGACAGGCTGGCAAGCGAACAGCAGCTTCTATCGCTGATGTATGGATTTACCCTTGCTGGCACCGTCGACAGTCCCGGCTGGAACCCTTACGGCGGCCCTCCCCCGCTCGACACCCGCCTGGGCGGTAGCAGCGCACCGATCTATCCTCCGGCAACCCCCATTCTGCCAGTCCCGGCGGCCTTAGCTGTCACTCCGGCTCAACATCCCACCGAGCCCCGCGCCGCGCGTCCGGCCCAGACGAACGCGGCGACATCACAGTCTACTGCTCCTGGTTCGGTGACATCCAATCCACGGCCATTACCGGCGGGTGCGCAAGGCACGATCGTTCCGTCACCCGGCCAGATCGGCGCCTCCCATGGAACAGTACCGTCGCCCGCCCGATCGGGCGCGACAAGCCCGTCCGCACAGACCGCAAGACCCGGTTCTGTCGTGCCATCGCCCGCATGCATTGGCGCAAACTCGGCCCAATCTGGCTCGGCCCAATCTGGGGCAACCCAAGCTGGACAATGCCCATGAACTGGATGGCGCCCATGAGCTTGGTGGCCATAAGCGAAAAATCCGCTGCATCGCGGTGGCCGCAACGCGTCCCCTTTGACCGGGATTTCGAGGATTAGACAATGGTGTTTTTGGTCCGCTTCCTGCTCTGGCTGATCTGCGCGGCGGCGATGCTGGCCCTGACATTTTTGCCCATCGACACCCGGACACAGCTGGTGACAACATTCATCATTCTTATCATCGTTTCGGTGATGAGAATGATGCGGATCGAAGGCCGCGGCCGCATTGTTTTTCTGTCGCTCTCGACGGCCATTGTGCTGCGTTATGTCTATTGGCGCACCAGCAGTACCTTGCCGCCGGTCAACCAGCTTGAAAATTTCATCCCCGGCCTGCTTGTCTATCTGGCCGAGATGTACAGCGTTCTGATGCTTTTTCTCAGCCTGTTCGTGGTGTCCATGCCACTGCCGCCGCGCAAGCCTTTTCGCACGCTTGCCGCTGAAGAACTGCCGATCGTCGACATCTTCGTGCCAAGCTATAACGAAGACGAAGCCTTGCTGGCCAATACGCTGGCTGCGGCCCGCAATCTCGATTATCCCACGGACAGATTCACTGTTTGGCTGCTGGACGACGGTTCAACGGAGCAGAAGCGTCAATCCACCGACCTGCTGGCAGCAAAATTCGCCGAACAACGTCACCAGGCGCTCCAGGCGCTCTGTAGCCAGCTTGGCGTGCGCTATCTGACCCGAGAACGCAACGAACATGCAAAGGCTGGCAATCTCAACAACGGTCTCGATCACTCCAGCGGAGAGCTGGTCGCCGTCTTCGACGCAGATCACGCTCCGGCCCGCAGCTTTCTCAAGGAAACCGTCGGCTATTTCGGGGAAGACCCGCGTCTTTTCCTAGTCCAGACACCGCATTTCTTCATCAACCCTGATCCGGTTGAGCGGAACCTCAATACATTCAACAAGATGCCGAGCGAGAACGAAATGTTCTACGGCATTATCCAGCGCGGCCTCGACAAATGGAACGCGGCCTTTTTCTGCGGATCGGCTGCCGTTCTGCGCCGCGAAGCCCTGCTTGAAACCAAAGGCTTCAGCGGCCTTTCCATCACCGAGGATTGCGAAACCGCGCTTGAACTGCATTCGCGCGGCTGGAACAGCATTTTTGTCGATATGCCGCTAATCGCTGGCCTGCAACCGGCCACCTTTGCCAGTTTTATCGGCCAGCGCAGCCGCTGGGCGCAGGGCATGATGCAGATCATGCTGTTCCGTTTTCCACCACTCAAGCGCGGCCTGACCCTGCCGCAGCGGCTTTGCTACATGTCATCGACAATGTTCTGGCTGTTTCCCTTTCCCCGGGCAATCTTCCTGATGGCACCGCTGTTCTACCTGTTTTTCGATCTACAGATTTTCATGGGCTCGGGTGGTGAGTTCATGGCCTATACCCTGTCCTACATGCTCGTGAACCTGATGGTTCAAAACTACCTCTATGGTTCCTTCCGCTGGCCATGGATTTCGGAGCTTTACGAATATGTGCAATCGATACATCTGCTGCCGGCTATCCTCTCGGTGATGTGGGACCCACGGCGACCGACCTTCAAGGTCACCGCCAAGGATGAAAGCGTGACGGAAAGCCGCCTGTCGGAAATCAGCCGGCCGTTTTTCCTGATTTTCTTCATCCTGCTGCTTGCTTTTGCGGTGACGGTCTACAGGCTCTACAGCGATCCCTATCGGTTTGACGTGACACTGGTGGTCGGTGGCTGGAACCTGGTCAATCTGATCATGGCCGGATGCGCACTGGGCGTCGTCTCGGAGCGGGGAGAGCGACAGTCGTCGCGTCGTGTGCAGGTCAGCCGGCGCTGCGAGTTTTCCGTGGGTGGAAAAACCTATCCGGCGATGATCGACGATGTGTCGGTCAACGGTGCCAGCCTGCAAATTTTTACCCGTGACCGCGAAATCTTCAAGCGGGACACTTTGGCCGCCGTGACGTTTCAACCGCATGGCACAAACCAATGGGCCGAACTGCCTGTCAATATCCGTCATTTTCAGTTTAATGGCGACATCGTCTCAATCGGCTGCCGCTATCTCCCGGAAACCGTGCGCCATCATGAATTCATCGCCGATCTGATCTTTGCCAATGCCCAGCAGTGGAGCCTGTTTCAACAGTCGCGGCGTCGCAATCCTGGCCTTTTAGGAGGAGCCTGGATGTTCCTGCGCCTGTCTCTCACACAGACATTGCGTGGCCTGCATTATCTGCTCCTGCTGCTTTCTTCGAAAGCCAAAAACGACGCGAAGCAGGAGGGCGAACAGTGAAAACAGCTTTTGCCCTGATTTTGATGCTTTTGGCCGGCGCTGGGTCAGCACTTGCCCAGATGGCGCCTTTCGACATGAGCCCCGAAAGCAATACAATGCCGGGCGCGCCGATACCCGGCCTGCCCGCGACCAAGGCACCTGTCCCCGTCCCGACTATGCCGATCCCCGGCATTCCCCTGTCCAACCGCCCGGCACAACAGCAAAGCGAGAGCCTGTCACGCCGTTACCTGCTGACAACACCGGTTCTCAAGCTGCAAGGCGAACTGGCCCGGCAGGCGATGTCGATTTATCTGACACCGGAACAAGCCTCAGCCGAGGCAAAGCTGGTGCTGAGCTATAGCAACGCGCTGGTGGTTGCGCCGGAAGCCTCCAACATTCTTATCACCATCAATGACACGCCGGTTCTAAACCTGCCGATCAGAGGCGGCCAGTCTGCGCAGCAAAATACGATTTCCGTGCCGCGAGGCGTTCTTGTTCCGGGCTTTAACCGGATCAGTTTTGCCGCGGAGCAAAGGCACCGCACCGACTGCACCATCCAATCCACCTATGAATTGTGGACGGAAGTGGATGCATCAAAAACCTATCTGACATTTGCGGACCCTAACGCCAACGGCATGAAACGTCTCGACGATGTGCGCGCACTTGGTGTCGATGAAAAAGGCCGCAGCCATTTCACCATCGTTTCTCCGGATTTCGAACAGCCATCCGCCACTCCCGCTTTGCTCCAGTTGGCCCAAGGCCTGTCACTGCTGAGCGGCGTTGCCAATGGCTCCTTCAGCTTCACGAGAACCATGCCCGCACGACCGGCGCCCGGGGAGCTTGTGGTCGTGGCGGCCACCACATCGCAAATGGCGGGCCTGATCGGCATCAACAATGCCGTAAACGCGGATACCAGAAAGCTGAACGGCACGATGGCTGGCTTCATGGCGCTTCCGGGCCGCCCAGGAATGTCGGTCCTCGCCTTCAGCGGCCCGGATTGGCGCGACATCAGGGCGATTGCCGATAACTTTGTCCAGTTTGCCCAAGACGGCGAGCGGCGGATGTTGAAAACCTCGGCCTGGCGCGGTGTCGATACGCCTATTCTGGACAAGGCCGGGGCGCTGTCCTTTGCCGCGCTCGGTCTTCCCGACCAGGAATTTTCAGGTCGCCGCTTTTTCACGGATTTCACGGTGGGCATGCCAGCCGATTTCTATGCCAACCATTATGGGACCGCGACCATATTGCTAGACGCCGCCTATTCGAGCAAGGTCTTGCCGGGTAGCCAGATCGTGGTATCGGTCAATGGTCATCTGGCGACCACCGTTCCGATCACGTCCAAAGGAGGCGCGGTTCTCCGACACTATCCGATCCGCGTTACCCTGCGCCATTTTCATCCGGGCGTGAATGTCATCGGGCTGGAAGCCGTGATGATGACCCAGGAGGACAGTGTCTGCGCACCTGGTGAGACAGCGGATAAAACGGCGCGGTTTGCCTTGTTCGGCTCTTCGCAATTCGTCATGCCACCGATCGCGCATCTGACCCAGGCTCCCGATCTCGCTGCGACAGCGGGTCTCGGCTTTCCCTTTGCTGCGGCAAAAACCCCGACAATGGTTGTTTTAGGCCGCAATGACGATGTGACACTGGCAGCCGCCGCAACCGTGCTTGGCAAATTTGCCGCATCGGCCCGGCAAACCCTTGCCCTCGAAATGGCGTCATCCCCCCCACGCTTTTCCGGTCGCAATGCGATTTTCATCGGAGCCGCACCGGACCTTCCACCCCAGGCATTTACCAATGTGCAGCTGCAAACCAAGGGTGCCGGAGATGGCGATCTCAGCACCGACGTAAAGCTCAAATCCTGGCGCGACAAAATCGATTCCGGCACGGTCATGGAATTTTTTTCCAGCGTCGACACCTGGATGAAAGAAACCTTCGATCTCAATCTGGCGACCGTCAGCCTGTGGCCAAGTGCCGAGGCCGCCTATACATTGCCCCAGGCATCCAGTGCATTTCTTTCCCAATCCGTCGATGCCGACGGTGCCATCCTGACGACATTCAGCGCACCTGATCGCGCATTGTTACAAACCGGCACGGTCGATATCGCCGATCTTCGCAATTGGACCGCGATCTCGGGCCGCGTCAGCGTTTATGATGCGAGAAAACAGGAGATCGTCGTCAATGAGCCGACCAGTGTCAGCCTGTTGTCGATGCAGCCCTTGAGCATCAGCAACATGCGATTGGTCGCGGCAAACTGGCTCTCCGGCAATTTCGTGATCTATGCGGGCGGGCTCGTCCTGTGCGCCATCCTGCTGGGGCTTGCCACGAATGCGTTGATGGCGCTGCTGGGGCGCGGCCACGGCTCAGACAAGAGGTAAGCCTTTCTGGGATTGGCTGAAAAAACCATTCTCGCCGTAACATGGTATTCAACCAGCAGAACTGTAACTTCAAATCCACCTTGGCTTGAGGAAGCACGGGGGAATCGGTGCGGATATCGTAATGTCCTTGACCGGGGCGGTCTGACAGTTCAATAAAATTACCGACCTGTAACTTTGCCGCTGCTGTTCGACAGAGGGCATTTCTGGACGGATGGTTTTGTCTCGCATCGCAAATCCTAAAGCTGCTGTGGTTGTCGGCTGTCTGTCAGGCATGCTGTTTTCTGCCTGTAGCAGTCACGCCGCCGACACGAGTGCCGATACGGACAACCGCTGGACAGTCACGCTTGGAGGCGCGGTCGAACTGGCGCCCAGCTATCCCGGTTCCAAGCAATATACGTTCGGGGTCATTCCCTCCTTCGATATCCGTCGGTTCGGAGAGCCCGAGGAAAATTCAGCACCTGATGATAATCTGGATTATACGGTGTTCAGTGGGCATGGGCTTGAAGTGGGGCCGGTCGTTGGCTTTCGTGACAGCCGCTCCTCCAAATCGACCAATCTCGACGGGCTGAAAAACGTCGAATTTGATATCGATGCCGGTGTCTTCGTCCAATACTGGATCAAGCCGGATGTCTGGCGTGTCCGCTCGGAAATCCGTCAGGCGCTGTCAAATGGCAGTGGATTGGTGGTGGATATCGGCTCGGACTGGTTTCAGCCGCTTTCGGAAAAATGGCTGCTGTCCGCCGGGCCGAGGGCCACCTTTGGTGACACATCCTATATGAACAAATATTTCGGCGTCTCTGCCACCGAGGCCAGCCGCAATGGCCGCATCGATGCTTTCGATGCGAGCGCCGGGATCAAATCCGTGGGCTTTACCGTCTCGGCCACTTATACGATTTCGCCAGATATGTCGGTGCAACTCTATAATCGCTTCGAGCGGCTGGTGGGCGATGCCGCAGATTCTCCTGTTACCTCAGAGCTCGGGACCAGAAACCAGAACACTGTTGGAATTGCCTTCAACAAATCCTTCGATATTTCATTCTGAACGCAGCCTCAGGTCCCAGACTTCGACGCCGTCGCGATGCACCAGGCGCCAGCCAGAATTGTCGCCGTGCCGATCAGCGTCAGGAGCGTGACCGGTTCATCAAAGATGAACCAGGCCATCGCCATGATCAGCACATAGCTGACAGCAGACAAGGGGAAGGCCTTGCTGAGCGGCAGATCGGCCAGCACCGACATCCAGACGATAAAACAGACGATTTCCGCGACGACTGCGGCAAGAAACCAGTGCGACAGGAAGACATGTTCGAAAAACGCCGATCCATGCGCGGTATCGGCTTGATCTGCGCCAAGTTTCAAAAACATCTGCTGGGCCGTGTTAAGTACCGGCACGGCCAGCCATGACAGGCGAAGCAGTTTCATGCTTCGTCCTCACTCAGCTGAACTCCGCTCGCTTCATCTGCGGCAAAATAGGGCGCGACCAGGCGCAACAGACGTTGAACGACGGGATTGCGGTGGCGGAAATACATTTCGTTCGGCGTTAGCCTGCTGCCCAGCCGCACCTTGTTGGTATAATAGGCTTGGCCGCTTTGATAACGCGTCAATCCGTTGTTCAGGCAATAGCCGATATTCTCAAACCAGCTGAGATAATAGAGATTGTAGGGACGGCCTGCCTTTTCATCCATGCAGAAAAACTTGTCGATCAGCGTATGATCGTTATGAACCATCAGGTTGGCTGCCAACAGCTCGTCCCCGACAAAATAAAGAGTGCAGAAAGACCGGCCGGGCATAGTCTTCAGGATGCCTTCGAAATAGGCCGGTGTCAGCTCCTCGAACTGCCATTCGCTACGCGTGCGCGTCTCGTTATAAAGCTGCATGATCCGTGGCAGATGGTCACCGAATTGCGTGTGATATTCGACCCTGACCTTTTCGCGCGCCCGCAATTTGCGCCGCATGTCCTTACGCGTGGACGCCGACAGCCGGGCGAAATAACTATCCATATCGGCAAAATCGATGGCAAGCCAGGCAGTCGGCATGCCGCCCAGCGGCGCATAGCCATGGTCCTTGATCACGCGGTCAATCCCGGCATCCACCGGCTGTGGAATATCCTTCAGCGCACCTAGCACACATTTGCGTGTCCGGGCGTAATCCTCAAAACAGCTCAACATCGCCTGAAACAGCATTTCATGGCGATCCGGTCTGACCGAGGGGTGAAAACCGAGATTGCCGGTCTCCGTGCAAGGCGAGCCCAGGCAGGCGAGCGGCAAGGTCAATAATTTCGGGAAGATACGGCGCAGCCTGCCGATCACGTCGCGGACGCTGCCCGCCTCGAGCGTGGTGTCCAAAGCATAGCGGGTGATGAAGGCCGGCATGGCCGCGACAAGATAACCGCCTTCATAGACCGTGGCGTAACACCATTCGAAACCCGATATCCCAGCGGTTTCGACGGTCAGCAGGTAATCATAGGCTTCCGGCTCGCCCGGAAAGCACTGGTCCCAATCGTCACGATCGATATCGGCAATGGAGCTTGTTATGCGAGTATCCGAACTGCGCACCACATCAAGCATGACACGCTTCTGCGTGACATCGTCTGAGGCCGAAGATTTCACCGCTCTGTTTTCGGGCATGTTAAGCTCGGTTCGGTACATAATGAGCCTCGAAAAAATCCGCTGTCAGATCGGCGACGTGCCGATGCTGCCGGTCCATATGGATCATGTGATAGCTGTCCCGCAGCCAATGCAGTTCGCGCGGCCCGCCAAGATGCGACGAGATATATTGGGCATGGCTTGGGCTGCTGACATCATCCTCAAGCGAATGAACGATCAGCGTCGGGGTCTGCATAGACGGCAGCCGGGCTTTCAGCACCCGCCCAAGCTTGTCCATTTCCACCAATCCCTTGCCGGGGAAGCTCTCCAACACGCCGTCGCCACTCATGGCGGCAATCTTGTTGCGCAGCCGGTCGTCCTTGATGCCGAGCGAGCGGGTTTCGTGAAACCTTAGCCGGTCCAGGAAGGGGATCTTCGCCAGCCAGCGGATATTGCGGGCCATGAAATTGTAATGGCGGGGAATGTCCCAGCCATCGTAATGAAAACAGGGCGAATAGATGGCCGCCGCACGCAGGGTCAGCGGCTGGCGATCCGCCGCCATCAGCGCCAGCTTTCC
Source organism: Allorhizobium ampelinum S4 (assembly GCF_000016285.1). NCBI lineage: Bacteria > Pseudomonadati > Pseudomonadota > Alphaproteobacteria > Hyphomicrobiales > Rhizobiaceae > Gillisella > Gillisella ampelina. Next base: position 524,806 of record NC_011988.1, on the reverse strand, counting down.
ACCGGCGCAGATACCAGCGGCGAAGGCTGCGTCGACCCGTGAGGCCAGAACCTGCCCGGCTTCCTCGACGCTCTCAAGCCAATCCTGCCAGCGCGTCTTGCGCAAAGCCGCTTCGTCCTTTCCATGCCCTGCCAGCAGCGGGGCATAGACCGAATATCCGCGCCGGTGCAATTGCCGGGCGACCAGCCGCATTTCCGCAGGCGCCCCTGTCAGACCGTGAACAAGGAGGATGCCGCTGCCATTGCTTCCTTCCTGATAAAAGGAAAGCGCATCGGTGCTCATCGGGTACCCTCCCCCGACAAGGTCTCTTTGGCCAGGTTCTCCTTGGCAATGAAGCCGAGCGCGTGGCAGGTGCTGATCACATGGGTTCCGGCCTTTTCCTGCTCATCCTTGATCCGGTCATGCAGCAGCGGCAATTGCGTCCAGTGGGTTTTGGGCCGGTAATGATGTTCGGCGTGATAGCCATTGCCGAACCACAGCCAGTTGTAGAAGCTCTTGTAACTGCTGACGCCCCAGGCAATCGGCTCGTCCGGGTCGCCGTGCAGATGCTCGTAGTAACCATTGAGAGACGACAGGCAATTGCCGAGATAATAGAAGGGCACGAGGAACAGCGTCGCCTTCCAGTCATAGGCCAGGGCCGCCAGCGCGACGACAATGAAGGCGATCAGTTCGATCCGCCCCCACTTGGCTTCAAATGGCCGCTTGGCAGCGATAGCCCGATGGATTTCGCCCAGATCATCCCGGAAGAAGCTCAGAAAGGTGTAGGAAAACACATTTTCCGGCTCGCCATTCTTGCCATGCTTGTAGATCGACAGCAGATCGACGGTCTTGCCGCTCTCATCCGGCCGGTCGCTATTGCCGGAATGGTGGCGCATATGGACCCAGTGATAATAGGTCTGAGAAAAGCCAATGGTGATCGATTCCAGCAGGCTGAAGGCATAATTCATCCAGCGCGGCTTGAAATAAGGCGTGTGGATGAAGTTATGGGAAATGCTATTGATGTTCCAGGAAATCGACAGCGCATAAATACAGGCAAGCACGAAGGAGAGCCACAGCGGCCGGCTCTCGAACCCGGCGATCAGATAGATATTGAAGGCCAGATGCAGCAATGCTGCTGCGACAGACACACTATCCCATTTCGAATAGGCAAAGAGTTTCATAGTCCTGTTGCTCCGACACAGACCACACCGGCAGTCACAAGCGCGACCCCGACGGCATGGCGAAGGTTGATGGATTCCTTGAAGATCACCGCACCGGCAATCGTGATGGTGGCATAGCTCATCGCCATGATCGGAAAGGCGACGGACAGCGAAACACTGGCCAGCACCCGGCTCCAGGCCAGCAGTTCGATCAGCCAGAAGCAGATCCCGGCCCAGACGACAGGCCGTAGCACCATCTGTCTGGCATCGCCCGCGCCTGCCCCTTTTTTGAAGCAGATCTCACGGCCTGTCTCCGTCAGGATGCAGAACAGGATCAGCGCCAACATCGACAGATCAAGCCCTTGTTTCATCGCATCTGCTCCCCGAACACATCCAGCAGCGCGAGATTGGCGGAACTGTTGATGGTGCAGATCTGCGGACTGGGACATGTATGGCGGGGTTGATCGATCAGGATCTCGCCCTTTTTCAAAAACCGGGTCCAGAGAGTGCCGCTATAGTCTGGACGGGAATAATCCCCCGTCACATCAGCGCCGATAATCCGATAGCGCTCACCAATCGCGCTGATGATCGATAGGACATAGGGCATCTGCATTTGCCCCTGGTCCCAATTGGTCACCGCATCGCCCTGAACCAGAACATCCTTGTCCAGAGTGATGTAGACGCAGTCGGTCTGAATGCTGGCCAGCAACCGGTCGATGAAATTCATCTCGCCGATTTCGGCGATGGTTTGCCAATAAAGGTCACGGGCATGCTGCCTGTAGGATTGCCCGGAACCGTAACTGGCCTTCACCCGGCTAGGCGGATGTGCGTACGGGTAAAGCTCCAGCCGTCCGCTGGTCAGCAGGTCGAGATTTGCGCCCTTACGCTCCGGCGTCTCCAGATCATTGCTACAGACGCCGATGGTGATGACTTTATCGACCTGCGGATTGGCAAGGGTACGGTTGACCCAGGAACCACAATGCATGCCGCCATCGAAATGCACCCAGTCCGGGTGATTGTCGATATGAATGACCGTCACGCGCTCGCTGCGGCGTTCCAAGGCCTGATCAATCAGCAGTGATGTGACGTGGTGAAAATCGCCCGACCCCATGAAGCAGAGGCGCGGCTCGGCAGACCCCTGCCGTCCCGCTTGGCTGATCTTGCGCCACAGCGTGTCGAGCGCGGCTTGCCGCCCCCAGAGACGCACAGCCCTGCCGCTTTGCTGTTCGTTGAGTTCATGCGCGCCTGCCATTTTGCAGGTGCGCATGAACTCAGGCTGCAACTCCAGCGCGTCATCGAGGTGAAGAAGCAGGAGTTGCACGGCTCTATCTCCGTGCAGCGCGGGTCAGCAGCTGATCGAGCAGGGTGAGGGCCAGATCGATTTCGCTGTTGCTGATCATCAGGTTGGGAGCCAGCGTGATGACGTTCTTATGGTAGCCGCCGACATCGAGCACCAGACCATAGGTCTTGCCATCAACAACCATATCGCCCTTCATGCCCTCGTCCGACATCCAGTCGAGTGTTGCCTTGTCGGGGGTAAACCCGTCTTCCTTGCAGATTTCCATGCGGAGCGCGAGGCCGAGACCATCGACATCTCCGACGATGGCATGACGCTTTTCGAGAACCTTCAGACCATCCAGGAAGCGGGCGCCTTTTTCCATGACGCTGGCGCCAAAATCACCCTCGCCGACCATTTTCATGGTTTCCAGCGCAACGGCGGTGCCCATTGGATTGCTGGCGAAGGTCGAATGGGTCGAGCCGGGCGGGAAAATCGTCGGATTGATCATTTCCTCGCGCGCCCAGATGCCGGACAGCGGGTTGAGACCATTGGTAATGGCCTTGCCGAATACCAGAACATCAGGCGACACGCCGAAATGCTCGATCGACCAAAGCTTGCCGGTGCGGTAGACGCCCATCTGGATTTCATCGACGACCAACAGGATACCGTGGTCATCAAGCACTTTCTTCAAGCCGGTGAAGAAATTCATCGGCGGAATGACGTAGCCGCCGGTGCCCTGGATCGGCTCGACATAGAAAGCGGCATATTCGGATTTACCAGCCTTGGGATCCCAGACACCGTTATATTCGCTTTCAAACAGGCGGGCGAATTTCTGTACGCAGACCTCACCATATTCCTCCTTCGACATGCCTTTCGGGCCGCGGAAGTGATAGGGAAACTCGATGAACTGAGCACGGTCGCTGAAATGGCCGTACCGGCGACGGTAGCGATAGCTTGAGGTAATCGCGCTCGCGCCGAGCGTGCGGCCATGATAACCGCCCTCGAAAGCGAACATCAGGCTTTTGCCACCGGTGAAATTGCGCACCAGCTTCAGCGAATCCTCGACAGCCTGGGAGCCGCCGACATTGAAATGCACCCGGCCCTTATGGCCAAACTTCTGCTCGGCATCGCGGGCAATCAGTGCGGCCAGTTCGACTTTTTCGCGGTGCAGATATTGGGATGCCACCTGCGGAAGCTGATCGAGCTGCCGATGGGCCGCATTGTTCAGCCGCTCGTTGCGATAGCCGAAATTGACGGCGGAATACCACATTTGCAGGTCGAGAAACGGCGTCTGGCTGGCATCGTAGACGAACGAGCCTTCACAACCTTCGAAGAATTTCGGCTTATCCGTATAGTGAACGGTGTCGCCGTGAGAACAATAGAGGTTTTCGAGTTCTCTCAACTCGTCTTCTGAAGGCGAGACGACGGGCGGTTCGGCAATCTTGAGCGTTGCACGCATATGCTTGTTTTCCCTAAGCTATTTTTGATGCAGGAACAGTGGTCACAGCAGCACCAGCCCCAATCGCCAGGGACTTGGTCTTCAAGGTCTTGAGTGCGGCTGTGATATCGGTGAAATCGCGGTAAGCGATGAAGGGGATCCGGTTTTCCTGGCAATGGACCGCCAGTTTGGATTTGGCGAAGATCAGCTTGGCGGCATGGCTGGAGACGCAGAAATCCGAGCGGCCATCGCCGATATAAATGTGATCCGCATCGCCGGAGCGGATGACATTGCATTTGCAGACACCCGATCCGGTGACGCAGTTTTGGCTGGCAAAGGGGTGGTCGAGGTCGAAAACCGTCGGGTTACCGCAGGAGGGCTCCAGCATGCGGTTGGCAACCACTTCGATATCGGTGATGCCGTGATGGCTAAGAACACGGCGAATGAAATAATCGACACCGTCGCTGACGATGGTCAGGCGGATATGGTTCTGGAGGCAGAACCGACGAAATTCAGGAAAGCCAGCGTCGATTTCGACCTCACCGAGAAACCGGTCGATCTCATGCCGATAGGCCTGAAGCAGACGGATCTGAGCCCGCATGCATTCAGCGGAGTTGATTTCTCCCGCTTCCCATTGTTGTTCGATATCGGTCCATTCAGGCAGGGCGAACCGCTCCAGGACGAGGTCAGTGACGTCCTGTTTCGATATCGTGCCGTCAAAATCGCAGAAAGCTTGCATGGTGGTTCCTTCAATCTGTGAAGGAACCCTAGAACCGCGAACTGAAAGCTGGATTAGACGAAAATGAAGTGAAACTTAAATGTCGATTTTTTTGCCAACCAGCCTTGGGGTGTCTTCGTTGACTTAAAAATTATACTTTATAATCATTTATTTGCATCCTATGACTGCAACCTGCCGATCAAGCCGCAGTGAGCGTCCCCGCTGGCACAAGCAGGTCCATGCGCAAGCCATAGCCCCAGTCCGGCACACCCAGTTCGATATCAACCGAAAGGCGGCCCGCAATTGCCGCAGCAATGGCAAGGCCAAGCCCGGTCCCCTCGCGCTCTGTTGTCGGCAACCGGTAGAATTGCTGGAAAACCTTGTCGCGATGCTGAACGGGAATGCCCGGTCCGCTGTCATTAACTGAAACGCACCAGTTGGGGCCCTTAGCCTTGATCCTAACCTCGATTGCACCGGCATCCGGCGAATATTTGATGGCATTGTCAACGATATTGTCGATCATCATTCGCAACAAGGTGCTGTCGGTGGCCACCAGCGCCTCTTCATCGCCGGAAAGCTCGACCTGCAAGCGTCTATCGTTGAAGACCGGCCCGAAATCCGCCAGCACCTTGGCAACCAGATCGAAGAGGTTCGTCGGTTGCAGGTTCAAGGGCTGGTGACTGACGCGGGCCAGATTGAGCATCTGCTCAATCAGATGCATCGCCCGTTCATTGCTGGCGGTCAGATCCTTCATCAGCGCCTGACGCTCTTCCTCCGAATCCGACCGCTCGATCAATTGCAGCAGCAGCTTTATGCCAGCCTGCGGCGTGCGCAACTGATGGGCGGCGAGATCGGCAAAGCGGCGCTCAAGCGTCAGGGATATACGCAGCTTTTCCATGAACTGATTGAGCGAGCCGACCAGCGGCACAAGATCGCGCGGCAAACCATCGGTGGAAATTGCCGACAGGTCGTCCGGCGTCCGTGACCTTATCTGGCGGACAAGCACCCGGATATGGTTGAGGCCGTTATGAATGACGAACCACACAACAATGGCGATGGCCGGCACCAGGATCATCAATGGAAAGGACAGATTAAGAATAATATTGGCGACCAACCCGTCGCGCAGCGCCATTTTCTCGGCAACTTCAATGGTGACAGGAGAATTGGGAATCGGCAGGGTATAAACCCGCCAAGTCTCACCGTTTAGCTTGAAATTGGAAAAGCCGCGTTTGAATTCCGGGACGGATTCAGGAAAGGAATTGCTGCTGACCATGACCAGGCGGCCATTCTTCCAGGCCCGGAAGGCGTGGGCATCGGCGTAATCATCCGCATCTTCGTTCAGGGACAGCTGGTCGTCCATGTTGAAATCCAGATCGGGGATCTGGACAATCGGCTTGTCCGAATTCTTGGCCAGCGGATGATTGAGCAGGACCCAAAGCGTGTTGGCGTCGTTGATCAACTCCGCATCATAGATATTTTCAATCTCGCGGTCGGCGCTTCGATACGCAAAGGCGCCGACAAGCGCGATTGTAATGATCAGCGTCGGCAGAATTCTCAGGAACAGTCTTTGACTGAGTGTCACGTGTCACCGCTCGACCATATAGCCGACGCCTCTGATGGATTTGATGAAATCAGCGCCCAATTTTTTGCGCAGACTGTAGATCGTCACTTCTATCGTATTGCTCTCCACCATCGCCGAAATATCGTAAAGAGCGTATTCGATATCGCTTTTGGTGACGTAGCGCCCAGCACGCTCCATCAGCAGCTTGAGCAGATGGAATTCCTTGCCAGCCACATGCAGGGGCGTGCCGTTCTGGCGAGCGATCATCGCGGAAGGGTCAAGCTCGACATTGCCGCAACGGATCAATGTCTCGGTGCGCCCTTCATACCGGCGGGCGAGCGCTCGAACACGGGCCAGAAGCTCGTCCAGATCGAAAGGCTTCACAAGATAATCGTCGGCCCCTTCATCCAGTCCCTCGACCCGTGAGCGGATACTGTCAAGCGCCGTCAGCAGCAGGACCGGAACCTTGTTACCGCTGGCGCGCAAGGTTCGAACCACCTCGAAACCACTGGCCTTCGGCAGGTTCACATCCAGAATGACAACGGCATAGTCATTATCCTGAATGGCCAGCAGCCCGGATTCGCCATCCCGCATCAGGTCCACGCCATAGGCGTGTTTCTCAAAGGCCTTCTTCAGGGAAGAGCCCAGAATGACGTCGTCTTCGACCACCAGAATCCGCAATGCCGATACTCTCACATATGCCGTGCCCGGCACAGAAACGTCCAAACGTCCGCGCCAGGCCAATCGCGCATTCTACTGCACAGTTTGCGCTGCAAATCGAGTCACATTTGCGCAAGGACCTGGATCGGGACAGGGTCTTCGCCTTTCGTGAGTCCCTTCAGCGAACGCCCGCCAGATCCAGTTCCGCGGCACGATGGCAGCGCACGGCATTGTCGCTGCCAGCTAGCGCTTCCAGTTGCGGCTCCACCTGGCGGCAGATATCGGTGGCATAGGGACAGCGGGGATGAAAGACACAGCCGGACGGCGGCTTGGCGGCATTGGGGATTTCACCCTTGAGGATGATCCGCTTCTTGGCGGCATTGGCGCGGGGATCGGGCTGCGGCACAGATGACAGCAAAGCCTCGGTATAGGGATGGCGCGGCTTGTCGAACAGGCTTGCCGTATCGGCAATTTCCACCAGCCTGCCGAGATACATGACGCCGACGCGGTTGGCGATATGCTCAACCATTGACAGGTCATGGGTGATAAACAGATAGGTGAGACCAAACTGCTCCTGCAAGTCCTGCATCAGGTTGACAACCTGGGCCGCGACCGAGACATCCAGCGCCGACACGGCTTCATCGGCGGCGATGAAACTCGGATTGACGGCAAGCGCCCGGGCAATGCCGATGCGCTGACGCTGACCGCCAGAAAAGGCATGCGGATAACGGCTCATGAATTCGGGACGAAGACCAACAAGCTTCAGCAGCTCCGCCACCCGGTCCTCGATTTCGGACCTCGCCACCTTCTTGTTGATCAGCGGCTCACCGATAATCTCCAGCAACCGCAGGCGCGGATTGAGCGAGGAATACGGGTCCTGAAAGATCATCTGGACCTCGTCACGCAATTCGCGCATCTCGGCATTGCCCGCCTTGGCGATATCGATCAGCGAACCATTGCGGCGGCGGAATGTCACCCGGCCCTCGGTGGCCGGAAAAGCCCGCAGCAGCAGCCGGGCGACGGTGGATTTGCCCGAACCGCTCTCGCCGACCAGTCCCAGGGTCTCGCCTTTGCGCAACTGAAAACTGACATTCTCCACCGCACGCACGGCGCCGGTCTGGCGTCCGAGAAAGCCGGAATGAATCGGAAAATGTTTCTTCAGATCGGCGACATCCATCAGGAGGTCAGGCGCCATGGATAGCTCCGTCATTGGGCGACACTCCCTGCTTGCATCGCTTCCGCGACAACATGACAACGGGCCATCCGCTCGTCATCGATCCGGGTGACGGCTGGGTAGATCCGGCGACAGTCCCCATCTCTGGCAAGCCCGCATCTGGGGTGAAACACGCAACCGTCAGGCAGGTTGAAGGGATCGGGGATCATGCCAGGAATGGTGTTCAGCCGGTGTTGTTTTGCGGCTCCAAGCCTTGGGATGGAATTGAGCAATGCCCGCGTATAGGGGTGTTTCGGATCGTAGAAAATATCCTCGGTCCGGCCGGTTTCCACGACATTACCGAGATACATCACCGAGACCCGGTCAGCGATATCGGCAACCACGCCGAAATTATGGGTGATGAAGATGATCGACATGCCAAGCTCGGCCCTCAACTCCTTCAGCAAATCAAGGATCTGCGCCTCGGTGGTGACGTCCAGCGCCGTTGTCGGCTCGTCAGCAATCAACACCTGAGGACGGCAGGCGAGCGCGATGGCGATCATGGCGCGCTGGCGCATGCCGCCGGAAAGCTGGTGCGGATAGCTGCGCATCATCTCATCGATGCGCGGCAGCCGGACCATATCGAGCACTTCCCTGGCACGTTTTTCGGCATCCGCCTTGCTGCCTTGGCTGTGCAGCAGGATCGGCGTCATCACCTGATGGCCAATGGTGTGTACCGGCGACAATGCCGTCATCGGCTCCTGAAAGATCATGCCAATCCGGCCACCGCGCAGGGCGCGCATATCGCGGCCATTGCGATCCAGCTTGGCGATGTCGGTTGTCTTGCCGGGAACGCCATTGAACAGGATCTGGCCATCGGAAATCTTGCCAACCTTGGGCAGCAATTGCATGATTGCCCGCACCGTAATCGATTTTCCAGAACCACTTTCTCCAACGATACCCAGCACCTCACCCGGCATCAGTTTCAGGCTGACGCCATCGACTGCCCTGACCACACCTTCACGGACCTGGAAGTGAACCTTGAGATTATCGATCTCGATAACAGGCTTTTCGCTCTCTGGGGGCATGTCTTCACTCATTTGCTATAGGGATCGGCTGCATCGCGCAGGCCGTCACCAAGGAAATTGAAGGCAAGGACGACAATGACGATGGCCGCCCCCGGTGCCAGCAACCAAGGCGCCTGCGAGATTGTTCGCAGGTTTTGAGCCTCTTGCAGCAGCACACCCCAGCTGACCACCGGCGGACGCAGGCCAAGACCGAGAAAGCTCAATGCCGTCTCCCCAAGGATCATGTCCGGCACCGACAAGGTCAGCGCCGCGATGATATAGCTGGTCATCGACGGCAGCATGTGCCGGGTGATGATCTTCGCTTCAGATGTCCCGCAAAACCGGGCCGCCAGCACGAAATCCTCGTTTTTCACCGACAGGAACCGGCCCCGTACGGTGCGGGCCACATAGGTCCAGCCGATCAGCGACAACAGCAGTGTCACGAGAAAATAGACAAACAGCGGGTCCCAGGTGATCGGCAGGGCGGCAGCAAGCCCCATCCACAGGGGGATGGTCGGAATACAGCGCAGAAATTCCATGCCGCGCTGGACGATATTATCGGTGATCCCGCCGAAATAGCCCGAAATCGATCCCAGCGTCAGCCCGAGAACGAAGCTGACGGCAACGCCGATCAACCCGACAGATAGCGAGATGCGCCCGCCATAGATCAGCCGCGACAGCACATCGCGTCCCAGCGTATCGGTGCCGAGCAGGTTGATTTTGTCCTGCCCCGCAGCACCGAACAGACGCAGGTTCCCCTCGATCAAGCCCCAGAACCGATAGGTCTGTCCCTGGACGAAAAATCGGATCGGCACGATCTTCGACGTATCCGGCTTGTACATCGGCCTCAAGGTTACGGGATCGCGGGTGCGGGTCGTCGCATAGACGAAGGGGCCGTGGAAATTTCCTTCCTCGTCAAACAGATGCAGTGCCTGGGGCGGTAGTAATGTCGTGCGGGCATTGCCCTGGAATGCATCATAGGGTGCCGTGAATTCGGCTAGTCCGGTGACCAGATAGGCCAGGATGAGGATAATCCCCGAAACCATCGCCACCTTGTGGCGCTTGAACCGCCACCACATCAATTGCCGGGGGCTGGCCTGGTAGAGTTTTTCCGCGCGCCCCGCTTCGGGTCGGGACTCATCCATGTCGTTTACGGTCAGATCGGTCATGGTCTGCTCCTATCGGTAGCGGATGCGCGGATCGGAGATCGCCAGCAGGATATCGGACACAATGGTGCCGAGGATGGTGAAGACGCCGAGAATGAGGATAAAGCTTCCCGACAGATACATGTCCTGGCTTTGCAGCGCGCGCAGCAGCAGAGGTCCGGTGGTCGGCAGGTTCAAGACCACGGATGTGATGACATCGCCGGAAATCAGCGCTGGCAGAGCCCAGCCGATTGTGGAAATGAACGGGTTGAGCGCCACCCGCACCGGATAGCGCCAGATGACGCTCCATTCCGTCAGGCCCTGCGCCATCGCGGTCTCTACATAGGGCTTGTTCAGCTCGTCCAGCATATTGGCGCGCACGATGCGGATCAGGCCAGCCGCACCGCTGGTCGAAAGCACCAGCAGCGGAATCCACAAATGGCCGAGCATGTCGGCGACCTTGGCGATGCTCCAGGGCGCATCCTGCATCTGCGGCGAAAACAACCCGCCGACATTCATGCCCATCCAGGAATAGGCAAGCCACATCAGGATCAGGGCCGAGAGGAATTCCGGAAAGCCTCGACCGAGGAAGCCGAACACGGTGAAGAAATAGTCGAGGAACGAATATTGGCGCGCTGCGGCATAAACACCAATCGGGATGGCGATCACCCAGGTCAGCAACAGGGATGAAAAGGAGATTGCCAGCGTCAAGGCCAACCGGCCCCAGATCAGGTTGGAGACTGGCTGGTTATAGGTCAAGGAGGTGCCGAAATCACCGTGCAGAACGATATTGCCGATCCACTGCGAATATTGCTCATACATCGGACGATCCAGGCCGAGCTGATGGCGCAACCGCTCCTCAGTGCCCTCAGGCGGCGTATCACCATTCGCCCGCATTTCCGCGACAAGCGCTGTGGCGTAATCGCCTGGAGGCAGCTGGATGACCGTGAAGGCGGCGATGGAAACCAGTACCAGCATGGGAATGGCCCAGGCAAACCGGTTCAAGATATAGGATGTCATCACTTACTCTCGACAGTTGGCGTCGTTCACTCGTGTCTCTGGCAACCTTGTCTCTGGCAACCGTGTCTCTGGTAATCCAATTGCTTGCCGGTGGCCTGCCGTTCAGCAGACCACCGGCACCGATCACTTCTTGAAGAACAGCTGCGCGGGAATGGCATTGCCTTCATTGCGCAGGGCTTCTTCGTTGGTCATCACATCGGGGAAATTGCCGATCTTGTTGTTGACGACGAAGGGCGTGACAGATTCGCCGACAAGACCAATCATCCAGACATTGTCCTTCATGACTTTGATCATGTCCTTCATATGCTGGTTGGCTTCATCAACAGTCTTGGAGCTTGACGCGGCGGTCCAGGCATCAAACAGCTTGCGGATCGGGTGATCCTTCGGCGGCTCCGTGCCGCTCTTGCCAGCGGAATTATACCATTCGAAATAAGCGTTGGCGTAGGATTCGCGGCCAAGCAGCAGGGTCGGATCGGCCTGCGGCATCAGCAACCGGTCAGCATAGGCGGTGATGATATCGAAATTGCCGGATTTGATATGCTGAAGGCTGGCGGTTTCATCAACCGAACGGATCAGCCCTTCAATGCCGATCTGCTGCCATCCCTGACGGATAACCTCAACCATCTCAGGCGGAATATTCTCGTCAATCGTCTCGATCACCAGGCTGAGGCGCTTGCCATCCGGCCCGGTGCGGAACCCGTCGCTACCCTTTTTCAGGCCGATTTCGTCCAGCAGCGTATTGGCGCGATCAATATCGAGACCGGTCCACTTGGTCTCGAATTCGGGGTCGTAATAGGGCGATCCCTTGGCTGGCGCGGCAGCTCTTGGCATGGCCAGACCGGAAAACACTGTCTCGTTGATGGCTTCGCGGTCAATCGAGATGCTCAACGCTTCGCGAAAGCGAATATCGTCAAACAGCTTGCGTTTCACCTCGTCGGTGTCGTTGATATTGGGGATAATCGCCAGGTTTTCACCGCTCTTCCAAGGATGAACGGTGTAATTGCCCGCCTGTTCGTTTTCCTTGAGCAGCGGATAATCCCGCGCTTCAACAAACCGCGACTGGAAGTCGATCTGGCCCTGAACGATCATCAGGTTGACCGCCTGATGGTCCTGGAAAAGCTTTGCCTCGATCCGGTCGATATAGGGAAGCTGGTTGCCAGCCTTGTCGGTTGCCCAATAATAGGGATTACGCTCAAAAACGATGGTGCTGGCCGGTGGCGGCGTCACGACCTTCCAGGCGGTCACGACAGGCAGATCCGGGTTCAACCACCAGGCCTGGATCACGCCTTTCAAATCCCAGAGCGCCCGCCAATTGGGCACACCCTTGGCCTTGACGATGGCATCCAGCTCTGCCGGTGTGCTGTATTTCGGCAGGAATTTCTTCAGATAATGGGCTGGCTGGATAAAGCTCGGCTTGTCGAGGCCCGGCCATCCCGTCGATTGAACCGCCAGAACATAGGGAAACAGCGCGTAAGGCTGGGCGAAGCTGACCTTGAACGTATGCGCATCGACAATGTCGAGTTTCATCGGCTTGCCGCCGGAAAACAGGAAGCCGGGAGGGCTGGGATTGAGATCGGTATTGAGGAACAGATCCTCATACCAGAATTTCACATCTTCCGTGGTGACCGGTACGCCATCGGACCATTTCATGCCATCGAGCAGCGTGAAGGTAAATTCGGTTGAATCGGCATTGGCCGACCAGCTTTCAACGAAACGCTGCACCAGATCGACCTTGCCGTCGGACGATTGCTGCAACTTCAAGGCCCGCTCTTCGATCAGCTTGGTGGACCCCATGCGATCACCGATGCCGCTATAGGCACGCCGGAGCGTGCCACCATAAGTGCCGATCTCGTTATAAACAGGGATGATGGCAGGCTTCTTGGGAAGGCGCTGTTCGACCGGCGGGAGCTTGCCCGCATCGACCTGGCTCTTCAGCATCGGCGCTTCGCCGAACGCATAGGCATTGCTCAGCGACAGCATGACGCCAAACCCACCGCCAACCCATTTCAAAACGCTTTTTTGCATCGAATCTTCCTCCTGATGGCCACCGGTGAACGCAAGCTTTGGTTCACGCAATTGCGCGGGCCGGATTCACCTTGCTGTTCCCTTGCAGGTGAGACGGCGGATGATGGGAAATACAGCGACGTGCGATCATCAACTCCACAAAATCGCTGTAGCATTTCTTTACCTGCATAATGTCCCGCTCGAATCCTGAAAACCCGATGCAATCATGCAGTATGTCATCGTCTTGCCCGGATACCTCCGCCAGGCAAAACCGGAATGCAAATGCCCTGAAACTTCTTAATTGGTTCGTTGACATGACGAACGAAATAGGATTTGCCACGGCGTGTCAAGCTAATTCGTGGAGATGTGAAAAAGCCCGACAACCAGGAAGATTACCTGGGTTTTGCCTGTCGGTTGCCCTGAGGAATTGGCTAGGGCCTGGCTTGGACCCTAGAATTTCCTTTCCTCTCAGGGAGCAGGCTTGACAGGTCAAAAACCAGCCCATAAATAGTTCGTCAACACACCGAACAAAACAAGGAATGCAATTGTGTCCAGTTCGGCCAAACCCTTGCCCACCATTGAAAGACCCCGGGAAGATGCCTCGGGCCGCGCCCGGGTCCCTGGCTGGGTCATTGGCATCGACCTTGGCGGCACAAAAATTCTGGCCGGCATTGCCCGAACCCAGGAGCAGATCATTGCCACACGCGAAGAGCCTACGCTGCACGGTGAAGATGCACCCGTTCTCGCGCAAATGGCAAGACTGATTACCTCTCTCCTGTCGGACGCCGGTGCCTTGGCGCAAGAGCTGGACAATGTCGTGATTGGCGTTCCGAGCGCCGTCGATCCTCAAACCGGGCTTTCGTCGCTTTCTCCCAATTTGGCTCTGCCGGTTGACCGTCCCCTTGCGGACCTGATGTCGCGCTTCGTTTCCTGCCCGGTGACGGTGGAAAATGATGTCAATCTCGCCGCCTATGGCGAAGCATGGGCAGGCGCGGGTCAAGGGCTTGGCTCACTGGTATTCGTGTCGTTCGGAACCGGCGTTGGCATGGGCATCGTCCTGGATGGAGAGCCATGGCGTGGTGCCGCTGGCCGGGCTGGCGAAATTGCCTACCTGCCTGTGGGCGCGGCACCTCATGAGACAGCCCCCTTGTCGGAAAATGGACTTTACGAGGATGGCGTCGGCACCAGCGGCATCCGCCAAAGGTTCACAAGAGACGGCGGGACCGTTGCCGAACTGTTTTCGCTGGCGCGATCAGGCAATGAACAGGCCCGGCTTGCTATCGATAGCGTGGCAAAACAGGCATCGATCGGTATCGCCGCCGTGCATGCGCTTCTAGACCCGGCAGTCACGGTGATTGGCGGCGGCATCGGCTCCCAGCCAGAATTCTTCACGCTTCTACAGGCGCATCTGCAACCCTTGCTGCCCTTCGAAAGCCCGCTGAAACAAAGCAGGCTCGGCGTGCAGGCGGGGATGATTGGCGCTGTGGCACTGGCCTTGAAAAACCGCGTCCCGCATCCGGAAAAATCCAATGCGGAAAATCTATAACGGACAGGGGAGAGACATGGATAAAGCCAAGGCGAATGCACGACCAGACGGACTTGTCGAAAGCGAATTGCCCCTGCAATTGGCGTTCATGGCACCCCGCCTGCAAGGTGATTTTCTGCCGGAAGGACGGCTTGAACTGTCACTCTGGGGTTGCGGCCGGATCGCAAACATCGCCCTTCACCCTTGGACCGGCCCGTTCGTCTACGCGCCGAACCAGATGACCGGCAAAGACCATGGCCTCTATGTTGCCCAATCCGCCCCGGTTCTGGTGCTGACCGGCAGCCGGTTGAAATCCACACGCCCAGCCCGCCGCTGCGCCTGGTGGGGCACGCTGACCAAGCCGGAAAAAGTGGCGCGTAGCGGGGCAAGGCGGATCATCCGCACGCCATGGGGTGTGGCCATCGTTGAAGACAAAGGCGACGGCGTGATCGTCATTGCCGCAGGGGCCAGCGACGCGGAAGCCGAACGGGGCATGGCCCTACCCGTTGAGACGATCATCGCCGAGAGCAAAGCGCATGTGACGCGCTGCGACCTGCTGCCACAAGCCCCACCGCTGATGCGCAGCATGGCAATCCAGAGCGCCCATGCTTCGCTCTCCAGCATTCGCCGTGCCGAAGACGGTTCCTTTCTGGGGCTTGCCGCAGGCCAGGCCTATAGCGCCCCGACCCGCACCTATTACCGCGACGGCTACTGGACCTTGCAGGCCCTGCTGCATCTCGAACCGAAGGCCGTCCGTGGCCAGATCGACCTGCTGGCAACCGGTATCCAGCCCGATGGCGAAAGCCCGAGCGGCGTCATTCTGACCGGTCCGAAACAGGGCGAGGAGTGGGAGAAATTCCGCACGACGTCTGATGACTACAAGATGGAACATCTGCGGCGCACCGATTGGTGGAGCGATCATTTCGACAGTCCGCTGTTCTTCATCCTGACGATTGGCGATTATATCCGCACCACCGGCGACACAACCGTCCTTACCCGTCACTGGAAGACCATCGAAGCGATTTTCCGTCGCTATCAAGGCTTCGACACTGCCGGAAACGGCTTGCCTATCAAGCCACGGCACGACCGTGACTGGGCCGACAATGTCTATCGCCATGGCTATGTCGCCTATGATCTCGGGCTTTGGATCGGCGCGCTTGACGCGATTGCTGAATTCGGCATTCATCAGGACGAGGCTTTGGCCAAGGAGGCAAAGCAAACGGCTATCACCGCACGCGCATCGCTGGACGAAGCGCTTCTCACACCCCATGGCTGGTATGCCGATTACGGCCTGAAAAGTGATTTCGTAGAGGATCATCTGACACTCGATAGCCTGACTCTCCTGCGGTTCGATGCCGTGTCGGATCAACGCGCCAAAACCGTGCTTGGCCATGTCGCGGCCCTGCTTGAGACTCGCAACAATCCGCGCCAGCCCTATGGCGACTGGGGTGTGATGTGCGCCTGGCCGCCCTTCAAGCGACCCGCCGATACCCGCGCCAAATCCGCCTTTGCCTATCGCTATCACAACGGCTCCGACTGGCCCTATCTCTCAGGTCTCTATGCCGAACAGCGATTGAAATACGGCATGGACGGCTGGGACTATCCAATGCTGCGCTGGTGGCAGACCAGCCTTGAAAACGGCTGGATCGGCTCAGTCGAATATTTCTCACCGCCTTTTGGCCGAGGCTCGCTGCTCCAGGGCTGGACAGGCATGCACGCCGCCGCCATCCTGCAATACAGACCGCAGGTTGAAGCGGCGATTACCACTGGCCGCATCGCCTAAGACGAGGAGCCATTAGCAATGGCTCTTCGGGCTTATGGGGCTCCTATTGCCTTCTCCCAGGACAGCTCTGAATAGCAGGATACATGTCGTCACGGTGATATGCCTGCATCTATACGTTGACATCAAGTCGCATACTAACATATCACTATCTTCGGGAGCCCTTTCCGAGGGTGGAAATCTGGGAGGATATGTTGGTGACGATCAATAGAAGAACATTCATGGGCACGGCCGCTGGTGTGGCCGGGCTCGGCCTGTTGCCGCGTCTAGGCATGGCAGCCCCCAAACAACCGGCAAGTCCTGTCACTGTTACCGTCGCTGATGTGGCGGGCAACTTGGCGTTGACCCAGGGCATGTTCGAGAAATATGCTGCGGCAAAGCCGCAATGGGTGTCGCGTTTTGCCTTCACAAAGGCCCCTGCCCCGGAACTGCCATCAAAGCTTAAAGCGCAACAGGCAGCCGGAAAAGTCGATATCGACCTGGTGCTGACCGGTACGGATGCGCTGGCCGCTGGCCTTTCGCAAGGGCTTTGGGTCGATTTGTCCGCCCATAAGGCAGACCTGCCGGATCTGGAGAAAATCCTGCTGCCGCAGGCTTTCAAGATGCAGGCGCTGGCCCAGAACCAGGGCGTCGTCGTCACCTATTATCCGTCTGGGCCGTTGATCGAATATATGCCTGACAGGGTCAAGCAGGTGCCGGGCACCGCCGAGGAATTGCTGGCCTGGACCAAGGCCAATCCCAAGCGCTTCATGTATGCCCGCCCTGCCAATTCCGGGCCAGGTCGGACATTCCTGATGGGTCTTCCTTACCTGCTGGGTGATAAAGACCCGAAAGATCCGGTCAATGGCTGGGCCAAGACCTGGGATTACCTGAAGGCAATCGGCGAAAACGTCGAATATTACGGCACCGGCACCACGCAGGTGATGAAGGAGCTTGGCGAAGGCACCCGCGATATTGTCGTCACCACCACTGGCTGGGACATCAACCCGCGCGTGCTCGGCATCGTGCCGGAAGAGGCCAAGGTGGCAACCCTCAAGGGCTTCCATTGGGTCACTGACGCCCATTACGCCGTCATTCCGAAGGGAGTTTCGGAAGAAAAGCTCGCGGTTCTGCTGGATGTAATCAATTTCATTCTTCAGCCGCAGCAACAGGCGATTGCCTTTGACGATGGCTATTTCTATCCCGGCCCGGCGGTCAAGGATGTGACGATTTCCATGGCGCCTCAAAAGAGCCAGGACGCCATCGCCGAATTTGGCCGCAAGGAATATGACGGCTGGATCGCCAATAACCCGCTGGAAGTGCCGCTCGATCCATCGAAAATCGTCGATGCCTTCCGCATCTGGGACGAAAAGATCGGCGCAGCCAAGGGCTGAGCCCTTTGCCCCGCCGAGCCTTTGCCCCGCAGAGCCTTGGCGCGGCGGGGCCTATACGCAGTCTTTTGCATATTTTCCCCTCGGATCTCCGGGTCTGGGAGAGCTTGCCTATGATTTTTCCGCAGACAGGAGAGTAACGTGGTCGCGCCAGCCCCCTTATCGACGCAGGCTGCCCAGCCCAAACAGGGGGCAAAGCTTGAGCTTGTCGCCCTTCGCCGCGCTTTCGGCGCCTATAAAGCGCTTGACGGTATTGATCTCGCCATCGAACCGGGCGAATTCATCGCGCTGCTCGGCCCTTCCGGTTGCGGAAAATCCACGGCGCTGAACTGTATCGCCGGGCTTTTACCGCTGACGGGTGGCGAAATCCGGGTCGGCGGCCAGCGCATCGACCAGCTGGAGCCGGAAAAGCGCGGCTTCGGCATGGTCTTCCAGAGCTATGCGCTGTTTCCTCATATGACCGTGCGGCGCAATGTTGGCTTCGGCCTGTCCATGCAAGGCATCAAAGGCACGGAAGCCGACCGTCGCATCGAAGCAGCCCTCGATCTGGTACGGCTCGGTTCGCAGGCGGATAAATTGCCGGGGCAACTCTCTGGCGGCCAGCAGCAGCGGGTCGCCATTGCCCGTGCCATCGTCATCCGCCCGCCAGTCGTGCTGATGGATGAGCCACTTTCCAACCTGGATGCCAAGCTGCGGCTGGAAATGCGCGCCGATATCCGCGCCATTCACGACCAGATCGGCTCGACAACCATATACGTCACCCACGATCAGGATGAGGCACTGTCGATGGCCGACCGGATCGTAGTGATGAGCCAGGGCCATATCCGCCAGATCGGCACGCCTGAAGATCTCTACATGCGCCCGAACCATGTCGATGTCGCCGATTTCATGGGCTTTCGCACCCGGATTGCCGGGCGTATCACAGCCGTATCCGGCGATGAGTCCCAGATCGAAGCCGCGGGCGCAACCACTGTCGGCACGCCCCGCCAACCGGTGCAGGTCGGCGATGCAGCTGTGCTCAGCGTTAGACCGGAGGATATGATCGCCGTTCAGGATGGCAGCGGCATTCCGGTGACAATCAAATCCATGGAATATCGCGGTAGAGCCTATTTTGGCGCGGCAGAAGCCAGTGACGGGGCAGAGGTGCATTTTCGCTCGGATATCTTGCTGCCACGCGGCACCGTCACCAGCGTGCGTCCGGCAGAAGGCCGTGCGCTGATCTTTAAGGGTGATGCATGAGCCAGTCTTCCCTTCGTGTCTCGCTTGCAGCCAGGGGAATAGACGGCACGACGCTGCTGGTCCTGCCGGGCTTGCTGGTCATTCTCGCCCTGTTCATCTATCCGTTCATGTATGGCGTGGTTGACTCACTGACGCCCGCGGACGGCGCATGGTACGCCAATTACGTCACCTTCTTCACCGATCCGTTTCAATACAAGACCATTTCCGCCACGCTTTGGCTGGCGCTGCCGGTCACGGTGGTTAATCTGGCGCTTGCCTTGCCAATTGCCTTCCGGGTGCGGCTGATGACGCGCCAGCGTTTTCTGACCACCATTCTGGTGCTGCCGGTCACGCTCGGCACCGTCTTCATTGCGGACGGTCTTTTGACCTTTCTTGGTCCCCAGGGCTGGTTCAACCGCAGCCTGATCCTGATCGGCATTCTCGATACGCCGGTCAAGCTCACCAACAATTACTGGGGCGTGTTTGCCTCGCTGCTGATCTCAGGTTTCCCCTTCGCCTTCCTGCTGACGCTCTCCTATGTCACCGGCATCGATCCGGCCATCGAACAGGCGGCGGCGACATTGGGGGCCAATGCCCGCAAGCGCTTCATGAACGTATTTCTGCCGCTGCTGGTGCCGGGTCTTGCCGTCACCTTCTGCCTGTCCTTCGTCCAAGCCTTCGCGGTGTTTCCGTCCGCCGTTCTGCTTGGCGCACCCGCCGGGCCGACGCGGGTGATTTCGATTGCCGCCTATCAGGCCGCCTTCGAGCAATATAACCACTCGCTGGGCTCGGCCATCGCCATCATCATGGGCGTTATCGAGCTGGCAATCGTCGCGGCCATCCTGGCATTGCGCTCCCTCTTCTATCGCGGCCCCGTCGCCGGAACGAAAGGCTAGATCATGATCCGCGATCAGGGCATCGGCTCAAAACTCTGGCGCATGGCGGTCTGGGCGCTCGCCGGGCTGTTCATCCTCAACCTCGTGGCGGTGATTGCATCCGTCGTGGTCAATTCCTTTGCCCGCCGCTGGCTTGGCACCTGGCTGCCAACCGGCTGGACGACGCGATGGTATTCCGATGCCTGGAGCGAGTTTCAACTGTCCAGCGTCGTTGCCGTCACCTTCCAGATCACCTTCACCGTGGTGATCATTTCCGGCCTGCTCGGGGTGATGACCGCCTATGCGCTGGCCCGGCGGGATTTCCCCGGCAAAAAGCTGGTCATCCTCACATTCCTGCTGCCACTTTTGGTGCCGCCGCTCACCTATGGCATTCCATTGGCCACGGTTCTCTATCAGGTCGGCCTTGGCGGAAGCTTCTGGGGTGTGGTGCTGATCAATCTCGTGCCGTCGCTGCCCTTCGTCATTCTCGTGATGATCCCCTTCATCGAGCAGATCGACCCGCGCATCGAGGCCGCCGCCAAGGTCTTTGGGGCCGGAACCTGGAGCCTGTTCACCCGCATCCTGCTACCGCTACTGTTGCCGGGCATGCTGGCCGCCCTGCTGCTGGTGCTGGTGCGCACCATCGCCATGTTCGAGCTGACCTTCCTGATTGCCGGGCCGACGACGCAAACACTGGTCGTATCGCTCTACTATGCGGTCTTCGCGTCCGGGGTTCGGGCATCGCAATCCATCGATGCCATGGCTGTGGTCTATATGGTCACCACCCTGTTCTGGCTGGTCATCGCCCTGCAATTCGTCAGCCCGACGCAAATCGTCGCCAGGGCAAAACAGCAACCGGCGGCGTGAAGGCATCGACTGCGCCGCGCGGCAGAGTATACGCGGCGCTGGTAAATTAGGCCGTCATCAATCGGAAGAAAAATCTTCACGCAAGCGTCATGGAAGCGTAGTCGAGCCATCACAAATGCCCGCTAGAAACCCCTGAATTTCCGGGGGTAAAGCGGAATTGTTTTCCTGAAAACGAGGCATTTGCGATGAAAAACTACGCTTTGAAAACCGTGCTGGCCGGCCTGCTGGCTGCCACGACGCTGGGGGCAGCACCGGCCATGGCCGAAAAGGTCAAGTTCGAATTCTGGCACGGCCTGAGCGGCGACCTTGGCGAGCGCGTCCAGGACGCCTGCCGCAAGTTCAACGACAGCCAGGAGAATTTCGAAATCGTCTGCACCTCTCAGAACGATTACGATACCACGCTGCAAAACACCATTGCTGCCTACCGCGCCAAGAAGCAGCCAGCCATTGCCCAGATCTACGATGCCGGCACGCTGGACCTGATGCTGTCCAAGGCCTTTATTCCAGCCAAGAAGCTGATGGCCGACAATGGCTACAAGATCGACTGGAACAATTATTTCGGCGGCATCGCCAATTACTACGCCACGGCGGGCGGCGAATTGCAGTCCTTCCCGTTCAACTCTTCGACCGCGATGTTCTATTATAATGTCAGCGCGTTTGAGAAGGCTGGCATCACCTTCAAGCCGGATACCTGGGAACATGTCGAGGAAGCAGCCCGCAAGCTGAAAGCCGCTGGCTATGAATGCCCGCTGGGCTTCAATTTCGATCCATGGTCGATGCTGGAACAGTTTTCCGCCATCCACAACCAGCCAATCGCCACCAAGGCCAATGGCTATCAGGGTCTCGATGCTGAACTGGTTTTCAACAAAACCAAGTTCGTTGACCATGTGAAATTCTTCAAGAAGATGCAGGACGAGAAGCTGTTCGTGGTCAAGACCAAGCAGCTTGGCATGGATGTCGTTCCGGCCTTCACCTCGCAGACCTGCCAGATGATCCAGACCTCGATTGCCGACCACGGCACCGTCGGCAAGACGCTGCCCGCTGACGTCAAATGGGACGTCGCCATGCTGCCGGTCTGGAAGGGTACGGAGCGCCAGAATTCGCTGGTGGGCGGGGCTTCGCTCTGGGTTCTCGCCGGTCGTCCGGAAGCGGAATACAAGGGGGCGGCCGCCTTCCTCAACTTCCTCGGTCAGCCGGACATGGTGCAATGGTGGTCAACGGTGACTGGCTATATCCCCGTCACCAAGACCGGTTTCGATGCCATGAAAGCCAATGGTTTCTACGATAAGGCACCTTACAAGGGCCGTGAACTGGCCATTGCCAGCCTGACCTACACGCCGACATCCGATACCAGCCGCGGTATCCGCCTGGGTAGCTTCACCCAGATCCGCAAGGAAGTCTCGACATCCTTCGAGGCGATCTTCATGCAAAATGCCGATGTGCAGACCCAGCTGGACCAGACGGTCGAGCGCGGCAATGCCATCCTGCGCCGCTTTGAGAAAACCTATGCCGGTCAGAAGCTGAACTAAGCCTCAGCTCTCATTGCTCCCGGAAGCCTGCCGCATCGGCAGGCTTCCTCCTTCATTCCAGCATATTGGTCACGACATGGAACAACGCGCCGTTTTCAAGAACTGGTGGCTGCCTATTCTGTTTGCGCTGCCGCAGATCATCCTGATCATCCTGTTCTTCTATTGGCCGGTGGCTGCCGTGGTGAACTGGGCCTTCACCCTTGAGCCTCCGTTTGGCGGCGTGGCGGAATTTGTTGGCTTTGCCAATTTCAAGGACGCGCTGACCGATCCCTTTTACTGGAATTCAGTTTATGTCAGCTTGATCTTCGCGACAGTCGGGCCGTTCTTCGCCATTCTCATCGGCCTTGTGCTGGCACTTGCGGTCGATAGGCAACTGCCGGGAACCGGCTTCTTTCGGTTTTTCTACATCCTGCCCTTCGCCATTGCCGGACCGGCTGCCGGTATCGCCTTCCGCTTCATCCTGGCACCCGATCGCGGGCTGGCGGCCATGGTCAATTCCTTCTCTCCAGATCTGTGGAATCCGGCCAAATACGGCAGCCATGCGCTGGCGCTGGTTATCATCGTCTTCATCTGGAAATGGTCGGGCTATACGTTCATCTTCCTGCTGGCAGGCCTGCAATCGGTGCCACACGCCCTGAGTGAAGCCGCCGCCATGGACGGCGCCGGTCCCTTTCGCCGCGCATTCGACGTGCAGGTGCCGCTGCTTGCGCCCACCCTGTTTTTTCTGCTCGTCACCATGATGACGGAAGGCTTCGTTGGCGCCGACACATTCGGCATCGTCCATTCGATGACCGGCGGCGGACCGAACCACGGCACCGAAGTCATGGTCTACCGGATCGTCGATGAGGCGTTCAAGGGTCTCAACTATTCCGGCGCATCGGCCCAAAGCATCATTCTGATCGGGCTGATCATGATCTGCACCTTCATCCAGTTCCGCTTCATCGAGAAGCGCGTGCATTACAAGTGAGGCCGGAATGATCCAGCGCACACCGATTGCCAATGCCTTCACCTACCTCATCATGGTCCTGGGCTTCCTGCTGCTGATCGGACCATTCATCGTGGTAATTGCCGGTGCCAGCCAGACAATGCCGCAGGTCAATGCCGTTCCCTTCAGCTTCCTGCCGCAAGGCGAGTTCCTGACCAATGCCAAACAGGCCTGGTCGCGGGCCGATCTCGGCACGGCGATGACCAATAGCCTGATTATGGCGGCCCTGGTGACGCTCGGAAAGGTCGCGCTGTCAGCCATGACCGCCTTTGCCATCGTGTTTTTCCGCACGCCGCTGAAACACGTGTTTTTCTGGGGCGTGTTCATCACCCTGATGCTGCCGCTCGAAGTCCGGGTCGTCCCGACCTATGCGGTGGCAGCCGACCTGTTGCAGCCGGTCAAATCCATCCTGTCCACGCTGTTTGGCATCGACATCAAGATCGAGTGGAACCTGCTCAACACCTATGCGGGCCTGACCCTGCCGCTGGTCGCCACGGCAACCGGCACCTTTCTCTACCGGCAATTTTTTATGACTCTCCCCAATGAATTGGCCGAGGCGGCGCGCATGGACGGGTCCGGGCCGATCCGCTTCTTCTTTGAAATGCTGCTGCCGCTCTCGCGCACCAACATGCTGGCGCTGACCACCATCATGTTCGTCTATGGCTGGAACCAGTATCTCTGGCCACTGCTGATGGTCACGGATCCGAACTACAAGACGGTGATGATGTCCCTGCGTTCACTGCTGCCGTCCGATAACGGCATCCCCGATTGGAACGTCACGCTGGCGGGTTCCCTGATGATCATGGCCCCGCCGCTGGTTGTGGTTGCCGTGCTGCAACGCTGGTTTGTGCGCGGTCTGGTCTCCACGGAAAAGTGACGCTGAAAAGCGCCTGCAAGAACAACAAGGTTCAAAGACAATGGCTGATATCGACATCCGCGCGGTGCGCAAAAGCTACGGCAAGACACCAACCCTGCATGGCATAGATCTGCTGTTTGGCTCAGGGGAATTCGTGGTCATCCTCGGCCCCTCCGGCTGCGGAAAATCCACTCTGCTGCGGATGATCGCCGGGCTCGAGGACATTACCTCAGGCGAAATCGCTATCGATGGCCGTGTCGTGAATACATTGGAACCTCGTGAGCGCGGTTGCGCCATGGTGTTTCAGAATTACGCGCTTTACCCGCATATGTCGGTGGCGGGCAATATCGGCTACGCGCTGAAAGTGGCGGGCGTTGCCAAAGCCGAGCGTGACCGGCGCATTCTTGAGACCGCAAAAATCGTCGGCTTGCAGGATTATCTCGACCGTCGGCCTGCCGCCTTGTCCGGTGGCCAGCGCCAGCGCGTCGCCATGGCCCGCGCCATCATCCGCGAGCCGAAGGTGTTTCTGTTCGATGAACCACTGTCCAATCTCGACGCCAAGCTGCGCGTCACCATGCGCGCCGAAATCCGCAAACTGCACCAGCGTCTGTCAGCGACATCGGTTTTCGTGACCCATGACCAGGTCGAAGCGATGACACTTGCCGACCGGCTGGTGGTGATGAACCGTGGCCATGTGGAACAGGTCGGCAAACCACTCGACATCTATCATCGTCCGGCCACCACGTTCGTTGCCTCGTTTATCGGCTCACCAGCCATGAACCTGTTCGACGCTCGCGTCGAAGTGGAAACCTCCACCATTCGCATCAGTGGTGCAGCGGTCGAAATCGATCCGGTCGTCGCTCATGCGCTGAGAGGGCGAGATGTAATTGTCGGCATCCGCCCGGAACAATGCCGTCTTGCCAGCCACGGCCAGGGTGTCCCGGCACTCATCGAATTCGTGGAGGAGCTCGGTGTTGGTCGCGTCGTCCATTGCGAATTGGCTGGCCAGCCCTTTGCCATTGCCGTTCCCGAAGAAGCGCAGGTGACAGCCGGTGACACGATCGGGCTGTTGCTGCCGCAGCAGCAATTGCACTTCTTTGACGCCGAGAGCCAGAAGCGGATCGACTTTTCTCCCATGGCGGGCGCGGCAAACAGCCTCGCCAACAGCCAGATACCATCGCATCAACCCACTGGAGTTCTTTCATGACCGACACCATTTCCGCCATCGGCTTTTGCAATCGCACCGGCAAGGGCGACCTGACGACACTGGACGCTTCGCTGCGTGAAATCGCCGATTCCGGTGCGACGGCCTGCGAAATCGGCATTTATGGCGAAGAAATCATCTCCGGTGGCCGTATTATCGAAGATCGCACCCAGCGCGTCGCTGACATTGTCAGCCAATACAGCTTCAAGAAATTATCCTTGCACGGCCAGGTCAGCTCCAATTTCATGGACCGCGAGCATCTGCATCTGCAAAAGAACGTGGTTCGCGCCATGCTGGAACTATGCGACCGCCTCGGCGCCGGCATTCTCGTCCATCATTCGGGTGCCGCCCAGCCGGTAGAAGGTGTTGACGGCGCGGATCTCGACAAGATGGAGCGCGAAGCGCTGCTGGAAATGGCAGATATCGCCAAGGGTTATGGCGTGCGCATCGCGCTTGAAAACATCTTCACCACCGAGACCGGCCAGTACCGCCAGACGCCAAGCCAAGTGGCCGAAACGGTCAAGGCCATCAGCCATGACCATGTCGTCGCCCTGATCGATTTCTCCCATGCCTATATCGAATCCACCTTCAAGGGACTGGATTTCCGCGAGCAGCTGCGCGCCATGGCACCAGTGACCGGCCATCTCCACGTCCATGACAGCTTTGGCCTGCCCTATACGATGAAGGAATTCTTCCATAACGCGGAAGCAACTGCGCTCGGCATCGGCGACCTGCATCTGCCGCTCGGCTGGGGCGATATTGCCTGGGACGAGATCTTCGCCGAACTCACTTTCCTGCCCGACACCATGCTGATCATGGAAATCGGCGCCGAACGCTTCCTCGACCAACAGCCCCGCTGCCTGGACCGCGCCCGCGAACTGGCGAAGCTGGTGAACCTGCGCTGATCTGGTGACGACCGATAATGGTGCCGCGCTTGTCTAGGGCGCGGCGCTATCCTCTCAATCCGGCACCGCCAGCCGATCCCAGATCCGCACCAGATCGGCGACGGATTTGGCATTGAGTTTGCGCATCAACTGGGCGCGGCGAACCTTGACGGTGATTTCGCTGACACCGAGATCGCCGGCAATCTGTTTGTTGAGACGCCCCTGAACAACCAGTTCCATCACCTCCCGCTCGCCCGGCGTCAGCGTTTGCCATAACTCCCGCAAGCCGGAGGATAGATGATCCTGCCGTCGCTGCGCACGGTCATTTTCGATACCCTGCTGAATGGCGTCCAAAAGGTCCTGATCCCGAAACGGTTTGGTCAGGAACTCGATAGCACCGTTTTTCATCGCCTTGACCGACATGGGGATATCCCCATGACCGGTAATGAAAATCACCGGCAGCCGTATGCCCAGTTTCGTCATCTGCTGGTGAAACTCAAGACCGCTCTGGCCGGGCATCCGCACGTCGAGCACCAGACAACCGGGCGCATCGGCAAGCGGCATTGCCATGAATTCCTGGATCGACCCATAGGCGCAAACCGCAAGGCCAACGGAGGCCAGCAGATCCTCCAATGCGGCACGCACCGAGGCGTCATCATCGATCACATAGACAACCGGCTCATGTTCATCCTGTTGCGGTGGGTTGGCCATCATGCCTTACTCTCTTCGCTTAAGGGCAGACTGAATTGCACGACCGTCCCCATGCGATGCGCCGACGTCACGGAAATACGCCCCCCATGCGCCTCGATGATCGAGCGGCTGATGGCGAGCCCGATGCCCATGCCGCTTTCCTTGGTGGTCCAGAACGCTTCGAACAGATGATCCAGCGTCGATTGCTTCATACCGGGACCTGAATCGGCGACGGCAAGCACGATCCTGTCATCGCCATCGACAAAGGTCGAGATCAAAAGCTCCCGCTTGAAACTGGGAACAGCCGCCATGGCTTCGATGGCATTGAGCAGGAGATTGCCGATCACCTGCTGGATCTGAATACGATCAGCCAGCACCGGCGGCAGGTCTTCCGCAAGGGCCATCTCCAGCGCAATGTTGTTGCGCTCAAGTTCATGTTCGGCCAGGCCGATGGCTTCGGTCGTTGCCGCATTGAGGTCGAAGCTTTCCCGTTGCGGCGGTTCGCTTCTGGCCAGTCTGCGCACTCGCACAATCACATCGCTGGCGCGTTTCACGTCGCTGGCAATTCGCTCCGCCGCCTGACGGGCACGATCCAGATTGGGCGGCGTATGATCAAGCCAGCGGCGACAGGCATCGGCGCTGGTGGCGACGGCAGCCAGCGGCTGATTGACCTCATGGGCGATGGAGGCGGTCAATTCACCCAGCCGCGTCAGCCGCGCCATGCGGGAAAACTGCGCCTGCGCATCGTAAATAGCCGCCTGGGCGGCAACGATTTTCAAGGCAAGATAGGTCGTCACCCCAATGGCGCAGGTGCTGATGCCGCAATTCATGAGCCCGGATTCGAACGATCCGCGCCGGGTGAGAAACAAGCTCAGTACCGTCAGGCCAATGCAGATCATTGCCAGTGCGACGACCCCGCGCATCGACAGGAAGCCGATGGCGATCAGAATGACCGCGATATAGAAGACCGCAAAAGCGATCTCGAAATTGGTGATCGTATCGGCAGCAAAGATGCAGACCAGCAGGAACAGGATGAACACCGCCCTCAGCTTTGGCCGGTTCTGGTGCTGGGAAAACAGAATGTGTTTCATCCTTCGGTGGCCATGGCTGTTTCTTTGCGCAAAAGGTAGACGCCGTCTCGCAAAACATCGAGGGCCGGATCGACCCAAACCAAATTACGCAGGAAAGCGCCGCAGCGACAGTCCCGCAGGGCTGAATATACAAAAGTATATCGAGGCTATGCCTAAGCCGTGCCTGGCTTTCCTTAAGCGCGGTGGCGTCAGATGTTCGGCCATTCTATAGGATTATCAGGCCCTTCGGGGATCTGCGGATCAACCATCCAGCCTGAAACTGGCCAGCCTGAAATTGCCCACCCCTACAATTTCAGCGTCATCCTTCATGGATACGCTTTGCGAAATATAGGCCCGTCCCATGATCCATCCAAAATTCGCTCCGCTTGCCATCCGCCGCTCCCATCTTCCGAACCATTGGGACCTGATGGCGCTGCTGTTGATCATCGGCGTCATCGTGCTGTTTGCCTATGGTGAGCGGGTGACGACAATTCCGCTGTCGGCGCTTGATGCCGCTCCGCTGTCGCTCGATCCCACCAATCTGCCAATCTATGCATTGCGCACCATTCTGCGCATGTTGGCAGCCATCGTGTTTTCGCTGATCTTCACCCTGATCTACGCCTCGGTTGCCGCCAAAAGCCGGCGTGCGGAAATGGTGATGATCCCGGTCCTCGATATCCTCCAATCGGTGCCGATTCTCGGCTTTCTGACGTTTACCGTCACTTTTTTCCTCAACCTGTTTCCAGGACGGGTGATCGGTGCGGAACTGGCGGCGGTGTTTGCGATTTTCACCAGCCAGGCCTGGAACATGACCTTCAGCCTCTATCAGTCGATGCGCAGCCAGCCGAAGGACCTGGAAGAAGCCACCCGCAGCTTCCAGCTGAGTGGCTGGCAGCGCTTCTGGCGGCTTGACGTTCCCTTCGCCATGCCCGGCCTGGTCTGGAATACGATGATGTCGATGTCCGGCGGCTGGTTCTTCGTCGTCGCCTCTGAGGCCATCACCGTGGGCAATACCACGGTTACTCTGCCGGGCATCGGTTCCTATGTGGCGCTGGCCATCAAGCAACAGGACATTCTGGCGGTCTTCTATGCCGTCATCGCCATGCTCGCCGTCATCCTTCTCTATGACCAGTTGATGTTTCGTCCGCTGGTGGCATGGGCCGACAAGTTCCGCTTCGAGACCACCGCCTCAGGCGTGGCTCCCAGTTCCTGGATGCTGGACCTGCTGCGCAAGGCCCGTGTTACCCGCCTGCTGCTGGCACCTCTGAACTGGGTGGCCCGTCAACTCTGGACATTACGCCTCCCCAAACTGCGGAGCACCGGTTCAAAAACTGCCAGCCCTGCCAACTCGCGTGTCATCGACTGGATCTGGATTGCCATCATTGCCTGTGCAGCAGCTTGGGCCGCCTATATCAGCTTCGATTACCTGCGGGCCAGCATCGGCTGGTCGGA
Source organism: Allorhizobium ampelinum S4 (assembly GCF_000016285.1). Classification (NCBI taxonomy): domain Bacteria; kingdom Pseudomonadati; phylum Pseudomonadota; class Alphaproteobacteria; order Hyphomicrobiales; family Rhizobiaceae; genus Gillisella; species Gillisella ampelina. Next base: position 495,317 of record NC_011988.1, on the reverse strand, counting down.
AATCCCGACCGTTATCCTCTATGGCTCCATCACCCTGCTGCGCGTCATTGTGCTGATGGCCATCGCAACCGTGGTCTGGGTGCCGGTCGGAGTGTGGATCGGCCTGCGTCCGAAGCTCTCGGAAAAAGTCCAGCCGCTTGCGCAATTTCTGGCGGCCTTCCCCGCCAATATCGCCTTTCCGGTGTTCGTGGTGGTGATCGTGCATTTCGGTCTCAATGCCGATATCTGGCTGAGCCCGCTGATGATCCTCGGGACCCAATGGTACATCCTGTTCAATGTGATCGCCGGTGCCAGCGCCTTTCCAAGCGATCTCAAGGAGGCCGCCCGCAGTTTCCACATCACCGGCTGGCGCTGGTGGTTCAAGGTCATCCTGCCCGGTATCTTTCCCTATTACATCACCGGGGCCATCACGGCTTCGGGTGGGTCCTGGAATGCCAGCATCGTCGCAGAAGTGGCAAGCTGGGGCGATACCCAACTGACCACCCCGGGCCTTGGCTCCTACATCGCCAATGCGACAACGGCAGGCGATTTCCCACGGGTCGTGCTCGGTATCATCGTCATGTGTACCTTCGTGACGCTGTTCAACCGGCTGGTCTGGCGTCCGCTCTATGCCTATGGCGAAAGCCGCCTGCGCCTGGGCTGATACCATCCACCATCAATCGGGAATGTTTCGGCATTCCCTGACACCACAGACATGATGTCATCCGACAAAAGGATTGTTCCCATGCTTGATCTTATCACCAAGTCCCCGCTGATCGATATCGCCCAGGTCTCTCGCTCCTTTCCCAAGGCCAGCGGCAACGATGTTGTCGTGCTCGAAAATGTTGACCTCGCCATCAAGGAAGGCGAAATCGTCGGCTTGCTCGGCCGCTCCGGCTCCGGAAAATCGACGCTGCTGCGCATCATCGCCGGCTTGCTGTCGCCGTCTTCGGGCAGCGCCCGCTATCGCGGCACCGAAATCGACGGGCCACCGCCCGGCATCTCGATGGTCTTCCAGTCCTTTGCCCTGTTTCCCTGGCTAACAGTGCTCCAGAATGTCGAACTCGGCCTGGAAGCCAAGGGCGTAGACCGCACCGAGCGACGCTCACTTGCCTTGGCCGCAATCGACCTGATCGGCCTTGATGGGTTTGAAAACGCCTATCCGAAAGAGCTGTCCGGCGGCATGCGCCAGCGCGTCGGCTTTGCCCGCGCCCTGGTCGTCCACCCTGATCTGCTGTTGATGGACGAGCCATTTTCCGCCCTCGACGTGCTGACTGCCGAAACCCTGCGCACTGACATGATCGACCTGTGGATCGAGGGCCGCCTGCCAATCAAATCCGTGCTGATCGTCACCCACAATATCGAGGAAGCGGTGCTGATGTGTGACCGCATCCTGGTGTTTTCCTCCAATCCGGGCCGGGTGGCGCGCGAATTGAAGGTCGATCTGCCGCATCCGCGCAACCGGCTCGACCCGGTGTTCCGCCAGCTGGTCGATAGCATCTACGCGCTGATGACGGCACGCGCCGAACCGCGCTTGCCCAGCATGGACGGCATTCCCGGCACGGGCATGGGCATGGTGCTGGAGCCGGTTTCGACCAACATCCTGTCGGGGCTGATCGAGGCGCTCGCAGGCGCACCCTATCATGGCCGCGCCGATCTTCCGGTACTGGCCGGCCAGTTGCAACTGGAGGCCGACGAGCTGTTTCATCTGGGTGAAGCGCTCCAGCTTTTGCGCTTTGCCCATCTGAGCGAAGGCGATCTGGTGCTGACCGAGGCCGGAACCCGCTTCGCCCATCTGGAAACCGATGCCCGCAAAAAACTGTTTGCCGAGCATCTGGTCAGCTATGTGCCTCTGATGGGCCTGATCCGCCGGGTTCTGGATGAACGGCCAAGCCATACAGCACCGGCAGCGCGGTTCCGCAACGAACTGGAGGATTACATGAGCGAATCCTACGCCGACGACACGTTGAAGACCATTGTCTCCTGGGCGCGCTATGCCGAATTGTTCGCCTATGACGAACGCACCGAAATGTTCAGCCTGGAAAACCCGGAATAGGTTGAACAGGCACGATTTGAAATGCTGTGCCCGTGTCTTTTATAACGGCGGGCGCAGCAGATTGGCATACAACGAAATTGTCTTACAGTCTGTTCAAGGATTGCTGTTGGCCTGGCGAAAATGGTGATTTCGAGAACCGGCGCGGAGCGTACTTAAAGTACGTGAGCACTGGAAGCGCAGAAATTGCCATTTGCAGACGGCCAGCGGCAATTCTTGGATAGACTGTTAACCCTCCGGGAAAATCGCCACTGCACGGCACCAGCCAGCCGAGCCGCCCTTGATCTTCACAGGCAGGCAGGAGACGGTGAAGCCGGAGCCCGGCAATTCCTCCAGCCGTGTCAGCTTTTCCATATGCAGGAAAATACCTTCACGGGCGGCTTTATGTCCTTCCCAGATCAACCCTGCATCCCTGGTTTCCGCAAACCGTTTGGCGGTGACCGGAAAGGGCGCATCCCAGGACCAGGCGTCGGTTCCAGCGATGTGGACGCCTTGCGCCATAAGCCAGTGGGTGGCCTCGCGTCCGATGCCACAGCCACGGCCCAGATAATCCGGTCGCCCATAGGCGGCACCGGCGGCGGTGTTGACCAGCACCACATCAAAAGGCTGGAGTGTATGGCCTGCGACCTCCAGAGCTGACTGAAGATCGGCTGCCGTTGCGATTGAGCCGTCCGGCAGATGGCGCAGATCCAGTTTGACGCCCGGACGGATGCACCAGTCCAGCGGCACTTCATCAATGGTCCAGGCGCGCTCGCCATTATTCATCGTTGAGGCGAAATGCCAGGGCGCATCGAGATGCGTACCGGCATGGGCGGTCAGGTTCAGCTGTTCGACTGCCCAGCCTTCCCCACCGGGAACATCGCCAATGTCGAGCCCGGGAAAGAAGCGCAAAACCTCTTCCGAGCCTTCCGCATGGTTCGTGTAGGTGATTTTGGGACCAAGGCCCGGCGGATCGGCAGGAATGTCGTTTTCGATAGCAACGGACAGATCGATAATCTTCATCATGACTCTCCTGAAATTGCGGCTTTGGCAAGCGCGTCGAGATCAGCATCGGCCTTGAAGCCCGCCGCCAACGCCGTGGCAGCATCAAGCGGCGGCATCGCACCAAACAGGCGGCGAAGCATGTCGTCCTCACCCCATTCGACCAATGCGGTTTTGCCCACATGGCGGGCGACAGCAGCGGCCACGTCGCCGGTCGTTGCAAACAGTACCGGCGGCTGGACAACGGTTACGGCACTATCCTTCAGCCCTGCGGCATGCAGCAGCATATCCACCGCCGCCTGCCGCGAGACCCACCAGCAGGTGCTTTTCGCCGGAACCGGACAGGCATAGGCTTCTCCGGCAGCGATCCGATGGAAAAGCAGGCTCATAAAGGCCGAACCATGCCCGCTATCGGTCGCAGGCCGTGCGACAATGCCGGGAAACCGCAGACTGATGGCTGAAAGCGCACCGCGTCGCGTCATGTCGGACAACAGAATTTCGGTCATCAGCTTGTGGGCGCCATAGGTCAACTGCGGCGCGGCAAGCGTCTGCGCCGTGACGGTTGCCGCTCCAAGCGCACCATAGACCGCGATGGAGGAGGCAAACACCAGCCTCGCGCCGGGCTGGCGAAGTGCGACGCCTTGCGCCAAAGCAATCGGCGCAAGCAGGTTTGCACCATGTCCCAGCGCCTGTTCGCGCTCGGCAAGTCCTCCGGGAACGCTGGCCAGATGGAAGACTAGATCGAAACCGGGTTCCAGCAATGTGTCCAGAAAGCCGGGATCGCCGAGATCACCGACCAAGGCCTCAATCCCGTCAGGGACAGGTTGAGCAAAGGCTCGGTCTGTGACAACGATCCGCTTTGCCTGGTGAAGAGCGAACGGGAGACGAGCCACGAGCCCGCGTCCGAGAAAGCCATCAGCACCGGTCACAAGAATGCGCATCAGGCCTTCACCACCGCCTGATCAATCACCCCGAAAGGCGTGCTCCCATCCGGCAGCCGTGCCTCCATCCGCACCTGATCACCCCAGGTCAGAAAGGGCGTGCGCGCCTTGCCTTCATCCAGAAGCTCGATCACCCGGATTTCAGAAATGCAAGACGAACCGGCGGCCCGATCTGCATTGGACACTGTGCCGGAACCCAGAATGGTCCCCGCCGATAAACGCCGACTACGGGCGCAATGAGCGATCAATTCACCGAAGGAGAAATGCATCTCGCTTCCATGCGCATCCCCGACCCGCCGCCCGTTGATCTCCACATGCAAAGCCAGACCCGTCCGACCGTTAGACCAATGCGGCCCGATCTCGTCCGGCGTGATGGCGACCGGTGCAAAGGCCGTCGATGGTTTGGCCTGGAGAAACCCGAAACCCGCCCGCATTTCGCGCGGCCCAAGAGCGCGCAGCGACCAATCGTTGATCTGCACCAGCAGACGGACGTGATCGGTGGCATTTTCCGGTGTCACGCCCATCGGCACATCGGCAAGAATAACGCCGAACTCGCCTTCCATGTCGATCAGCAGCGCGTCGTCGAGAAACTCCACGCCTGCCAGCGGCCCGCGGAAATCGTCGCTCGCCCCTTGATAGATCAAGGGCACTGTCTCGAAGTCCGGGTTAACCGGATTGTCGAAGGCCTTATCCATCAACCGACCATGGTTGAGGAAAGCCGACGCATCCAGCCATTGCGGCGCACGCGGCAAGGGTGCCAGACACCGTTCCGGCTGGAAGCTGGTGGCAAAGGGCTCATCTCCCGCATTGACCCGTTCATACAGTTCGAGAAGGCGGGGAGCGGCGGCATCCCAATCCTCCAGCGCAGCAAGCAGGGACACAGCGATGCCGGTTGCTGGAACGGCCCGTTTCAGATCGCGCGAAACGATCCAGAGTTGGCCGTCGCGGCTTCCATCGTGATAAGTTGCAAACTTCATGATGACCTCGTTCCTGCTGTTATTGGTGGCACCCGGCTATCATCGTCCGGCAAGACTTGCGGCGATAGCGGGGTCGTAGACCCCTGCGATCAGGATGAAGAGCATCCGGCACGTCTTGCCGGACCGATTGGCCCAGGCATGATTGGTCCCACGTTGGATGACGACAGACCCCTGCTTCAAAAGCACCTCGCCATCATCAAGTACCAGGGTCATCTCGCCTTCAATGACAATGCCATAATCAACCGATTCCGTGCGATGCATCAGCGGATGCGGAGAATGCTCCTCCACCGTGGAGGCAGCCTTGTCGCCCAGTTGCTCGAAGGCCACGTTCATTCGCTCCGCACCGGTTTTCAAAAAATCCTCGGTATCCGGCGGAATATCGACGAAACGGATGCGCGTGCCGCCAGCTGGAGGCGGTAGCACCAGCGGACCTAAGGTCGGGTCGGTTCTATTATCAATCCGCACAGGGCTTTCGCCTGTTGACCACACTTCGTGAAACACAGTGCCAGGAATGGCATCGATTTCAACCACCTTGGGCAAAGGCCCGACTTCGCTGAGGATGGAGCGGCCATCGCTCGCATGGCCGGTAACGATACGGGTAATGTCAGGAAATTGTGTCATGCTGTTTTCGCCTTGGTAAAGAAGCCAATAGAGACCGCGCCGACCGCCACAGCCGTCACGCCCAGCGCCGCGAAGCCAAAATTTTCGCCCAATGCACCGCCGACAATGGGGCCAAGTGCGGCCCCCACCATCAGCATCGCCGGGGTCGCTGCAACGGCACGTCCGGTCGGATCGAGTTTTGCCAGACGACCGAACGCAAAGTTATGCGTGAAGATCTGCACGGAGACGAACAGGGAGGCCGCGACCGCCCAGACCGGAAAAACGGTGACCGAGGTCACGATGATTGCCAGAATGACCTGCACCGCCGGCCCAATCTGGGTGACAGTCGTGGCGGAAACGCGGGTCTGCAAAAAAGCCGCCAGTGGAGACGGCAATATGAAGTTGACGCAGCCCAGCGCGATGAGAACGGCCAGCACGCTTTCTGCGGAAAACCCACGCGATTTACCGATGACCTCAACGAAGGAAAATACCATGGATTGGTTGAAGGTCAGGATGCTGATGCCAAAGATCGTGAACCACATTGCCCGGCTAAAGGGCTTTTTCTCCGGCTCAACGGCATGGACGGGATTGCGAAACAAGAACGTAGAGGTAAGGGCGGCAATCACCATGATACCGGTGAACACATAGAAGAGGACAGAACCGCCATAAACGATCAAAAGCTGCGGTATGGCGGCCAGGAGAACAATGGCGAAAAGTCCAAGGGCTATGCCAGCCATGGCGAATAGCCGATGCGGATTGGTCGCCTGGCCGATCGTTCCATGCACCATGGAAAGAGCTGTCCCAACCGCGAAACCGGCAGTCAGATGTAACAGTGCAAGGGGAATGAAAGCCGTCTCTCTCGATGCACCAAAAAAAGCGGCAGCGGCAACGGCAAAAGCCGTCGAGGCCCAGCGCCTTTGGTTCATCTGGTTGAAACGAGGCGCAACAATGAGGCTCGCAACCACTGCACCGACCAGGAACAATGTCACGATCCCGCCTGCCTGCTGCGGGCTGAACCCGAAGCGTTCGACAAGCGCACCAACCCAGACGGGAAGAGCAATCAAATCAAGCATGCCCGAGAAGTGACCGATGACGAGGGCAATCGACCCGACCACTCCAAATTTCTGTCCTGACATTCCATCTCCTCCGGTTCTTTTCATGCGCCGACAAAAGCGTCCGATCTCCCAATCGGAACGCCGTCGAAAATATTTTAACAAAATCAATAATTTAAGTAATTTTTAAATTGAGTATCGACTATCACTTGCAATGATTTCTGGTGTCAGATCGCTTCCGCCAGGGTTTTCATCGAAACTGTCATGATCGAAGCGTGCTCTTCACGGCTGCCGCCATGGATCTCGATATCGGCCAGACGGCCCGAATTCTCGACCACCATCCGACACCGCTCCCAGCGCCTTGCCTCGAAAGCGGCAAGCGCGCCATCGACATCGCTGCCCCTCACCAATTCCTCGGCCAGCACCATGGCATCCTCGATACCGATACAGGCACCGGCGGCCAGATGCGGTGTCGTGGCATGAACGGCGTCGCCGATCAGCACCACCCGTCCCTGAAACCAAGGACGCGGCAGCAACATCTGCTCCAGTGGCCGGTAAATGATCTGGTGCTCAGCTGACAATTGCTTGGCAATTCCTTGGATGATTGGCGAGCTGAAGCGCTCCATCAAGCCGCGCAGGGTATCGACGAAAAGCTCCGGAGCCACGAAGTTATTGGTGGGGCGGTCTTCGGTCAGGAATAGATAGGCTTGGGTTTTGTTGACGCCATTCAAGCCGACCTTGAGTTTCGGACCCATCCACATGGTGATGGTTTCCAGCTCCTCCGGTCTTGGCAGAACAGCGCGCCAGACCGACTGGCCGATGAAACGGGGCTTTGGGGCATGAGGAAACGTCTTGGAACGGACAGCGGAAAACAGCCCGTCCGCCCCGATGACGAGATCGAACCGGTCTGAACTGCCGTCGCTAAAGCTGACCTGTGCTCCGTCTTCGCTCTGGACGATCTCGGTAAATGTCACGCCTAGCCGAACCTTGGTCGTGGAAGCCCGCACCGCCTCCGACAGGATTTTGGCAAGCGCCGGGCGCATGATGCCGCCGCCGCCGGGAATATCGTCGCCCGCCACCCGGGGGGTAGGCAGTGTGAACAGCACGGCATCATCCGGCCCCCGTAAGTGCACGCCGTCACTGGCATAACCCTCTTCCATGAAGCGATCCAGCAGGCCGAGTTGGCGCAGCACCCTGAGCGTCGAGCCGTGCAGGCTGATGCCTGCCCCATAGGAGCGCCATCCTGGATCGATCTCCACGAGATCGACCTCAAACCCCTCTCGCGACAGCTGAAGTGCCGCAGTCATTCCCGAAAAACCACCGCCGATAATCAGGATCTTCTTGATACCCGAATTCATGTTTTATTCCTCCTGCGCAGTTACCAAAGCGAAAACCTCGCCTTCCTCACCCACTGCAATGTCCACTCGTGTCAGTCCTTGCCCCAGGCAAGGGCCAAGCACACATTCTCCCGTCTCCAAATCGAACAAGGCGCCATGGGAATGGCAGGCGAGATGGGTTTTCTCGCCGTTGAAATAGGCATCCGTCTTCCAGGCCATCGGCGTTCCGCTGGAATAATGCGGGCAAGCATCGAGCCAGGCGTGGAGCTTGCCGTCACGTCTGATCACGATGATCTTGCGACGGAAGCCTTCAAGCGGGCCGAAGCCTTTAGCCTCGCCCTCGCCAACGGCATCCTGTCGGCAGAGGAATTGTCGGGATGGCATGGTCTCTTTCCATCACGTCAGGACTTTGCACCGGGAGGCGGACCGCCACCGGGCATCCACTTCTCGCGCATCTCGAACAGGATGATCTGAGACGCCTCGGCACTGATCGGCACGTCGCGGCCTACCCAAGTCTCATCGTGCTTGTCCATGTCGGCGTCGTATTCGACGTGACAGCCAAGGGGACTATTGAAATACCAGAACCAGTTCGATCCGAACTTATGACGGCCAGGTCCCCAGAAGCTCTGATAACCTTTTTTGACGAAGCGCGTTCCCGCAACCATCAATTCCGTCGGCCCACCCATATGGAAGGCGAGATGCTCGCAGCCTTTCATGTAGTCCGGCGTGCGAATGAAGAACAGTGTGTGATGATCGTCATTCGCCTTGGGCCGCAGGAACGGACCTGCCCCACTCAAGGTATCCGTGACGACGAAGCCGAGGCGATCACAATAAAACTCGGTTGCGATCTCAATATCGGGAATGAACAACACCACATGGCTGAGTGAGCGCGGCAGTGCCGGCATCTCTTCCCATACGCCGATTTCGTTCGGTTTGCGCTGGGCCGGTGCGCCAGGTGCATTGATCTTTTCCGCTGGCATGTCGAATTCCCGGCGGATCGATACCTGAAATTTGAGCTCTAACCCATGGCTGTCCTTCACTTCGATCGAACCGTTGGACAGCCGCGTGACGCGACGGTCCTTGGACAGCTCGGCTTCGATCGCATCCAGATCTTCCGCTGCGCGTACACCATAAACCTGCTGGCGCAACATGTTCGCGGTTGGCAGCGGCGGAGGCAAAGACGGATCGGACGCGTGGCGAACGATTATTCCCGTGCCGTCCAACGCTTCAAACAAGCCACCGGCATCCGTAACATCCACCGGCTTCAGGCCGAAAGCCGTGAGATATTCGCAGCAAGCTGCGACATTATCGACACCAAAGACAAGATAATCGGGTCCGATGATGTTCATGGGACATTCCTTTCCTTCATAACGTCTGGCATTTATTTTGCGAGGTCTAGGTGACCAGCGTGGAGAACATATTCGCGGGCAATGGTCAGGCTAAAGCTGGTATCGCCGGGGCGAAGCCCGTTGATGGCGTCGCGGCAGGCTTTTGTGAAGGCGACGCCAGCACCCTCATTCGGCAGCCAATATTCATCGATGGCTGCGACCGGGCCGGGAAACAATGGTGTGTTGCGGGAATATCCGAGCAATCCGTGAGAAGCCGTGTCGATCACATCCAAAACAGCATGGACGTCTGGCGTTTCGCCAAACCAGGCCAGGAATACTTTCACGGCACCTTCACGCGACTGCACCGGAATGATTATCTCTTCCGAGTAGGGTAAGCCGATGAGAGTATCGTGATCGACCATTTCCGGCTCGTCGGGCTTGAGATTTTGCAGATAGAACGGCGTCTCGCGTGACGCCTTCAATCCTGCCAGATCCTGAGCCCAGACCTCGGTGACGAAATCCAGACCAATCGACAGTGCCTTGACCTGCGGCTCCCCACCAAAATAGACGCCATCGAAAGCATGGTTTTGAACATAGCGCTGCGGTGCTGTCACCGGATCATGTGCAATATAATCCAGCACAAGCTTGCCGTGATGGTCCTTCATGTGTGCACGTTGTTCGGCAAGAGTCTGGCCCAACCGCCGACGGCCACAGAGCATAAGTTTGATGGTCATGAGTTTTTCCTGACTGCGATACGTCCACCCAGGACCTCCGCGACCCAATCGGCAATAAAGGCACCGGCATTTGCCGAATTGTCGAAGCTGGAATGCTGGATGCCTCCAGTACGCTCGTCGAATATCTTCAGCTCGCGGTTGGGACTGTTGACCAGCTGGTCATAGGTGGCATGAGCCCATTGCAGGGGAATCTGGCTATCTTTTTCACCGTGAGTGACAAGGAAAGGCACATGAATCCGGTCGAGAATGCCATTGAGATGAACCTTTTCGGCAATCTCCATGAAGTCGTCCATGTCCTTGGCACCCCAGACCCACATGACATGGCTCCAGTAATGAGGAACAGGGAGATTGCCCTCACGGGCAAGGCGCTTTTTCTGAACATCGCGCCAATCGTGATTGGCACCCCACACCACGCCGCAGGCAAAGCGTGGTTCGAAGGCGACAGCGCGGGGACAATAGTAACCGCCAAGTGAAACGCCTTCCATGCCAATCCGCTTGGCATCGATATCCGGCTGGCCTTCCAACCAATCGACCACACGGCTCGCCCAGTGCTCGCTGTCATAACGGGCCGTCAGTCCTTGAAGGCGCAGGGCTTCCCCCGTACCCGGCTGATCGACGATCAGCGAAGCGACGCCGCGCTTGGCAAGCCACACCGGCAACCCAACCAAAAGCTTCATTTCCTTGGTACTGTCGAGACCATTGACCTGGACCAGAAGCGGTGCGGCACCTTCGACGCCTTCGGCAGGTACGTAAAGAGCGGACAGATGCTTGCCCTCATAGGGAATCTCAACCCGGCGACAGGACGAGCCGGAAAGCTTCAAACCCTTTTCAAACGCATCCAGAAAGCGCTTGTACAAGGCTACCCGGCCCTCAGAACCATGGGCAAGCAACCGTTCCGCAGTCAGCATGTAATTGGCGGCGCGGATCAGCTTGTCACCCGCAGAAATCAACCTGCCCTTGGCTTCGTCTTCCTCGGCGAGGGACACCAGCTTGTCCGCCATCTTGATCCAGGTCTCGCGGAACGCTTGTGTCCCGGCTGCATCAGGCGCCTTGGCCGCCTCCTGCAACGGGGCGCACATTTCTTCGATCTCGCCCATCCGGGCACCCATCTCGATCGACAGATCGACAGACAGGTTCCAGACATAATTGGTCGGAAAATACTTAAACATCGGGTCTCCTCGAACTCGCCTCCTCGGGCGATTTAGGCGATGGGAGAACCGCGCTGCCAGCGTTAAGGCCAAGCAACGATATTTCCTCCCTGACCCAAGATGTACTGAAGAAAAACTCGTTTACAAAATTGCATTGATGAATGATTTGTATTTTTAAAATAAATACATGAATCGATTGACCCCCCGATAATTTGGTTGGTTATTCGAGGGATTCCTTGGGAGGGGGACAATCATGCGCTTCAAGAATCTGGACCTTAATCTGCTGGTGGCGCTCGACACGCTGATCAGGGTTCGCAATGTCAGCCGGGCGGCAGAGGAAATGTTCATCACCCAATCGGCGATGAGCAATGCCCTTGGGCGTCTGCGCGATTACTTCGATGATCCACTGCTGATTCAGGTCGGGCGATCCATGGAATTATCCCCCCTCGCCGCCTCATTGGAGCTGCCCTTGCGCGACATTATCGTGCGCATCGAAGCGGCTGTTGTGTCAACACCGTCCTTCATTCCCCATGAATCGACACGCAGTATCAACCTCATCGTGTCTGACTATACGCTCAATACGATCATGCCGCCGTTTCTTCGGCAGGTGACCGCGCTGGCCCCGGGTGTGCAAATCCATTTCCAACCACAACAAAACTATCCCCATCTCCTTCTCGAGCGCGGGGAAGCGGATCTATTGGTGGCGCCAAGCGACTTTTGCTCGACCAATCATCCATCGGAACCTTTTCTGGAAGACCAGATCTGTTGTGTGGTGGATGTGAACGGGCCGCTGGCCGAAGGGCCTATGACAGAAAAGGATTTTCTTGAGGCCGGTCATGTGGTGATGCAGCCGCCCAATGGCGGCGAGACCTTTGCCCAACGCGCCTGCGACAGGCTCGGCCTGAAGATCAAGGTGGAGGCTTCAACCTTTTCCTTTTCATCCCTGCCCTTCCTTATCCGTGGCTCAAAACGCATTGCCATGGTTCAACGCAGCCTGGCGGAATGCATGCTCAATCTGGGCGGTATCCGCATCATGGACCCGCCTTTCCCTCTGCCACCATTACTACAGTGCCTGCAATGGCACAGCTATCGCACCCGCGATCCCGCACTGGTCTGGTTCCGATCCCAGATGCACGAGGCAGCAGCGAGAGTTCGTCAGGAAAAAATGGAGCCCGATCGGCATAAGGAACATGACATCGTTTCCGGCTGATCGCTGTCGTCGAACCGTAAAAATAGAACATAAACAGCGACGTGCCGCTGCGCCTCAGAAGCGCAACGGCACTTCGTTTGCCTTACTCGGCCGCCATGCGCATCGGCCTGTCATTGTCCTGCTCATGGTCATCGTGGTTATGCTGCACCAGCGGACGATTGCCAGCCAGTTTGCGGATCAGCACGTAAAAGACCGGCGTCATGAAAATGCCGAAGACCGTCACGCCAATCATGCCGGAAAACACCGCAATGCCCATGGCCGCACGCATTTCAGCCCCGGCACCGGTTGAGGTGACCAGCGGAACGACGCCCATGATGAAGGCCATGGATGTCATCAGGATCGGGCGCAGACGCAAGCGGCTGGCCTCGATAGCCGCCTGAACCGGTGTCCTGCCTTCAAATTCCAGCTCCCGCGCAAATTCGACGATCAGGATGGCGTTTTTGGCTGAGAGCCCGACAAGCACGATCAGGCCGATCTGGGTGAAGATGTTATTGTCTCCTCCGGTCAACCAGATCCCGGTCAGTGCAGCCAATACGCCCATCGGTACGATCATGATGATCGCCAAAGGCAGAGTCAGGCTTTCATATTGCGCGGCAAGCACAAGATAGACCAGAAGCAAAGCCAGTGGAAACACCAGGAAGCCCGAGCTTCCCGCCAGGATTTGCTGATAGGTCAGATCGGTCCATTCATAGCCGATGCCTTTCGGCAGTACATCAGCTGCGATCTTTTCAATTGCCGCCTGTGCTTGACCGGACGAAAAGCCCGGTGCCGGACCCCCATTGATATCAGCAGCCAGAAAACCGTTATAGCGGTTGGTGCGTTCCGGCCCTGTGGTCGGATCGACCCGCAGCAGCGCAGACAGCGGGATCATCTGGCCCGATGCGGAGCGCACCTTTAACTGACCAATATTGTCGGGCGTGGCCCGAAACTTGGCATCGGCCTGGGCGCGAACGCTGTATGTGCGGCCAAAGGCATTGAAGTCATTGACATAAAGTGACCCCAGATAGATTTGCAGGGTCTGGAACACATCAGTAACGGAAACACCGAGCTGTTCTGCCTTGGCGCGATCAAGATCGGCATAGAGCTGCGGCACATTGATCTGGAAGCTGGAAAACAGGCCAGTCAGCTCCGGTGTCTGATAGGCCTTGGCCAGAAACGCTTTGGTGGCCTCGTCCAGCGCCTGATAGCCCAATCCAGCCCGGTCTTCCAATTGCAGCTTGAAACCGCCGGTCGTGCCGAGACCCTGGACGGGTGGCGGCGGGAACATGGCGATGAAAGCATCCTGAATGGAGGAAAACTTCTGGTTCAGCTGCATGGCAATTGCCCCACCGGACAGATCAGGCGTCTTGCGCTCGTCGAAATCCTTCAGGGTGACGAAGACAATGCCGGCATTGGAGGAATTGGTGAAACCATTGATCGACAGGCCCGGAAAAGCGATGGCGTGAGCCACGCCCGGCTGGGCAAGCGCAATGTCGCTCATCCGCTTGATAACATCTTCCGTACGGTCAAGGCTGGCCGCATCCGGCAATTGGGCAAAACCAATCAGATATTGCTTGTCCTGCGCTGGCACGAACCCGCCCGGAACAGCATTGAACAGGCCATAGGTGGCACCGGCCAGGGCCAGATAAACCACCATGACGATGCTTTTGCGTGAGAGAAGACCGCCGACGCTTTTTCCGTAGGCATTGGAGCCAGCGCCAAAGACACGGTTAAAACCTCTGAAAAACCAGCCAAGCATGAAATCCAGGCCGCGCGTCAGCCGGTCCTTCGGTGCGTGGTGTCCCTTCAGAAGCAGAGCGGCAAGCGCCGGTGACAGGGTCAGCGAATTCAGCGCCGAGATCACGGTCGAAATGGCGATGGTCAAGGCGAACTGGCGGTAGAACTGGCCCGACAGACCGGAAATGAAGGCCAGCGGCACGAAGACCGCCACCAGAACCAGGGCGATGGCGATAATCGGCCCCGACACTTCCTTCATGGCACGGTAGGTCGCCTGACGGGGCGACAGGCCGTTTTCGATATTGCGCTCGACATTTTCGACAACGACGATGGCATCATCCACGACGATGCCGATGGCCAGAACCAGTCCGAACAGGCTGAGGGCGTTGATAGAAAAGCCGAAGGCATACATCACGGCAAATGTGCCGATGATCGACACCGGAACCGCGATCAGCGGAATGATCGACGCCCGCCAGGTCTGGAGGAAGAGGATGACGACCAGCACGACCAGCGCCACGGCTTCCAGCAGGGTATCGACTACTTTCTCGATGGAAGACCGGACGAATTTGGTGGTGTCGTAGACGATTTCGTATTTCACGCCTTCTGGCATGGCCAATTGCAGCTCATCCATCGTCCTCACCACTTCATCGGAAATGGTGATGGCATTGGAGCCGGGCGCCTGGAAAACAGGAATGGCGACTGCGGCCTTGCTGTCCAGCAGGGAGCGCAGTGCGTAATCGGAAGCGCCAAGCTCGACGCGGGCGACATCGCGCAATCGGGTGATCTGACCGTTTGCGCCGCTTTTGACGATGATATTGCCAAAATCCTCGGGTGTTTGTAGCCGCCCCTGTGCGTTGACATTCAACTGCACATCGACCCCCGGCAGGCTTGGCGACCCACCGATGATACCGGCTGCGGCCTGGACATTCTGCGCGCGGATGGCCGTGGTAATATCGCTGGCCGCCAAGCCGTGTTCGGCCGCCTGCTGCGGATCGATCCAGATGCGCATGGAATAATCGCCGGAACCGAAGATCTGAACCTGACCGACGCCGGCAATCCGCGCCAGCCGGTCCTTGATGTTCAGGACGCCGTAATTGCGCAGGTAGGTAATGTCATAGCGATTGTCTGGGGAGATCAGGTTGACGACCATCATCAGGTCGGGAGAGCTTTTGACCGTGGTCACGCCGAGGCTCTTGACCTCTTCCGGCATCCGCGGCTCGGCCTGGGACACCCGGTTCTGCACCAGTTGCTGGGCCTGATCGGGGTCAGTGCCGAGCTTGAAGGTGACGGTCAGCGTCATCACGCCGTCCGAGGTCGCCTGGCTCGACATGTAAAGCATGCCCTCGACGCCGTTGATCTGCTCTTCCAGCGGCGTCGCCACGGTTTCGGCAATCACCTTCGGATTGGCACCGGGATAGGTGGCCCGCACGACAATCGACGGCGGCACGACATCGGGATATTCGGAAATCGGCAGCGACCGCATGCCGATCAACCCGGCGACGACGATCAGCACCGACAGCACCCCGGCAAACACCGGGCGGTCGACAAAAAATCGGGAAATGTTCATTTCAAAGCCCTCTCCGGCGTGAAACAACTCCGCCCTCGGACAAAAGCGATGTTTCGTCCGGCAAACGGTGGATATGGATATGACAGTCCTGCCCGGCGGCCTTTGCTGCCGGGAGGATATTGGACCTGACGAGTGTTCGCAGCTTACGGACGAGGCATCAGGTCGATGCGGAGGCTATGCTTACTTCGACGCCGCGAGCTTTTCTTCCGGCTGCGGCACAACCACTGCGCCCGGTTTGATGCGTTGCAGGCCGTTGACGACGATCGTATCGCCAGCAGTAAGCCCGCTTTCCACCACACGCTGGCCTTCGGCCACGGCGCCCAGCTGGATCTGGCGGTAATTGACCTTGTTATCGCCATCGACAACGAAAACGAATTTCTTGTCCTGATCGGTGCCAATCGCCCGTTCGCTGACCAGGATCTTGTTTTCCGGCACTGGTTGTCCCATGCGCACCCGCACAAACTGGCCAGGAATAAGCCTGCCGCCCGGATTGTCGAACACGGCCCGCACCCCAATCGTCCCGCTGGCCGCATCGACCTGGTTATTGATCAATTGCAGCTTGCCTTTGATCGGCGTGCCGTCATCGGCCAACGTGCCGATTTCGACAGGGATACGGTCGATGTCGGCCAAGGCGGCTCCAGTTTGTGGGAGCTGCGACAGAGCCTTGGCCACCAACTGCTCGCTGACATTGAAGCTGGCATAGATCGGATCGACAGACACCAGTGTGGTCAAGACGGAAGAAGACGACCCCGAGGCCACCAGATTGCCAGCTGTAACCTCAAGCTTACCAACGCGACCGGATACCGGGGCGCGCACCTGGGTATAATCCAGCTCCAATTGAGCCGATTGCAGCTGGGCTCTGGCGGTTCCCATGGCAGCTTGAGCCTGGGTAAAGCTATTGCGGCGCTGATCCATATCGCTTTGCGAAATCGTGCTGTTGCCCGATAGTTTCAAGCCGCGATCCAATTCGATCCTGGCAAGATCGACTTTGGCTTCGGCTGAAGCGAACTGGCCTTCCGCCTGATCGACAGCGGCCTGATAAGGAGCGGGATCGATAGTGAACAGCAAATCGCCTGCCTTGACCAACGCGCCCTCACGAAAATGGACGGATTGGATGGCTCCGCCGACCCGTGGCCGCACATCGACCCGTTCAACGGCCTCGAGACGGCCGGAAAACAGCTCCCAATGGGTGAAATTCCGGCTGGAAACCTTGGAAACCGTGACCGGCACGGCAGGAGCCGGTGCGGCCGCCGAGGCCGCCGTTGCAGCAGCACTCATCGGCAATTGAAGAACCACGGATACGGCTGAAATGGACACAACAAGGCCCAGGCCGGCGCCCATAAGGGCCCAGCGTTGTTTTCTGGATGACATTGGCAATCTCCTTGCGGCCCCCACAGGCCGCCATTGTTCATTCAGGTTTCACGACATTCTAGCGAATGCTGATCTGTTTAACGAAGTCCTCGAACTGGCTTTCAAGCTCAGGCTCCCATGTCGATGCATGGCTCTGTTGACTGCCATAGATGGATGACCAGCCCTTCCCCGAAGGCAGGATCTGGCTACAGGTTTTAACGCCTGCCTGTTTCAGGCTTTGCGCGAACGCAAGACTTTCATCACGCAGTGGATCGTCCTCTGCGCTCAAAACCAAAGCAGGCGCGACGCCTGCAAGGCGCGAACAGAGACAAGGTGCGGCATAGGGATGGCATCCGCCACCACTGAGATAGCGGCTCCAGCCTTCCGCCCAGCGCTCCCGCATGCCGATGGCTTCCGCTTCACGGATGGAAGCCGTCCCCATGAATGGGTCGAGCAGCGGCGACAGCAGGATCTGGCCGTCGAGTTCGTTGGCGAAATGATCCCGTGCCTTCAGCGCGACGCTGGCGGCAATATTACCACCCGCCTCAACGCCTGCCAGCAACAGCAGCGATTTACGGTCGCCAAGCCCGGCACGCTTGTTGGCGAGATAGGAGAAAATCGAAAAACCCACCTCAAGCGGACTGGGGAAGACCGGCCCGAGCGGCGCGTTGTAGTCCGGCACCACCACGATAGCACCGGTCCTCGCCAGACATGCCGCAACCGAACTGTCCACCACGCCGGACGCCATGAAGGCACCTGCGTGAAAGAACAACACGACCGGTGGCCCCTTGCCATATTCGGCACCCTGATAGACACGCGCCGACACCGGCCCGACGGCCAGCTTGTCCAGCACCATATCTTTCACTTGTACCGACATTGCTTAGGCTTTCCTTAAGCCCCAACGTTCGGGACTTCTGATTTTCCCTGGTCCGACCAGCGGCCCCCGAGACGAGATATGATATGCACGCTTGCAATTTCATGTAAAATCTATTGTTATTCGCCAATTGGAACAAGCTGGCGTTTTCTTACTACACTGTTCGTATTTTCGAATAATAGTGCAACGCACATCAACAAGGCCAACTCCCATGGACCAGCTCTCGGCAATGCGCGCCTTTATTCGCGTGGTGGAAACCGGCAACTTTACCCGTGCGGCTGAACGGCTTGATATGCCGAAGGCAACGGTCACCAATCTCATCCAGGGGTTGGAAGCCCATTTGCAAACCAAACTGCTCAACCGGACCACCCGTCGCGTCATGGTGACCACGGACGGGGCCTTGTATTATGAGCGAGCCGTCCAGATCGTTTCGGAACTGGCTGAGCTGGACGAAAGTCTTTCCAATGCGCAAAGCACACCCCGCGGACGCTTGCGTGTCGAAATGTCCGGCGCCTTTTCCGACTGGATTGTCGTGCCGTCCCTCTGCGACTTTCATCAGAAATTTCCAGATATGCACATCGATCTCGGCGTCAGCGACCGGATGGTCGATTATCTTGCCGAAAACGTCGATTGCGCCTTGCGGGCCGGCACGCCGTCCGATCAGTCGCTGATCGCCAGACGGGTTTGCGACGTGGAAATGATCACCTGCGTCGCACCCCGATATATCGAAAAATTCGGCATCCCGGCCCATCCGCGCGAGCTGGAAAACCACCACTATTGCGTGAACTATTTCAGCAGCAACAATAGCCGGAAAATGCCGTTCACGTTCAAAAAAGACAAGGAAGAGTTGGAGATCAGCGCCCGCTACATCGTGTCTGTCAACGATAGCCGCACCTATATGACGTGCGCCCAGAACGGCCTCGGTATTGCGCCAATTCCCCGATTCATGGCTGCCAGCCTCCTCGCATCGGGCGAATTGGTGCAAGTGCTGGCGGAGTGGAGGCGTGAGCCGCTTCCTCTCTATATCGTCTATCCGCCGAACCGGCATTTGAGCAACAAGGTCCGGGTTTTCGTGGATTGGCTGGTAAAACTTCTGCTCGAAGCCAGACTCAATGAGGGCTGAAACAACGACGTCACAGACCCCACAACCCTTTGAAAAGGAAACTATACAAAATCTATCGATATGATAATATCGTTTATTGCCCACCTGTTTGGCGGGTTCCGGCTCTCGTGAATCGGGAAGAGACGTCACTAGAGCGTTTCTGCTCTACATGTAACCGCAGTAACGCTCTAACTCTTTGTTTTTACGCATTTCCGGACGGAAAACCGGTCTCCACTTTTCCTGGAAATGCTCTGGTCCTGAATTTCGAAATCGAGACAAAAGGGAGATGCCGTCATGGGAACATTCTCGCCCGTTTTCGACCGACTGGCTAGACCAGTTGCCTTCATCAAAGCCGAAGACGAAGCCCTTGGCTGCGCGCATCTCCTGGCCGAAACTGCAATGTCGGCAGATGACGGGTCCTATGAAAAAACAATCCTCGACCATCTGCTCAGGTCGGGGCTACTCGGCATTTCCGTCTCGACCGATTACGGCGGGATCGACGTTTCGAATGTGTTGTTATCGACCATTTGCTGTGTTTTGGCAAAGGCTTGTTCCACATTGGGGGCCATGCTTGCGGGCCATTATAGTGCATTGGAGCTGTTGCGCAGCCATGGCAGCGAAGCGCAGAAATCCTATTTCTTTGCTGCCGCACTGGCAGGCATGCGTCTGGCACGCGTCAAAGCACCGTCTGCGGCAAGCCTGAAAGACAGGGGCCTGCACCTTTCCTATAATGGACTTGGCTGGTCATTGAATGGCACCGGCATGGCGTCACCGAACGCTACTTCTGCCGATTGGATCATGGTTTCCGTCCATGACCAGGTTGAAGAGCCAGCCCATCTGTTTTTCCCTGGGGGAACGGCGACGATGACGCCGATCGCCAATTCCCTTTCAGACAAAAGCCAGCCGGATCGAGGTGAGCCCGTGCTGTTTCGCGACCAGAGAGGCGAAAAGGACGCGCAATTGCAGACCCGTCGTCCGGCCCAGGGGCCGGATGTGCCTCAGGCCATGGAGCTGCTTTTGCAGGCAGCGGTGGAACTAGGGAGAGGCAAAGCTGCATTCAGCCAATTGTTCGGAAGCCCGGTATTGGCCCCCTCTCATCTGCCTGATGAGACGTTCGAACCCGATTTTGACCCATCAAAAACCGGCGCCATCGCCGATGCCGCCCTGCGATTGGCAACAGCCGAAGCCGTTATCGAGAAAGCCGCCAGCGCCATCGATGCCG
The DNA here is from genome assembly GCF_000016285.1 of Allorhizobium ampelinum S4. Lineage (NCBI taxonomy): Bacteria > Pseudomonadati > Pseudomonadota > Alphaproteobacteria > Hyphomicrobiales > Rhizobiaceae > Gillisella > Gillisella ampelina. The sequence continues at coordinate 475,146 of NC_011988.1, read as the reverse complement.
CCCAGATCGGCACACAGGACCGGCATCGACATACCGCCTTCCTGATCGCATCGGCAGCCAATGCAGCCGCCGTGGAAGCCTCGACAATCGCTCAGTCTGTCGCAGCGGACCCACGCTTTGCACATGCAACCACGCCTCTTGGCGGTGTCGAGTTCCAAAGTGCTGAAGCCGCTATCATCGTTTCGCTTTTGCGCAAGGGCACACTTGGCTTGAGCGGTTTTTCAGATGATGATTCCAATGGATAACTTGCCGATGAATGCTGCCAGCAGTTTGCGTTAGAGCATTTCCGGACGCAAACCCGCTGCGCACTTTTGCTGAAAATACTCTCGGAAAAGTGGACTCCGGTTTTCGTGAAAAGACACCTGAAACCAAGAGAAGTGAGAGCCCATCTGGTTCAGTCCAAATCTGATAGGCTCTCCCGTTTATAGCACATTATGTCGGCAGCATGTCGGCCTTGAAAGGTTTACGGGTCAAGGAGTGCAAAAGACCGCCATTTTTTAGAATTTTCTTCTCATAATTTAATCTATTGAAATTATGGATTACTTTGACAAAAGAGCCGTGAGATTCCATTTTGACCGGCAGGAAAAGACAGCCAATTGGAGATTGCTCATGACGATCCTCACCATGCCGCGCAAGGACGCCAACGCTACGCCCTATCCGCAGCCGTCCGCCGATCCGGGTCTGCTGAAATCGGCCATGCGCCACGTCAGCGGCCAGGTTTCGGTGATCACGGCGGGCCAGGGGCCAGAGCGCACTGGTGCAACCGTGACCTCCGCCACCGCTTTGTCGGTCGATCCTCCAACGGTTATCGTCAATATCAACCGGACCTCTTCCAGCTATCCGGTGATCCGGAAATACGGTCATTTCGGCCTCAACATCCTTGCGAGCCATGACGAGCCTGTCGCCAATCGTTTTGCCGGCGTTGGGGGTCTGAAGGGAGAGGCCCGCTATGACGGGTCAAATTGGCTGGTCGGGCCTAGCGGCGCATCGCTGCTGGTCGGCGCGCTCGCCGCAATCGACTGCGAAGTGGAAGAGATCATCGACCGCCATAGCCACGGCATCATCATTGGCAGGGTCATTTCGATCCAGCTCGGCGAAGGCAACCCACTGGCCTATCAGAACGGCCGTTACGGCAATTTCACACCGATTTTGGGCTGACCTTGCGGCCACAGCAAAAAATCAGCCTGCCGGATTATTCAGATCCGGCAGGCTGATTTCTGTATTCGACGGACATGTTTCATACTAGAGGTCTGCCGTAGCGCTTTACATCTGCTGCATAATTTTAGCCATAAATCCAAGCCGATTTAAGGAATTATGCAGTAGCGCGCTTTTCCTGCTGCTCATCCTGCGTCAGCTCATTCAGGCTTGGCGTAGCGACGAATTGTTCCAGTGTCATATTGTCGAGAATAGCCGCAATGGCGTCCCGCACCTGGGTCATCGACCGCCGGACCTGACAGTTGACCGGATCGGCACAATCATCGCAAGCTTCGAAAGCGGTGCGGCTGGCACAACGGATCGGCGCAAGCGGCCCATCCAGCAGGCGAATGGCGTGGCCAATACGGATTTCGCTGGCGGGATGCGACAGGGAGTAACCGCCGCCCGGGCCTTTTTTCGACCGCAGGATGCCACCATTGCGCAATTCGAGAAGAATGGTGTCGAGAAACTTCTTCGGAATGTTGTTTCTGAGCGCAATCTCGCTGATGAACGCTGTTTCACCCGGTCCAAGCTGAGCCAGATCCACCAGCGCTTTCAAACCGTATTTGCCTTTTTTCGTCAGCATGACTGTCTGCTTTCCCAACATTCCGGGCCGACAAATCTCGGCCCCATCCGCATTTCACCATGGCAATAAAGCCAAACTACAGCGTGAACTTTAAAAACATATAAAAATTATGTATTTCATATTCAAGCTTTGCCGCAAGGGATTGTGGCTGGCAAACGTCAGATCGACCGACGTTTCACCGCCGTTCGTTGCATGGAAGCATCAAAAAAGGCAACACCGCCCCGGCTTAATCCGGAGCGGCATGGCGCATGAGCGACAATTAAAGGGTGTCAGGAGCCGGAAACGACCCGGAAACCACCGGAATGGCCTCCGCCGGCAAAGACTTTCGAATCGGCGAAGTCGCTGTGCTTAATGTCGTTTTCATTCGACCTGCCCAGACCAAGCTTCGGAAACAGCAGTTCCGCGACACGGTAGGCTTCCTCCAGGTGCGGATAGCCGGAGCCGATCACCGTATCAATGCCGATGGCCTGATATTCCCGCAGGCGCTCCGCCACCGTTTCCGGCGAACCAACGAGGGCCGTACCGGCCCCTGCCCGCACCAGCCCCACCCCGGCCCACAGATTGGGCGAGACTTCCAGCTTATCGCGCCGGCCATTATGCAATTCAGTCATGCGGCGTTGGCCGACAGAATCGGATTCCTTGGCAAAGCGGGCCTGGGTTTCGCGGATGGTTTCATCCGACAGTTTCGAGATCAGCTTGTCTGCGGCGGCCCAGGCCTCTTCATCGGTTTCGCGGACGATAAAGTGCAGACGGATGCCAAAGGAGACATCCCGCCCGCTGCGGGCAGCGGCAGCGCGTACGGCATCGACCTTTTCCTTGACCTGCGCTGGCGGTTCGCCCCAGGTCAGGTATTTGTCGACGCGACGGGCGGCAAAGTCGATCCCGGCGTCCGAGGAGCCGCCGAAATAGAGCGGCGGACGCGGCGATTGTACCGGCGGAAAGCCCAGGCGCGCCCCCTCAGCGCGAATATACTTGCCATTCAGGTCGGCATGGCCCTTGCTCAGAAGATCTTCCCAGACGGTGAAAAACTCGTCGGCATGGGCATAGCGTTCGTCATGGGAGACGAAAATACCATCGCCCGCCAATTCCGTCGGGCTGCCGCCGACAACGATATTCAGCAGCGTGCGACCATTCGAGACCCGGTCCAGGGCGACCGCCAACCGCGCGTAATAGGCGGGCGACGCCGTGCCGGGGCGAATGGCGACCAGAAATTTCAGTTTCTGCGTATGGGCAGCCAACGACGCCGCCGTGACGAAGGATTCCTCACAGGCGACCCCCGTTGGCAGCAATACGCCGTAATAGCCGAGCCGGTCGACAGCGCTGGCAATCTCACGCAGATAGCCGTGATCGACCGGGCGGGTCAGATCGTTGGAGCCGAGATAGGTGCCGTCACCCGACGTGGGGATGAACCAGAGAAAATCGATGGGCCGCGCATTTTGCGCATTGGACGTTTTAGTCATGGACAAGTCCTTTCATGGAAATGGTTCAGCTGGCCTTCGGGCGCCAGACGATCTCGGCGATCTTCAAAGGCTTCGGCAGAATTTGCAGGGCGTGAAACTCGTCGGCCAAGGCCTGCTGATAGGCGATGGCTTCATCGTTCAGGGTAGACACGCTGCCGAGATCGGCGCCGGGCCGGGTCAGCACGGTCTTTGTCGTGTCGCGCGGCACGCCAGTGATTTCGGCGAGCGCTGTAATCGTCTCATCCAGATGGCTCTGCGCCCAAACGCCGGTCTTGCGCAATTCATCGATCACATCGGTGATCACCTCCGGGTTTTTACTGGTGAAATCACCATTGCCGAAATAGAAGCTCCAGCTATCGACAATACCGCTGGCGGTCGTCAACACCCTGGCATTAGGATCGGTCTCGGCCACCGCAAAATAAGGGTCCCAGATTGCCCAGGCATCGACATTTCCGGATTTGAATGCCGCCCCCGCATCGGCAGGCGACAGATCCGCAGCCTTGACATCTGATCGCGTCAATCCGGCCGTTTTCAGCGCCTTGACCACGAAATTGTGGGCGCTCGAACCACGCTTGAAGGCAAGCTTCTTGCCCTTGAGATCGGCAATCGACTGGATCGGTGAATCCTTGTGAACAAGCAATGCCGTGCCGGAGGGTGCTCCCTTGTACGTGCCGACATAAAGGAGATTGCCGCCCGCCGCCTGGGCAAACAGTGGCGGCACATCGCCTGTCGGACCGAAGTCGAGCGCACCGGCGCCCAGCGCTTCCAGAAGCGGCGGGCCTGAGGTAAATTCAGCCCAGGTCACGGTGACGCCGCGTGTAGCCAAACGCTTTTCCAGCGCGCCCGTGCGCTTGGCCAGCGCCAGCACACCATTCTTCTGCCAGCCGATCCGCAATGTCGTGGTTGCCGCCTGGGCGGTACGGATTGCCGGCAAGGCGAGGATGGTGCTGGCAGCGCCAAGCAAGCCAAGGGTCTGTCTGCGGTTGATCATCAGCGGTCTCTTTCTTCGGTCTGTCGCGTTCGTCAGGCCTATATGATGATTTAGTCTATGGAATTTGTAAGCAATATTTTTCGCTTTATGGACGATTGCGGAAATTTCCTGCCGCCATTTTACCGTCTTCAGGGGTCGGAATTTCGTCTCTTCTGAAGATGCGGAGACTGAAGTCAGCCACGGGGGTCGGTTTTCGCCGGCCCAGGCCCAACCCACATGAGGGCATCATCGCCGAACGCCCCAACCCGGAAAACTGTCGAATGAGGAAAAATGTTTTCGCTGTTCGTGGAATATTGATCGAATTTATCTCCATTATTTCCATAGACAATATACTCTAACCTAAGGCGCGATCGCCCGGAATCGAGTTTTCAAGAGACGCAACATGACAGAATTGACCCGCCGCCTGTTCACGACAGGTGCCCTTGGCTCCCTCGCCTTCTCCCTGGCGCTTGGCGCTGCATTTCGCGCTCAGGCCGAAGGACTGGGTACCTTGAAAATCGGCTACCAGAAAACAGGTCTGCCCGTCATCGCACGCCAGCAGGGCGTGATCGAAGCCGCTCTCAAATCGCAGGGGACCTCGGTATCCTGGGTGGAGTTCGCCGCCGGGCCGCCGCTGGTGGAGGCCTTGAATGTCGGCTCCGTCCATGTCGGCTGGACAGGAGATGCGCCGCCAATTTTCGGTCAGGCATCCGGGGCAGCCATCGTCTATGCTGCGGCGCTACCACCAAATGGCAAAGGCGAAGGCATCGTCGTCAAGGCCAGTTCCGGCATCAAGGATCTGGCCGGTCTCAAGGGCCGCAAGGTCGCGGTCGGAAAAGGTACCAGCGCCCATAACCTCGTTGTGGTTGCCCTGGAAAAGGCCGGGATCGGCTTTGACGAGATCACCCCAGTCTATCTGGGCCCGGCGGATGCGGCGGCGGCCTTTGCCAGCGACAAGGTGGACGCCTGGGCCGTCTGGGACCCGTTCCTGGCGATTGCCGAGACCCGATATGATCTGGTGACGCTCGCCCGCTCCAGCGAAGTGCTTGACGTCAAAACCTATTTTCTCGCCAATCGCGACTTTGCAGCAAGCCATCCCGACACATTGGCAACCGTATTGAAGGCGCTCACTGTTGCAGCGGAATGGTCCGCCAACAATCGCGATCAATTGGCCGCCGCCCTGCATGAGATTACCGGCGTGCCGCTCAACGCCCAGACTTTGGCTGCCAACCGGGCCGAGTTCGGCATTTTCAAGATTACCGACGAGATCGTGGCAACCCAGCAAGAGACGGCAGACCGTTTCTTCCGGCTTGGCCTGATCCCGAAGAAAATCAACATCAAAGACGCCGTGTGGGTTGCGCCAGCCAACTGAAGACCCAGGCAACTGAAGATAATGATCCGGAGTTGAAGCGATGCAGAATTCAAACCTCAGACCAGATGCCGGACATGCCCCCTCGCTGGCCCCCTCGCTGGGACTTGCATGGTTCAGGGCTGGCCTGTCGCGGTTGGCTGGCAACAGCATCGGCTGGGCGCTGCCTTTGCTGATCCTGATTGCCTGGGAAGCATCGTCGCGCGCCGGATTGTTGCAGCAAAACGTGCTGCCAGCACCGTCTGCCGTCGCCGAAGCCTTCTGGCGGCTGACATTATCGGGCGAATTGCCAACCAATATAGGCGTCAGCACCGTACGGGCGTTGGCTGGCTTTGCCATTGGTGGCGGCATTGGTTTCGCACTCGGTCTGCTCAACGGCCTGTCGGCCCTGAGCCGGGGCATTACCGATACAACCTTGCAGATGGTGCGCAATATTCCCCATCTGGCACTGATCCCGCTGGTTATTCTGTGGTTCGGGATTGATGAGGAGGCCAAGCTCTTTCTTGTCGCGCTTGGCGTGTTTTTCCCGATCTATGTCAACACCTTGCTGGGTATCCAGAGCGTCGATCCGCAACTGGTGGAAATGGGCCGCCTTTACGGCATGAAGCCATACCGGCTGTTTCGCAAGGTGATCTTGCCGGGCGCCCTGCCCGCGATCTTTGCCGGACTGCGCTATGGTCTTGGCATCATGTGGCTGACGCTGATCGTCGCGGAAACCATCGCCGCCTCTTCCGGCCTCGGTTACATGGCCATGCAGGCGCGTGAGTTCCTGCTGATCGACGTGGTTGTTCTTTCCATTCTCATCTATGCGCTGCTCGGCAAACTGGCGGATCTGCTTGCCCGTTTCCTGGAGCGCGTGTTCCTGCAATGGCATCCGGCCTACCAGACAGCGAGGTAAGACCCATGACCGCAACAACAGTGACGCGGCTTCGGCCAATTCAGGAAGCACATCCTGCAACAAGACAGGAACAGGCATCCCAACCGGTGCTTGCCAGCGCCCGCCCGGCTTTTTCCTTCCGCAATGTCCGAAAGAGTTTCGGGACACAGACCGTGCTTGATGGCATAAACCTCGATGTCGCCGAAGGTGAGTTCCTGGCGATCATCGGCAAGAGCGGCTGTGGCAAAAGCACCCTGCTGCGGTTGCTGGCCGGGCTGGACAAACCAAGTTCCGGCGAACTTATCCATCATGCCGACAAGAGCGATGCTGCCCGGGTTCGAATGATGTTTCAGGAACCGCGTCTTCTGCCCTGGGCAAAGATCGACGACAATGTCGCCGTCGGACTGACCGGAATTGCCAAGGGCAAGGAAGCGCTTTCGGCGGCCCGCGCCCTGTTGGAAGAGGTCGGCCTTGGCGCACGGGCCAGCGAATGGCCCTCCGTTCTCTCAGGCGGCCAGAAACAGCGCGTCGCGCTTGCCCGCGCCTTGGCGGCGCATCCGCATATCCTGGCGCTGGATGAACCGCTGGGCGCGCTCGATGCCCTAACCCGGATCGAAATGCAGCAATTGCTGGAACGGATCTGGCAAAAGCAACGGTTCACGGCGGTGCTGGTCACCCATGACGTGTCGGAAGCCGTCGCCCTCGCCGATCGGATCGTCGTCATCGACGCCGGACGCATTGCGCTCGATCTCAAGGTTTCACTGCCACGCCCAAGGCGGCATGCCACGGCAGAATGCGCGGCAATCGAAGCACAGATATTGGGGAAACTGCTGGGAGAAGCGGCCCAAGCGTGAGGAATACGCCAGCCCGGCATCGATACGACCGGGCTGGACTGGCAATACAATGCTATCGCGCTTCGATGCTATGGCTCGCCATGCTGCGGCTAGCCAAGACGGCATTGGCGATACGATCTGCCACCAGTTCGGCCTGGCGGGAGACTTCCGGGACGCCCATAAGCTCACCAAACGTACCGCGTGCCAGCGGGCCTGCAATAAACAAATCCGCTTGCGGTCGCCCATCAATACCAATGGCCTGACCAGTCTCATCACAGGCAATACCGAGCCCGTAGGCATCGGCCTGGAGGTGGCCCGTGCTTTCCAGCGTCAACAACATCGACTGTGATTTTAGAACACTGGCATGATCGGGACCTGTCGCCAGCACCACCCAGTCGAACAATTTCCGCTCCACCAACCCGGTCGAGGCCACCACGAGATCAATAGCGATGGTCTCGATACCCCGCTCGATCTTAATCATCCGGCCTGAGGCGAGCGTCAGACTGCCTTCAGCCAACCGCTGCTGCCAAATGGCTTGTGCCTGGGGTGGCAGCCGGTAGCGATGCACGTCCCAAAGACGGCGGGCGTGGCGCAACAGCCGTTTTCTTTCCGTCGCATTGAGCCGCGCCCAAATGGTCTGACCCTGTTTACGCAGGGCGTCGGTCACCGCATGCCAAGTCACGCCATGGGCCTGCGCATCGGCCACCGCACGCCGCACGGCTCGTAACAACGACCTTACCGAGCGACAATCATCCTCGCTAAACGAGCAAGACCAGTCCTGGGGCTGAAGAGTATGGCCGCGAGACGACATGCCGCGCCTTGAAAAGGCGGTGATCTCGCCGCGATGGCCACGGACACTCAAACTGGCGACAATATCCGCTGCCGTCAGACCCATGCCCACGACAAGAACCCGATCCGTCGCACGGAAACCGCAAAGGCTCGGGCCCGCGACGGGATTGGTAAGGAAGCGTGGATGGCCTTGCAGGGCTGATTGCAATGCCCGCGGCGCCTTGGGAGCCGGGTGGGTGGCTGCCATGACGACGATATCGGCCTCGATCCAGGCACCCAAATTGCCGGTCACCAACCAGCGGCTCCCGATCCGGGTCACGCTTTCCACCGTCTCCCGGATGTGCTGAATCCTACCCTCTTCAAGATAAGGCGCCATCCGCTCCGCCATGAAACGACCGAAGGCTTCACGGCGGGCAAACACCTGCGGGACATCACTGCCTGTGCATTCGACCTGCGCGTCAGGATCGTCCGCAAGCGCGCCAGATTGCCGTAACCACTCGGCAAAGGCGAGTGGCTCCCTAGCATCGGCTATCATCCGGCTTGCTTCAACATTGAGACGAAGTGCCGGATCGTCCGTATCATAGGCAAGACCGGCCCCCAGCGTGGCTCTCGGCTCAAATACCAGAATTTGCAGATCCTCGTCCTGCCGCTCCGCCAGAAACCGCGCTACTGACGCGCCGGCAAACCCTCCACCGACAATAACGACTGTCTTGCGGGCAGGCGAAATGCTGCTTTTCGCTTGGTAAGCTCCCAAGTGAGAAACCCCTGAAATAAACTGGAGCATGATGCCCTCCATCAAGCGGCCTTCAGGATAGCCATACAGGCATGCCCTGAGTGCCTGTTGAATTTGCCAGTCCTCGACTCCTGCCACTGCATATTGACTATAAAATATATAGATTTAAATTGAAAGATGTCCACTGGACCTATTTGCATCCAGGATAACACGACCTGTCGTTTTGGAAAAAAGAAGGTGTTAAGCGCCTATTTATGCAGCGCTTTTTCAACAACACACCATCTCAGGAGCGTATTGTGAACGGATGCTCTTCCCCTCACCTGCCATTCAGGCGTCATTATGCGGTCGCCCGTTTGGCCACCCCATCACCCCAAATACCACATGTCACGCACCGAATAGAATTCGTCTGCGATCAGAGACGCGACAGAAGATCGGCCTTTTTGTCTTGATATTCCTTGTCGGTCAGGATGCCACGGCCATGCAGGGCGGCGAGTTTTTCGATCTTGGCAAAGATCTCATCGTCACTGCCTGCCGGGGAAGCGGCTGGAGGCCTGGCAGAAGTCCCTGCCGAAAATGCCTGGATTTCCGACGCCAAAGGCTCACGCGCTGGTTCGGGATCGTCAAAAACAGTGGCGACGGGTGGCATGACCGGCGCGAGGGGTGCAGTCGCGGCCTCGCCTACCACATTCGTAACGGGCGCAGTCGCACCGGGAGACACGACGTCAAGCTCGGAGATCCGCACCAAACCGTATTGGGAGGTGAAGCTCAGTGTCTGGTCGCCGCCCTGTTGCTGGGAAAATCCGCCGATCTGGTGGTCTCTGGTATCATAGACTGTCGTGCGCCCGCCAATATCGATCGCCAGTCTGCGGCTTGACGGGAAAAACGCATAGCGCAAATTGTTCTGGGCACCGGTCGAAGCCGGAAAGCCAAGATCAGCTGGCCACCAGTTTGCGGCTGAAATACTGCCGGGGACGAAGAGACTAACACCGCTCGAAAAGGCCCCAAACCCGCCATTTCCCTGCGATTGTGATTGCGAGGATGAGGCATAGCCGGATGCCGGGCGATGCAGATCACTGGTTTGCAGCAACGTGGCGATATCCGAGCAAAGATTGTCGACCCGGGCCTTCAGCCCATTGTTGAACATATCGCCGACCATGGTCATGCCACCCTGCGACCATTGCCCCATGCCCCCAAGATCCGGGTGGTTGAACTGGGCCTGGTAGCCGTTGCCAGCCATCAACGCCATCAGCAAATGTTCCACCGCCCCGAAGCTGACCCCATGGCGGGTGGCAATGTCGCTCAGACGCGCTTGGCCCTCGTCACTCAGTGTCGGCATAACAGCGTCCCTCGCGATTGGCAGCGATCCGTGATTGTCAAGCTGCTGAGTGTGCCTAGCACGTGCCAGCCGTTTATCACAGGGGGCGTCGAAAAGGCGGATATCATCTCTTGAAAAAAGCACAAAAGCCCGGCCTAGCATTCAAGCCAGACCGGACCCAGACTACCCAGGGTAACTGGTTATCCCAGGGTAACGCTGAGGCTAATCGGCACGGCGGCCAGGGCCTTGGAAACCGGGCATCCCGCCTTAGCCTGATTGGCAATTTCCGTAAACCGGGCTTCATCGGCACCAGGCACCTTACCCTTCAAGACAAGCTCGATGGCAGTGATGGCAAAACCAGCCTCCAGCTTTTCCAGGGTCACATTGGCCTTGGTTTCCAGGCTTTCGGCGGTGAGTCCAGCCTCGCCCAGCATCATCGACAACGCCATGGTAAAGCAGGCCGCATGGGCCGCACCGATCAGCTCTTCCGGGTTGCTGCCGGTGACGCCTTCAAAGCGGGTGTTGAACCCGTAAGGATAGGCATTCAACGCGCCGCTCTGCGTCGAAACCTTGCCTTTTCCGTCTTTCAAACCACCGGACCACTGGGCCGAACCGTATTTTTCGATCTTCATGGCAATCTCCTTATTCTATGCAAATAGGCCCAACTATGGGACCCCGCCGCTCCATTCATAAGCGGGCCATTGGCCGGGATGATGGGTTAACACCCCGGCGCAGGATCGGTTCCGCTTATCGCTGAATGTCGGTTGCAGTGAGTGAAGGCGTCACCAGCAGGGCGATATCGTTACCGTCGAGCAGATCTGACACCAGCATCTGTTCACGATTGAACGACCGGCCTGACAGAATAGTGTGCAACGGTCCCTGCACGCTCTCAGGCCAAACAATCCTGGTATCCGCCCAGAACGCCGCAGCAACCCTTGCCGTCTCAGGATCGATCCGGCCAAACACCAATCTTGGCGCGATGGTCAACGCGATATCATTGCCTTGTACCCGAGCGAAAGCGATGACGTGATCCCGGGCATGACCAGTGACCTCCACCGGCACGTAATCACCGTTATTGAACAGGCTCGCATGGCGGCTACGAAGGGCGAGCACCTCCCGGATCAGCCTTTGCTTGCGCTGAATGAAAGAGACCGGGCCCTCATTTGCGGGCGCACTCACCTCGGCTGCCAGCGCCTGATAATCGATGATGCGACGATTGTCCGGATCGACCAGACTGTCGTCTTTGCCCTCGGTTCCCTGATAAATATCCGGCACGCCCGGCGCCGTGAGCTTGATCAGCGTCTGGGAGAGGCTGTTGACCTCGCCCGCCGCCATAAAGGGCTGAAGCGTATCGCTGAAATCCGTCAGGAAGCTTCGGTTTTCCGGTGACACCAACTGTTCGGCATAGGAGCGCACCGCCTGTTCGAAAGCCTCGTTTGGCTCGGCCCAGTCCGTTCGCACCTTGGCCTCCCGAAGCGCTTTTTCAGTATAGGCCAGAAAGCGGTCGGTCAGCGTGGCAGGATCGGTAGCTTCGGTCGGCGCGAGCCAGATCCCCGCCAAAGCCTGGTACAGCATCCACTCCACATTCGGATCGGGCGCGGGACCGTCTAGTAAAGAGGTGAGATTGCCGCGATGCATCTGGCGCCAGCGGCTCACACCGTCGATCCAGGCATCCGCCCCTTCCGACAGGGTGTAGAGACGGGCGCGCGCATCCTCCCCGCGCTTGGTATCATGGGTTGAGCTTGCCGTGAGACCATGCGGCTGGGTCTGCATGCGCTCAGCCATTGCGGCGTGGAAGGCGCTCACACCGCCCGGCGGATGGGCTGGTTCACCACCAACCTCGTTTGCGGCAATCAGGCGGTTGTAGCGGTAGAACAGCGTATCTTCCAACGCCTTAGCCATGACAGGACCGCTCAACTGCTGGAAACGGGTGCGGAACTCATCTGCCGCCTCCGCCTCGAACCCGCCGAGCAACAGGCGTTCGATAACACCAAGCGCTCCCTCGTCCACGCCCCAGAGCCGAGCCTGCGCAACGACGTGTTCCAGGACGATTTTGTCCTGCGCATCAAGGCCACCGTGATAGCCATAGGTCCGGTAGACTGGGAAAGCGATCAGCAATTCCTGTATCGCCTTGCGCAACTCGTCCTCGCCGTGGCCGGTGCCAATCGATTGCGCTAGCACCACCAGCCGGGTGACTTCACCCTTGAAATTGCGTTGAACCATCCGGGTCTTGGCATCCCGCAGGCCTTTGACATAGTCCGCAGCGCCTGCGTCGGTGTCGTTATAGGCCTGCTGAAGGCGTTCAAGCCCGTCGCCATCGATGTAGAGCTGCGACAGGGCGGTGATGAACTCATAGCCCGTCGTGCCGGACACCGGCCAGCTCGACGCAATCACCTCGCCTGCCCCCAGAATTTTCTCGACAGTGATATAGGTCTGCGGCCCCGCCGCCTCGCGCAGGCGGTCGAGATAACCAGCCGGATCGGCCAGCCCATCGACATGATCGATCCGCAATCCCTGAACCTGCCCTGACCGGACCAGATCAAGGATCAGCTGGTGGCTTTCTTCAAACACCTGCGGTTTTTCCACGCAGACACCCACAAGGCCGGTGACTTCGAAAAAGCGGCGATAACTCAGGCTTTCCGCAGCCTGTTTCCAGTGTTGAAGCTGCCAATGCTGGGCATCGAGTAACGCCCTGACTTTTTCAGGCGAGGCGAGCACCTCGACCAAGGTCGCCCGGTCGGTCTTTTCAGAGACAAGTGCCTGCTCGATGCTTTCATCGCTCAAGGGAATATGCGTCTCGAAATAGGCAAGGCTGAACCTGTCAGCGTTATCATCCCGTATGATCGTCAGCTCACCATCGCCAAGGGCATCCTCAAGGGTCTTGCCAAGCACCGGCAAGGTCAGCTTCCGGCTCCAGTCAATATCGAAATGTCCGGCATAGGCGCTGCGGCTGCCATTGCGCAGCACGTCGTACCACCAGGCATTTTCAACCGAAGCCGCCATATGGTTGGGAACGATATCGAGGATCAGACCAATATCCGCCTTTGCAAGCGCCGCGCACATCCGATCGAAACCGGCTTTCCCGCCAATAACCGGGTCGATTTCGTTGGCATCCACCACATCATAGCCGTGGGTGGAGCCAGTGGTGGCCGTGAAGATCGGGGATGCATAGAGATGGCTGATGCTCATCGATTTCAAATGGGGAATAAGATCGATAGCATGATCGAATGTTATGCCGTTTCGAAATTGCAGGCGGTAGGTCGCTGTTGGGATGGTCATGCTGCCCTCTTGATGGTGTTTGCCAGTAACACGGCTAGCCGCCTTCGGTTCCACGCGGTCCCGGTCAATAATGGCGGCGGAATGCCGATACAGTCGGCATCAAATACCGGGAAAGACGGAACACCGGAGCAGTTTGGAAGTTAACGCCTCGGTTTGCCCGATCACCACCCGATTACCCCCGACGACCACCCATTGAAATGCGCAGGAGACACGATGCAGGACATGACATTTGGCCCGGTTCTTTACGGCAACGGCACGATCTTCAGCCTTTGGGCGCCGCTTCAGGAAAAGGTTCTGCTGAAGATCGAGGGACAGGAGCCTCGTCCCATGACAGCCGGTGACAATGGGTGGTACAGCGCCGAAGTGCCTGAGGTCGGGGCCGGATGCCGTTATAACTTCATCCTGGAGGATGGCCTCGCTGTTCCAGATCCCGCCTCACGCTTCCAGCCCGACGATGTGCATGGGCCAAGCGAGGTTATCGACCCAGCCTATGCCTGGCAGCAGACCGAATGGCAGGGACTGCCCTGGGAAGAGATCGTCATCTACGAACTGCACGTGGGAAGCTTTACGCCCGCCGGAACGTTTACAGCCATCATCGAACGGCTGGACCACCTGAAAAACCTCGGCGTGACCGCGCTGCAACTCATGCCAATCAGCGACTTTCCAGGACGCTGGAACTGGGGCTATGACGGCGTATTGCCTTATGCACCCGATAGCAGCTACGGCCGTCCTGAGGATCTGAAGCGGCTGGTGGACGAAGCCCATGCACGCGGCATCTGCATCTTTCTCGATGTGGTCTATAATCACTTCGGTCCGGACGGAAATTATCTTCCCGCCTATGCGCCGATCTTTACCGACAAGCACATCACGCCCTGGGGGCCGGGTGTCAATTACGATGGCGACCAGTCGGAAGCCGTGCGTGAATTCGTCGTGCGCAATGCCATATACTGGGTGGACGAGTTTCGGATCGACGGACTGCGCTTCGACGCCGTTCACGCCATAGAAGACGAGCGCAAGCCCCATATCCTTCATGATATCGCCATGCGGACACGCGCTTGCGCACTCGGACGGGCCGTGCATCTGATCGTCGAGAATGAAGACAACAATGCCGACCTGCTCGAACGTAATAAAAATGGTGCGCCCATCCATTTCACCGCGCAGTGGAATGACGACATTCACCATGTCCTGCACATCACGGCCACCGGTGAAAATTTTGGCTATTATCAGGATTACGCAAACGACATGTCTAAGCTCGGTCGGGCGCTGGCAGAGGGCTTTGTCTACCAAGGCGAGCACATGCCCTATAGCGGGAAGGAAAGGGGCATGCCGAGCACCCACCTGCCACCGACTGCATTCATTTCCTTTATCCAGAACCATGACCAGATCGGCAATCGCGCCTTGGGCGACAGGATGGCCGCATCGCAACCATCAGAGGCGTTGAAGGCACTGGCGGCGGTTTATCTGCTGGCCCCGCAGATCCCCATGCTGTTCATGGGAGAGGAATGGGGCGCAAAGACCCCCTTTCCGTTTTTCTGCGATTTCAACGAAGAGCTGAATGAAGCGGTAAGACAGGGACGGCGCAAGGAATTGTCAAGGTTGCCCGGCTTCGATGCCGATGATGCATCCGATCCAACAGCACAGACAACATTCAGTGGCGCCAAACTATCATGGGAGCCAGACCAGCAAGACGGTGAAATTCTGCAATTTTACCGCGAATTGCTGGCGCTGCGTAAAGAGAAAATCGTTCCTCTGCTGCAAGATGCCCACGGGCATGCGGGCAACTATAGCAGCCTGGGGTCAGTGACAATTGTGCGCTGGACGCTCGGTTCACACAATCTGACCCTCACCGCCAATCTGACTGCCGAGACTGTGGAGAACCCAATATATACCAACGGCGAATGCCTGTTCACGTTCGGCACACAGCCAGGAAACAATCTCGGTCCCTGGGCCGTTGTCTGGCGCATTGAACCTTGCTGAGGCAAAGCGTTTGTATCCCAATCGGTACAACCGAAGATTGCCAAACGCCCCTTTCCAGGCGCCCCGACATGAGCGGCTGGCGAGGATCTCGCACTCCTGTATCGATGAGACAATGCGCACAAGCGTGATCGAACCATAAAATTATGTAGGCACCCATTAAAATTACCCAGAAATTCATTTTCTGATAATTTCAATAATTTTATGCCACAAAAATAATCGAAATATTATAAGATCCGAAATACGCCTGCACTCCGAAGCATTTCTCCATCTCAAAATATTCATCAAATCAATACATTCTATTCCGAATTGGAATTTTACATTCGTCAAACCCTTCTCTACCAGAAATAGGAGGAGAATAGGGAGTAAATTATTGCTATCCAGTCGTTATGATTGCAAAGCAATTATTAAAAATTCCTGGGGACGTATATCCAATCAATAACGGCATCAATACTGCACATCAACGATGCGCGGTATTTAAAAATACGTTTATTTTGGATTGAAAAAATCGAAATAAATTCAAATATCATCACATTGAGCGATTCATCGCCTGTGACGATATTTTTATTCATCTCAAGAGGAGGAGAGAAGAATGAAAAACACACGGACGTTACTGGGGGCAGCACTTTTCCTCACGGGCTGTTTTACAGCGGCAAACGCCGCAGAAAACAGCAATACGCAATATGCACCGGGCGCGTCACAATTTTACGCGGGCGCCATTCCTCCATTTGAGGGATTTTATTTTCTTTCGCAGACAAGTTACTTTAGCGCCAACAGAGTCAATGACGGCAAAGGTCGTGAAATACCCATAGACTTCAAGGTGAAAGCCACCGTTGAAACTCTTCGCTTCATTTATGTATCAGATATCCGTATCGGCGACGCCCAACTCTGGGGACAGCTCGTCCTTCCCCTTATTCACCTCGATATTTCCAACACATTTGCAAGAGACTCTGGCTTTAACCTGGGAGACGCAACTGCAACTGTTGGGTTATCATGGCACCCTGATCAGAATCAGACATTCATCACCGGGATAGACATCGGCATACCGACCGGCGCTTACGACGAGAACGCCCTTGCCAATGCGGGCCTTAATCACTGGTCCGTACAGCCAACGGTTGCCTATCATTATTCCGACCCACAAGGACTTGAATTCGCGACCGCCGCGAGGGTCATCTTCAACTCCGAAAACACAGCAACCGACTACAAAACCGGTAATGAGTTCGTCCTTGATTACGCAGTCGGCTGGAATTTTGGCAAGATAAGAGTCGGAGCAACAGGATATTACATCAAGCAGTTCACCGATGACAAAGGACCCGGCGTCGCCTCCGACGGCCATCGCGGCGAAGGTCTGGCGATTGGTCCATCATTGACCTATAACTTCAATCCGGGCCTGGGCATAAGCGCGTCATGGCAACATGACGTGGTGGCTAAAAACCGAACCGAAGGCAACACTCTCTGGGTGAATCTCGCAACAAAATTCTAGAATTATCCGATCACAGCTCGATTTTCGAGACGAGCGTTCAAAGGCAGGCGATCCGACAGAAATTCAAACGCCTGCCCCGTAAATTTCTCCGCATACAAAAGCCCGAAGATGCCAACACATCGTCGGGCTTTCGTATAATACCAAGGATTGAAAATGCTCACGCATTCTCGCCTTGAAGGCGTTGCAAAACGAATACGAAGAGTCATCTTCAATGACTCTTCGTATAAGATGAGCGTCTATATTATTTGGCGCGTCCGAGGCATGGGATCTGTCGCCTCTCCTCCCATTTCCCCATTCTATCTGCA
Source organism: Allorhizobium ampelinum S4 (assembly GCF_000016285.1). Lineage (NCBI taxonomy): Bacteria > Pseudomonadati > Pseudomonadota > Alphaproteobacteria > Hyphomicrobiales > Rhizobiaceae > Gillisella > Gillisella ampelina. The sequence goes on along the minus strand of NC_011988.1, from coordinate 457,979 downwards.
CTCGCTGCATCGAACTGGCAGAACCGGGTCGGCCCGCGTTCAATTCAGTTTGAATAAAGCGAGGAGGCAGACATCAAATGTTGCAATCCCCTTACCTCGGCTAGAGCACCCGAAATTCGTCAATCCACATCAATTGATCTTTCGCAAATCATATTGCCTAAGTATGAACTAACTGGTACAAACATATTAACGACGGAGGTTGGGCGCGAGGAGAGAGCGCCACGACCCGCGGAAAATAAAGGGAACGTGCCAGCCTTATCGGCTTGCATGGGGAGCTTTAAAGCCTTGTCAGTCAGGGCTTAGACAATGCCTGGGAGGGAAAATGGGTTACACTCTCGACTTTTCGGTTGTGATCGAGCGACTGCCGGAATTGATCCTGGCATGCCTGGCAACCATTGGTCTTGCCATCGCCGGCATGTCCATCGCAACCATCATCGGCATTTTCGGGGTTGTTGCGCGCCGGTCGCCCTCCCGCATCTTGAGAAGCGCCACAATCGGCTTTGTTGAGTTGATCCGCAATACGCCCTTCCTTGTCCAGATCTTCTTCATTTTCTTCGCTCTTCCGCAAATCGGTGTTCGGCTCAACCCGACCGTCACGGCAATTGTCGCTCTCGGCCTGAACGGCGGCGCCTATGCCATCGAAATCATTCGCGGTGGAGTGGATTCCATCGGCAAGGGGCAGGTGGAGGCGGGTCTTGCGCTCGGCCTGCACCGGGCGCAAATCCTGCGCCACATCATTCTCAAGCCAGCTTTGCGGGCCGTCTACCCATCGCTCACCAGCCAGTTCGTCATGCTGACGCTGACGACCTCGGTCTGCACGTCAATTGCAGCTTACGAATTAACGTCCGTTGCCCAGAAAATCGAAGCGGATACGTTCCGGTCCTTCGAGGTCTATTTCTCGATCACCCTGCTTTACCTGGTGATTTCCTCGCTGATGATGGGGGCTTTTGCGCTCATTTCCCGCATTTTCTTCAGTTACCCGGTAAAGTGAGGCGAAGACGATGGCTTCTATCGGACCCAATGAACTGTTTTTCCTGCTGCAAGGTTTGAAATGGACGCTGGCGTTGACCGCCATCGGCTTTGTCGGCGGCGGATTCTTTGGCCTTTGCGTCGCTTTGGCCCGGGTGGCCGATAGCGCAGCTCTGCGCAAGGCGACCGCAGGCTATATCGCCGTCTTCCAAGGCACGCCGCTGCTGATGCAGCTCTTCGTCGTCTATTACGGCGTTGCGTTGCTCGGTCTGGACGTGGATGCCTGGATCGCCGTCGCCATTGCCTTCACCCTGCATGCCAGCGCCTTCCTGGGCGATATCTGGCGCGGCGGCATTCAGGCCGTTCCCAAGGGGCAGACGGAAGCCGCCAAGGCGCTCGGCCTGCATTACGGATCGATCATGAAGGACGTGGTGCTGCCGCAGGCTTTCAAAGTCTCCCTGCCCGCCACCATCGGCTTTCTGGTACAATTGATCAAAGGGACCTCGCTTGCCGCCATTGTCGGCTTCGTGGAACTGTCACGGGCGGGGCAGATCGTCTCCAACCAGACATTCCGGCCGCTGACGGTCTTTGCCATCGTCGGCATCATCTATTTCCTGATTTGCTGGCCGCTTTCACTCTGGGGCGCCAGAAAAGAGAAACGGCTGCAAGCCGCCGCCCGGTAAGGTTTACCAGACGACGTGTAGAAACCGGCTTTCCTCAATACAAAAACGAAAACAAGGAAGCACAACAAAAGACGACATCAGGTTTGGTGCCAAGCACCACTCTCATCAGCTTTGTAAGGAGGAGCAAATGATGAAATCCAAGACAATGACAATCAAGCGCCGCACAGCGCTCGCCCTGATCGCGGCAGCGGCGGCCATGCCGCTCGTCGCCCCCGCCACGGCCTTCGCCGGGACGCTGGAACAGGCCAAGGCCAAAGGCAAAGTGGTGATCGGCATTCAGGGCGACAATTCGCCTTGGGGCTTTGTCAATTCCAGCGGCGTGCAGGACGGTCTGGATGCCGATATCGGCAAGGCCTATGCAGACTATCTCGGCGTCAAGGCCGAGTTTGTGCCGCTGGCCGTGGCAAACCGCATTCCAGCCCTGATGACCGGCAAGGTCGATATCCTGTTTGCCACCATGGGCATGACCGCCGACCGCGCCAAGACCATCCAGTTCTCCAAGCCCTATGCCGGCAACGTCTTGTCGGTCTACGGACCGAAGGACAAGAAGATCGGCAGCTATGACGATCTGACCGGCGTTTCCGTCGGCGTGCCGAAATCCAGCGCCATGGATACCGCCATCACCGCTGGCGCAGGCAGCAAGGCCAGCATCCTGCGTTTCGATGATGACGCAGCAAACATCCAGGCTCTGATTTCAGGTCAGGTCGAAGCCGTCGGTGGCAACCAGTTCTATGGCGATCGGCTGAACGCTGCCGCTGCGGGCAAGTATGAAACGAAGTTCGACCTCGTCACGCTCTATAACGGCGCCGGAATGCGTCCGGGCGAGAAGGACTGGAACGAAAGCATCAACAGTTTCATCGACAAGATCAAGGCCGATGGCCAACTGGCAAAGATCTACGCCAAGTGGATGAAGCGCGATGTTCCGGCATTCCCGGATTCGCTTCCGGACATCCCGTTCACCGCGAAGTAATGGAGAGGCTTCCATGCAACAATCCACCGCACAGGTTCCACTGATCGCACTTGAAGGCGTTGGAAAGTGGTATGGAGCCTACCACGCGCTGAAAGACATCAACCTGACAGTCCGCAAAGGCGAAAAAATCGTCCTTTGCGGGCCGTCCGGCTCCGGAAAATCGACATTGATCCGCTGCATAAACCATCTGGAGGAAATCCAGGAAGGCAAGATCACCGTCGAAGGCACCACGCTCACCAGCGCGAGCCGCACCATCGACGCAGTACGCCGCGAGGTTGGCATGGTGTTCCAGAGCTTCAACCTGTTTCCACACATGACGATCCTGGAAAACTGCACCCTTGCGCCGATGCGGGTGAAGGGGCTTCAGAAGCAACAGGCCGAAGAGGTCGCCCGCAAATATCTGGATCGTGTTCACATTCTGGACCAGGCGGACAAATATCCCGCCCAGCTTTCCGGTGGTCAGCAGCAACGCGTCGCTATTGCGCGCGCACTTTGCATGGAGCCGAAGGCGATGCTGTTCGATGAGCCCACCTCGGCTCTTGACCCTGAAATGGTCAAGGAAGTGCTGGATACGATGATCGGTCTTGCCCGCGACGGCATGACGATGATCTGCGTCACCCATGAAATGGGCTTTGCCCGTCAGGTTGCAGATCGCGTCGTGTTCATGGCCTCCGCGCAGATCATCGAGGAAGGACCACCGGAAGAGTTCTTCCGCAATCCGCAGCATCAACGCACCCGCACGTTCCTGGGCGAAATTCTCGCCCATCACTGAGCTGCATTGCCGCAGCGACAACGTAACAGGCAGGTAAAAGCCTTCACCACGCCGACCAAGTGGACGCAATCATGACAGAAAAACCCATTCTTCACGTCGGCCTGATTGGTACCGATATCCAGCTCTCCAAATCCCCTGCCATGCATATGCGCGAAGGGGCGGCGCACGGGCTGGATTATCGCTACGAATTGATCGACATTCATGTGCGCAACCTGCCGGAAAGCGCACTGCCTGACCTGCTGGACGAGTGCCAGACACGCGGATTTGCTGGCACCAATATCACCCATCCCTTCAAACAGGCAGTCATCCCCTTTCTTGATGATCTCTCGGAAGATGCCCGTATGCTGGGTGCAGTGAATACGGTCGTCTTCAGGGATGGCAAGCGGATCGGCCATAATACTGACTGGTCAGGCTTCTACGAAAGCTTCCGGCGCGGCCTGCCGGATGTACAATTGAAGCGGGCATTGCTGATCGGCGCAGGCGGTGCGGGGGTGGCCGTTGCCCATGCCGCGCTGAAATTGGGGATCGAACAGTTGGACATTTTCGACCAAGACCTCACGAGAGCCGAAGGACTGGCAGCAGCGCTCAATGCGCGCTTCAGTGAAGGACGCGCCCATGCTGTCACCGCTCCCAGTCAGTCCTTAGCCGAAGCCGATGGGCTTATTCACGCCACCCCGGTCGGGATGCCCGCCCATCCGGGACTGCCGGTCGCCGCGGATCTGATCGAGCCGCGCCATTGGGTTGCCGACATCGTCTATATGCCACTCGTCACCGAACTGATCGCAACGGCGCGCGACAAGGGCTGCCAAACACTGCCCGGTGGCGGGATGGCCGTGTTTCAGGCAGTCGGCGCTTTCCGTCTGTTCTGCGGCTACGAGCCAGATGCCGAGCGGATGAGCGCCCATTTCACTGAACTTTGTGTTTCGGAGGCAGCCGCATGAGCCTGTTTTTCATCCTGAACGGTCCAAACCTCAACCTTCTCGGCCAACGTCAGCCTGAGATTTACGGTCGCGAAACCCTTGTCGATGTCGAGGACAATTGCCGCGCGATTGCCGAGGCGGCAGGACATTCGATCTTTTTCGCGCAGAGCAACCGGGAATACGAGATCATCGACTGGGTCCACGAGGCACGCGGCAAGGCGGCTGGAATCGTCATCAATCCCGGTGCCTTCACCCATACGTCGGTGGCGATCCTCGATGCCCTCAACACCTTTGAGGCACCGGTCATCGAAGTGCATATTTCCAACATCCACAAGCGGGAGGTGTTCCGGCATCACTCCTACGTTTCAACACGGGCGGAGGGCGTCATCGCGGGACTGGGCATCGAGGGCTATGAAATGGCATTGCGCCATCTTATCAGCCGCGTTGCTCGATCGGGCTGATATGCTCGGCACGCAGCACATAGCGCAGCACCATGTCGGCCACGTGGCGCGACAGGGTCTCCTGGCCGTCTGCCGTAAACAGCGCATTACCGAAAATCACGGAAAAGCTGGCTGCGTTCGACACATTGAAAAACGACAGCGCGCTGATCTGCCAGTGCAATTCAAGCGGGTCGATGCCCTGCCGGAACAGTCCCTGCTCCTGCCCGCGTCGCAAAACGCCGTGCAGGGCCTCGATAGCCGGTTGGTTGAGACCCCTGATGGTCTCGGACAATTGCATATGGCGACCGTGATGAATATTCTCGATGATCACCATGCGGATGAAGGCAGGGTTGCGGCGGTGATGGTCGAAGGTGAAGCGACAGAGCTTGTCGAGGGCGGCGATAGGGTCAAGCCCTTCCAGCTCCAGGTCCATTTCTCCGCCGCGCACCTTGCCATAGGCTTCTTCCAGCACGCGCTGGTAAAGCCCTTCCTTGTCACCGAAATAATAATAGATCATCCGCTTGGACGTGCGGGTTCTGGCGGCAATCTCGTCAATGCGCGCGCCAGACAGGCCGTTTTGCGAGAACTCTTCCATCGCCACCGAAAGAATATCGCGGCGCACGCCTTCGGGGTCCCGTTTGGCCGGGTCGCGTTTGCCAGGCTCCCCTTTGGCCGGGCGAGCCTCTTTACCGTCTCGCGTGGTTGCGTCCCGTTTCATCATCCATCCGCCGCCAGGCCGCAGCGCCAGGCTCTACTTCTTAACCAAGCAGTACATAAAGCCGGAAAGGAAGCAATATGGCAAGCCCAGACAAAAGCGACCGGACGAGCACCCATGCCAGCACCCCTTCACACCCCGGGACAGTAACCATGCGGACATCGATTGCAACCGTATCGATCAGTGGGGAATTTCCGGAAAAGCTGGCGGCCATTGCCAAGGCTGGCTTCAGCGGCGTTGAAATTTTCGAGAACGACTTCCTGACCTATGACGCCTCCCCCCGGGATGTGGCGAAAATGGTTGCCGACCACGGTCTCGACATCACCCTGTTCCAGCCCTTCCGCGATTTCGAAGGCATGCCGGAACTGCACCGCGCCCGCGCTTTTGAGCGGGCCGAGCGCAAATTCGAGATCATGGATGAGCTTGGCACCGACCTGATGCTGATCTGCTCAAATGTCTCTCCCATCTCGCTGGGCGGCATCGACCGGGCCGCCGCCGATTTCCAGGAGCTGGGCGAACGCGCCGCAAAGCATGGCGTCCGCGTCGGCTACGAGGCACTTGCCTGGGGCCGCCACGTCAACGACCACAGGGATGCCTGGGAAGTCGTCCGCCGGGCAAACCATGCCAATGTCGGCCTGATCCTTGATAGTTTTCACACCCTGTCGCGCAAGATCGATCCAAACTCGATCCGTTCCATTCCCGGCGACAAGATCTTCATCGTCCAACTGGCCGATGCGCCGCTTTTCGACATGGATCTGCTCTACTGGAGCCGCCATTTCCGCAACATGCCCTGCGAAGGCGACTTGCCGGTGGTCGATTTCATGCGCGCTGTGGCCGCCACAGGCTATACCGGGCCGCTATCCCTGGAGATTTTCAACGACCAGTTCCGGGGAGGCTCACCGCGGGCCATTGCCGAGGACGGCCACCGCTCGCTGGTCTACCTCATGGACCAAGTCCAACGCCTCGAACCCGATATCCGGCTCAGCGCCCCGGCCATGCCAGCCCCTGTCGAAACCCAGGGCGTCGAATTCGTGGAATTTGCGACGTCGGTCGAGGAAAAACAGGATCTGGCAGCATTTTTAGCGACGCTCGGCTTTTCGAAAACCGCGACCCATCGCAACAGGGATCTTGACCTTTACACCCAGGGCGACATCCGCATTCTCATCAATACCGATACGACAAACAACAGTTTTGCCGGCGCCTCCTATGCAATCCACGGCACAAGTGCCTACGCCTTCGGCATGAAGGTGGGGCACGCCGAAGACGCCTTGAAGCGCGCCACGGCGCTGGGGGCAACGAGCTTCTCAGAACCGCGCAAACCGGGCGAAGTACCCGTGCCCGCCATTCAAGGCGTGAGCAATGGCGTCATTTATTTCCTTGATGACACGCCTGCCCTGTCCGGCATCTGGAAACAGGAATTCAAAGACGTAGACGCCGATCAGGCTCCGGCAAATACCCGCCTGACCCGTATCGACCATCTCGCCCAGACAACCCGCTATGACGAGATGCTGACATGCCTGCTGTTTTACGGCTCGATCTTCGCCACGCGGCGCACGCCCATGGTCGATGTGGTCGATCCGGGCGGGCTGGTGCGCAGCCAAGCGATCGAAAGCAAACCAGATCCTCGTTTCAGGGTGACGTTGAACGGCGCCGATAACCGGAAAACCGTCGCCGGAAAGTTTCTCGAAGAAGGCTTCGGCACCAGCATCCAGCATATCGCCCTGGCGACCGACGATATCTTCGCGACGGCGCAGGCGCTATCGGCCTGCGGCTTCCAGGCGCTGACTATCTCGCGCAACTATTATGACGATTTGGAAGCCCGCTTCGGTCTGGAACCGGATTTTGCCGATGCACTGCGTTCGGCCAGTATCCTTTACGACCGCGACGATAATGGCGAGTATTTCCAAATCTACAGCCGGACCTTCGGTGAGGGCTTTTTCTTCGAAATCGTCGAGAGGCGCGGCGCCTATGGTGGTTATGGTGCGATGAACGCCCCGTTCCGTATAGCAGCACAAAGACGGCAACTGCGCCCGGATGGCGTTCCGAGATAACAATGACTGCCATCATCGCTGGCTAGAGCATCGTGAAGAAAATCAGAATCAGCACGATGCTCTAATGCGTCACAGCCAGCATATCCTCGATCTCGGTCCAATCCTGGAGCAAGCTTTCACGCGAACCGCTGACGCGGACCTGGCCACGTTCGATAACCATGCCCTGTTCGGCGATTTCAAGCGCCAGTTTCGCATGCTGTTCAACGATGATCATCGACATTTCGCTTTCCTTGCGAAGCTTGATCAGCGCTTCAAGCAGCATATCGACAATAACCGGCGCTAAGCCCTCAAAAGGTTCATCCAGCAGGAGGCAAGTCGGCTGGCTCATCAGCGCACGGCCTATCGCCAGCATCTGCTGCTCTCCACCGGAAAGCTGGTTGCCACCATTTTTCCGCCGTTCGGCAAGGCGGGGAAAGAGCTCGTAGACACGCTCCATCGTCCATCCTCGGCGAAGATCGGCAATGCGCAGGTTTTCCTCGACGCTCAACGTGGCAAAAATCTGCCGCTCCTGCGGCACGAAGCCTATGCCAAGCCGGCAGCGTTGGCTGGGAGAAAGCCCGCCGATTTCCCCAGAGTTAAAACGAATGCTGCCTTCCTTGAGCAGCAAGCGCCCGGCAATGGTGCAGAGCAGTGTAGTTTTGCCGGCGCCATTGCGCCCAAGCAGCGCCAGCCCACCGCCCATGGGGAGGGTCAGGTCAATGCCATTGATAATGCGGGTCGGGCCGTAACCGCTGACGACATTTCGGATTTCGAGCAGGTCTGCGGTCATGAACGGTTCCCCAGATAAGCGGCACGGACATTGGCGTCATGGCGAATTTCCTCTGGCGTGCCACGCGCGATGATGGTTCCCTCGGCCAAGACCGTGATCTCCCGCGCAAAGCGGAAGACTAGCGGCATATCGTGCTCGATCAGCAAAACGGCAACATCGGCTGGCAATTCATCGAGAATAGTGAGGATCACCTCATGATCCGCCGCAGGCAGTCCAGCGGCAGGCTCATCCAGCAACAGCACTTTCGGGCGCAGGGCCATGGCGACCGCCAGTTCCACGAGGCGCTGCTGGCCATAGGCCAGATCGCGCACCGGAACATGCGGGACATTGGCAAGGCGCATACGGCTGGCGATTTCTTCTGCTTCCGCGACCACTTTTGCCGGGAAGCCATGATGCCCTGCCATTGAAAACCCAAAGCCTTCACGTTCGCCAATTGCAAGCGCGATATTTTCAAGGGCTGTGAATGACGTAAACAGATTGGTGACCTGGAAATTGCGCACCAATCCCAGCCCAACGCGCTTGTGCTGCGCCATGCCCTTGAGGTCTATACCATCGAGAAATATCGCCCCCTTGCGTGGGGTCAGCCTGCCAGTAATGAGATTGATCAGCGTCGTCTTGCCAGCACCGTTTGGCCCGATCAAAGCGTGGCGTGCACCCTTCTCAAGCACGAGCGACACATTATTGGTGACCACCAGTCCACCGAATTGCAAGGTAAGGTTTTCAAGCTGCAAAGCGCTCATCGACCGATCCTTCCGCGCAGTTGAGCCAAAATCCGCGTAATGCCCCCTGGTGCGAAAAGAACGAGCACCACGAGGATGATCCCCAGCCAGAGCTGCCACATGACAGGATTGTCTTTCGACAAGATGTCCTGGGCAATCAGATAGACAGCAGGTCCAATAATCGCGCCGTAAAGCCGCCCTGAGCCACCAAGCGCCAACATGACAAGAATAGTTGCCGACAGTTCGAAACTCATATCCTTCAGGCCAACGAACTGATTGACCTCGGCTTGCAGAGCACCGGCAAGCCCGGCCAGCAAGCAGGAAATGACGAAGATCAGCAAGGTGCGTGGCCGGACCGCGATGCCGATGGCAGCGGCGCGACCGGGATTGTCGCGGATCGCCATGATCGATTGTCCAAAAGGCGAATGGACCAATCGGCGCACCCCGAGCCAGACAAGCAGAAAGACGAGGGCCGAGAACCAATAACCGACCTGACCGAGCAGATCGAATTCGTAAAGACCCAAAACCGGCCAGGTCTCCATGCCCACCAGGCCATCGACGCCTCCGGTCAGCCAGGTCGCCTTGTTGGCGATCTCGCCAAACAGAAACACCGTGCAAAGCGTCAGCATAAGCAAGGTGAAACGTGCCGTGCGTAGAACAATGGCTCCAACCACCGCGCCTACCAGCCCGGCTGCCATGGCACCGATCAACAGGCCGCTCAATGGCTCGCCCCAGCCGTATTTTGAGGCAATGCCGGTGGCATAGGCACCAACCCCGAAAAAGGCGGCGTGGCCCAGCGTGACAATCCCGGCATAGCCGACCAGGAGATCGAGGGACAAGGCGAAGATAATGGTGATCAGGATTTGCGAACCGAGCGCGTAATAATCATCGCCGAGCAGCGGCACCAGCGCCAACGCAAGGACGATCAGGCCATCAGCCGGATTAAAACCATGCTTGCGGCGCAAGAAGCCGGTAAACGTGGACGGTGGAGATACAAGAGCGGAGCGATCTGACATTTTCAATCTTCATACCCTTCCAAACAGCCCGCGCGGCCTGACCAGCAGCAGGATGAAGACGAGGAGAAACAACATGACCGTACCGAAAGCCGGCACATAATAGGCCGAAACGGTTTGGACGGCGCCAACCAGAAGGGCTGCAACGAAAGAGCCTCGCAACGTGCCAAGCCCCGCCACAGCCACGACGATCTGAACATAAACGAGGATATCGAAGGCATAGGACGGATTGAGCCCGAAGACATCCGCCCCCAGCATGCCGCCCAGGGCCGCGAGCGCTCCCCCAAAGGCGAAGGTCGCCATGAACACATGTTTGGTGCGAATGCCAATCGATTCTGCCATGCCCCGGTTTTCAACGGAGGCCCGGATGATGGCGCCGATCCGGCTGCGTTCAAGCACAAACAGAATGAATGCGGCAGTCAGGATACCGATACCGATCACAACCAGCTTGTAGAGATAGAATGAGAAAGGACCCACCGTCAGATTTTGCGCCAGAAACTCGGGAATGACGACGGGGCGCATCAACGGCCCGAAAAACAACCGCGCCAGCGCACCGACGATGAAGATCAATCCGATGCAGAAGAGAACCTGATCCAGCTCAGACCGACCGTAAAGCCGGGCATAGAGCAGCTTTTCCGCCACCGCCGCCAGAAGCGCAACAGCAAGGGGGGCGCAGATCACCATGAGCGGCCAGGGCAGGCCCCAGGCGCTGATCGCGGTGGCCGCTATATAGCCACCGGCCATGGCGAAAACGCCGTGCGCCAGATTGACGAAACCCATCAGACCCAGCGTTACCGACAGGCCGACGGATATGAGGTAAAGCACGCTTGCATAGGCAAGCGACTGGAACGCAACTTCCACCAGTGTCATGACAAGCCTCCTCCCTGTCATCCGGCAATATTGCGGGATGACTCCGAGAGTCCGTCAGGTTCAAATCGAACCACACAGACTCTCGCCTCCATTGTTTTCGTTTGTCTTTTCGGGAAAACAGGTTCCAGTTCCCCAGACAAACGCTAGCCGGACATTCTGAGCGACCAGAGATCAGAGAGGATGCTCAACCTTCCAAGGGTCTTTGACGGCTGGAATGGTTTCAAGTTCCACATTGGCAAGCTCGCCGTTCTTCTCGCGCACTTCACGGATGTAGATATTCTGCACAATGTCGCGCGTCTCGGGGTCAATCGAAATTGGCCCACGCGGGCTTTGCTCCGCTTTGAAGGTTTTCATCGCGGCCATGGCACCGGCGGCATCGGAAGCGCCCTTGGTCGCAGCGATGGCCGAGCAGATCAGATGCATGCCATCATAGGCACCGACCGCCATATAATTGGGCCGGACGGGCATGAACGTATAGGCCTTTTTCCAGGCCTCGACAAAAGCGGCATTGGCGGGGCGATCACCGGCCATGCTATATTGGCCAGCGGTGAGGACGCCGAGTGCTGCTGCGCCGATATTCGGCAATTCCTCGTCGCTTGTCAGGTCTCCCGGACCAATCAACTGGATGCCGGCACCGCGCAAATCCGCTTCCTGATAGGCCCGCATGAATGCGGAGGCTTGCACACCGCCGGGATGGAATGCAAAGACCACATCCGGCTTCTCCTGCTTGGCTGCGAGCAGAAAGGGGACGAAATTTGTGCTCTGGATCGGCATTTTCACCGAGGCGACAATGGTTCCCCCTTTGGATGTGAAGCCTTTCGTAAACGCTTCTTCTGCATCGTGGCCAGGGGCAAAATCCGTGGTCAGCAGGTAGGCTCGCTTGAAACCGCGCTTGGCCGCCGCCCATTCGCCCAGCGGCTGATTCACCTGCCAATGGGTAAAGGCCGTGCGCACATACCAGGGCGCAAGCTGGGTGGTATTGGCGCCTGCCGCATTGAACAAGACGCAGGGCATCTTGGCCTTCATCAACAATGGCGCCACAGCATTGGCATTGGGCGTCCACTGGAAGCCGCCAAGATATTGTACCTTGTCACGCGTCACCAGTTCTTGAACCAGTCGTTTGGCCACATCCGGATTGGCACCGCCGTCGTCGCGGATGACCAGTTCGACCGGAATATCCCCCAGCACCGCCTTGCCCTCGGTCTCCAGGTAGAGTTTCGCCGCATTGGCCATGATTTGCCCGCTTGATGCGAACGGGCCGGACATGGTCAGCACCAGCCCGATCTTGATCGGCTGGCTGGCGGCTCGTCCCTGCCCGGCCCAACCGGCCAATGGCGCAGCAGCCAGCAACCCAAGGGCACCTCGGCGTGTAAACTTCAGTTCGGTCATCATAGTGCTCCTCCACCAATGATCGTCAATTGTGCCTCCCCCTTTGGCTAGCCCTCGAAAAACGACAGCGCAAAAGGCACGACGCTGCCGACAAATCCGGAAAACAGACCCGATCGAAGGCAAAATTGTTCAATGAACTGATGATGCTAGATCGCGAGCCCTGCGCTGATAACGGCAAGGCATGTCCTGCAGATTTGGGCGTCGTCTTTTCTTATCGCCGCGAACTTCTTCTGACGTGTCTGACGACATTTCCCGATGTCCCAGGCTCTCCACGACGACAAGAACGATTATTATCAATTCCTGCGCTTTATCAAGTTTATTATCATAAAATCTAATAAAATTTCGTATTTAAAATTTTAATTATCATTTTATGATATTTTATAATTAAATATGGAGATATCAGGAACAGCATTCTTATTGCCTGAATTGGCGAACTTCTGCGGCAAACACCATGCTCTCCACACGGGCGCTCAACAACAGGCTGATGCGCCGGTATCTTGCAGATTGGCTCTCGAATAAACGCTAGTGCATCGATCCAAACGGAGGCTTCAGCCGAGTTTGGAAAAATCGATGCATAAACAAAAAATGAGTGCACGAAAGCATGAACGAAGTGAATGCGTCAGTGCACTAGGATGCCGCAGCCAAAGAGTCCTTCACTTCTGCCCGGATCACCGAGCGTGGACCAAGCATCCCCAACTTTTCCACCAGATGCAGGGCTTCAGCGATAGGCGTGGCTGCCGCTATATATCGGTCACGGCGCAGCAAGAGGACATGGCCAAGATAGGATTTCATCGGGCCGGAGCTGAACAGCCGCCCGACATCCCGGTGAACCGGGAAAATGCCGTCAATTGGATTCATCCATTCAGGGGTCAAACCGACCACAGTTGCACCCGCTGCCTCCAGAGCCCTGATGACATCAACGGACAAAGCACGGTCAGGGAACTCATCAAAGACCAGAGCAACAGGTCCATCCGGCAAGACGCGGTCAAGCAATACGCGGTGCCGGTGGCTGTCTTCCACCACGGGCTGCGGTACGAGGCGCCCCACCATGGTTTCCTTCTCCGGTCTGGAGTCGGGCCATAGAAGTCCCTGGCGAAAGCGTGGCTTTGGCTTGTAGCGCATTTGGGCGAAATAATCACGGACAGGCGGATAGAGCCCAAGGATACGAAAAGCGGCCCTCGTCAAAAGGGCCTTGATGCCATTTTCCGGCATCATCACCTGCCCCATGCGCAGCGCCAATGCTATCATTTCCCAGGCATGCGGACGCCGCTCAATCTCGTAGCTATCCAGGAAATCGGACGGCATATCGCCACGCAATGCTTCCGCCAGTTTCCAGGCCAGATTATGCGCATCACGCAGGCCGCTATTCATTCCCTGCCCCGCAAATGGAGGCGTCAAATGCGCGGCATCGCCGGCGAGAAAGATATTGCCGTCCCGCCAGCGATCAGCCAGACGGGCATGGAATGTATAGACCCGCACGCGGCGAAATTCACAATCCCGGTCAGGCCCAACACGCTCCAGAAGGCCACGGACAAAAGCCTCCTCAGTCGCGTCCTTCTCGTCCTCATTGGTATGCAGCATGAATTCGTAACGACGGATATTGTCCGGACCAGGCAGCGATATGCACGGGCGAGCAGGATCGCAATGGACCTGCGTATGACGAAAACGATTTTCCGTCCGGACCAGATCGACAATCAGCCAACGCTCCACAAAGGTGGAGCCGACAAGATGGACGCCGAGTTTTCCACGTGTCGGGGAGCGTCCTCCGTCACTGGCGACCATATAGCGCGCCCGGATGACGCGGGTTCCTGTCGCCGCATGGGCGATTTCCACGGTAACGGAATCCGCAGTCTGGGAAAATGTTTGCATATCCCAGCCGAAGAACTGGATCACATTGGGATAACGGGCAAGCCCCTCGCGCAAAAGCGCTTCCAATTCCGGCTGTTGAAATGCATTGCGCTTGTCGAAACCATAATCGCGCGACGTCGGCTCCACGGTCAGAAACAGCTCGCCAGCCGGCGAAAGATAACGCGAGCCATAGCCGCGCACCACGATTTTCTCTACCGCGTCCTCCAACCCGATAGCTTGCATGGTTCGCATCGACTCGTCGTCGATGGATACGGCACGCGGCTCCTGAACCGTGGTCAGGTTGCGCTCGACAAGCGCCACCGACACACCCATGCCGCCCAGAAGATTAGCCAGGGTCAGTCCGGTTGGACCCGCCCCGACAATGACGACCTCGACTTCGGTCTCAAGTTCCTCGGCGTTCATCAGGCCCTCCTCTCCACGCTGAACGTTACAGCGCCCGCATCGTGTTCTGTCTATTAAACTTCACTGCAACACCCTACAAATACAGTGTTTTTCGTCCCTGGGTCCGAATGAACCCAGGGCGCCATGCTGTAGATGGGTGGCGCAGTCCTCCCGCCCCGCGCCCCAGGGCCGTGCTGCTAAGGGCTGCGCTGTTCAGGGCTCCGTGCCGACAGCGTTGACCAGCAAACCAACGCCGGGAATATCCACTTCGAAAACATCCCCCGCCTTCATGAACAGGGGCGGCTCCCGGCGATCTCCAACACCACCTGGCGTACCCGTGAGGATCACGTCGCCGGGCTGCAACGGCGTGAAGTGCGAGCAATAGGAAATCAGGGTGGCGATGGGGAAGATCAGATCGGCCAGTGTTGCATCCTGCATCACCTGACCATTGAGACGGCCAGTGATTTTCAGCTTCGTGTAATCGCCAACTTCATCGGGGGTTACGAGCTGCGGTCCAAATGCGCCGGTTGCCGGGAAATTCTTGCCCGGCGTGAATTGAAACGTATGCCGTTGCCAATCACGGATGGTTGCATCGTTATAGCAGGTATAGCCAGCCACGTGATCGAGAGCATTTTCCTCGGCGATATAGCGTCCGCCGCGGCCGATGACGACAGCAAGCTCGGCTTCATAATCCAGATGATCCGATACCCGGGGCTTCAGAATTGGCTGGCGATGAGCGATCTGAGTGTCAGCGAAACGGGTGAAGATCGTCGGATATTTGGCGTCGGGGCGCTTGGTTTCCGCACGATGGGTTTCATAATTCAACCCGACGCAGAGGATTTTGCCGGCATCCGGCACAACCGGCAGAAGCGCAATATCAGCCTCAGTAAACTCTGCTCGCCGCCCGGAGATATAATCCCGAGCACTCTCGAGCAGATCGGCTTCGATGGCCTGCTTCAGCGTGACGACATCGGCGGCGAGCCTGCCGGTGAGATCAACGATACCGTTGTCGACGCGAACGCCGAAACCTGCCCGGCCAAGCCGGGTGTAACTTAAAAATTGCATGTCACTAATTCCTAGAATTGGTCTTGGAAGTGAGATCTGACAACCGGATCAGGAGCGAAGAATCGCCTCGCCCCATTTATTGAGCGTGCGCGGATGCTGCGGCCAATCCATCGTGTCGCGATCGTAGATAACTTCCAGTTCAGCCGAGATCTCGATCCAATTGCCATCCGGATCAGTGATGAAAATGAAGAGATTGTTGCCAGGACCATGGCGACCGGGACCCCAGCTGAGCTGGATATCATGAGTTGCCAGATGATCGCACCAATCACGGATGTAGTTCCATTCCCCAGCCTCGTAGGAATGGTGATCGACGCCAACGCGGCCCGGCGTATAGAAGCAGGCGATGGTGTGATGCTCGTGATTGGAGGTCGTGAAGGCGGTGGCAAGCCGGCCATCTTCATGCAGCACGCGGTCTGTCAGCTGGAAACCCAGCTTGCCGACGTAAAAGTCGACAAACGCGGCCACATCCTCGGATGCATAGGTTAGATGCTGCGTTGGACCCTGGATACCCTTGGCGCCCGGCTTGTCTGGCTTGGCTACACCGAAGCACACCATACGTCCGTCGGGATCGCGAATCGCGAATGCACCATCTTCAAAATAGGGCGAAGGGCTAGCCAGCACCGCAATGCCTTCAGCATCGACCCGGGCCCGCAGAAGCGCAAGCCCTTCGGCATTGCGGCAAGCAAGTCCGGAATAAGCCAGCTTCTTGTCAGCTCCAGCAACGGCGATGAAGCGGCGCTTTGGCCCTTCACAAATCCACTCGTCTCCAACCTTTTCGAGCTTCATGTCCATGGCATCGGCATAGAACCGCGCCAGACGCTCAGGATTGGAGCTTTCGAATGCAACGTGATGCAGGTACGCACCTGCTTGAACGGCTGTGAATGCCATTTGATCCTCCCTGATGATGTTTTTACAAATTATCGTTTTTTGATAATTATTCAATACAGAAAATTGATAAAATAAAAAATTTGATAAATACACACCATATGGCGCATGAACGCCATTCCTGCTGGAATTGACGGAACGCAACCATGCACAGCTATTGGAAGACATCAAAGGAAACGTGCGGACGGCAGAGACGTGATATTTGCTGTTCCAAAACGTCAATATCACCATTGATCAATGGGCACCTCAGCTGTTGGCCGCAGGCACTTCATCCATGCCCCGGCAAAGAGAGGCATGCGGGTCTTCCGCAAAACCGGCTCTACTTTTCCTAAGGCAAATTCTGGGCTTTCAGAGGCCACGCACCAGGCTATCGGGTGAGATTTCGGCGATAGAACGCGCGCCGGTCAGTGTCATGGCAACCCGCATTTCCTTGGCGAAGAGATCGAGCAGATTTTCCACGCCCGCCTGCCCGGCAGCGGCCAATGCATAGACGAAAGCGCGTCCGATCAACACGCCATCGGCTCCCTGCGCTATCATCCGCACGACATCCAGACCCGAGCGAATGCCGGAATCGGCAAGGATCGTCAGGTCACCTTTGACCGCAGCGGCAATGGCTGGCAAGGCGCGGGCGGAAGACAGAACGCCGTCCAGCTGGCGCCCGCCATGGTTCGAGACGATAATGCCATCGGCCCCGAAACGCACAGCATCCTTTGCATCCTCCGGGTCGAGAATGCCCTTGATGATCATCGGTCCCTTCCAGAAATCCCTGATCCATTCGAGATCCTTCCAACCAATCGAGGGGTCGAAATTTTCACCAAGCCAGCCGACATAGTCGGCCAGATTGGTTTTCTGCTGGCGATAGGCCGAAACATTGCCAAGATCATGCGGCTTTCCCAACAGGCCGACATCGATAGCCCATGTCGGATGCATGACGGCCTGGATAATGCGGCGCAGAGAAGCATTCGGGCCGGACATGCCGGAATGGGCATCACGATAGCGGGCGCCAGGTACGGGCATGTCGACCGTGAAAACCAGTTTGCGGATACCCGCCGCCCAGGCCCGCTCCAATGCATTCTTCATGAAGCCGCGATCCCGCAGCACGTAGAGCTGGAACCAGATGGGACGGTTGCTGGCCGCCTGCACCTCCTCGATCGGGCAGACGGACACCGTCGAAAGCGTCAGTGGAATTCCTTTTTTTTCCGCTGCGCGCGCAGCCTGCACTTCGCCGCGCCTTGCATACATGCCTGTCAATCCAACGGGCGCGAGAACGACCGGCATAGCCAGCTCTTCATCGAAAAGCGTCGTGGAAATATCAACTGTGCCCACGCTTTTCAGCACCCGCTGACGCAATGCCAGATCGGCAAGATCATCAATATTGCGGCGCATCGTGTGCTCGCTATAGGCGCCGCCATCGATGTAATGAAACAGAAAGGGCGGCAGGCGTCGGCGGGCCGCCTCGCGATAATCAGTCGAGGACGAAATGATCATGATAGGTTTTCCCCTTGAAATTCCGGTCTTTGCAAAGCCTCTGAGGCTCGCTGCTCCCGCGCGCGGTTGTCCTCGATGACACGAAGGTTTTCCTCCACGAAGGCAAGGTGATCTGCCGCTGCCTTGCGGGCCTCATCCGGTCGACCGGCCAGGATGGTGTCCAGAATCAGGCCATGCTGGCGCTCTAACGCTGGCCCAAGGTCCGGCTGGCGATAGAACTGCATCAGGCTTTGCGCGATGCTCTGCTGTAAAAGCTCGGACAGTCCGGCGACAATCTGGCGCAGAACGACATTATGCGAGGCCTCGGCAATTGCCATGTGAAAAGCCGCATCGGCGCGCGCCTGGCTCTGCGGATTGCCGCCTTCCGCAGCACTCATCGCTGCAAAGGCCACTGTCATCCGCTCTTTGTCCAGATCCGTGGCCCGCAAGGCCGCGTAATAGGCAGCATCCGTATCGAGCGATTTTCGAATTTCCATCACATCGCGCCAATACCCCGCCTCGCCCTGAACCATCGGCAAAAGCGGCTCCAGCGCCCGTTCCAGCGATCGAGCGGCGTCCTCAATGGCGACGAAAGTGCCCCCACCCCGACGGCTGACGACGATCCCACGGCTGATCAACTGCTGGATTGCCTCCCGAAGCCGCGACCGTGAGACGTCAAGCTCCGCCGCCAGGCTGCGCTCCGGCGGCAGACGATCTCCCGGACTGAGCTTGCGCTCAGCAATCATGGCTTCGATGCGCCCGGTCAGCGACATTGGTAGAACCTTTTTGTTTTATTGGTCGTACCAAAACTCTACGAATTAAGCAATATTCGGATTAATGCTCAAATATCACGATTTTTTCACCAATTCATCAAAAATTGGTAGGACCAATTTTATGAGCAATCTCTTCAGAGGTCACGAATGCCCAATAAAAAGCCCCTACAGCGTCTGATCAGACGCTGTAGGGGCTTTGGCATGACTAGCTTGAAGCCTGCGTTTAAAGGCCTTCGGCAATCTCGAAAGCAGCTGTGGTCTTGGCCTGGACATCGGCCACGGTAACCTCAGGCGCCAGTTCCACCAGCCGGAACGTGCCAGCGCGATCAGACCGCACGAATACGCAGAGATCGGTGATGATCATGTCCACCACATTCAGCCCGGTCAGCGGCAGCGTGCATTCGGGAATGAACTTGGACTCGCCTGCCTTGGAGCAATGCTCCATGACAACGATGACCTTCTTGACACCGGCCACGAGATCCATCGCACCGCCCATGCCCTTGACCATCTTGCCGGGGACCATCCAATTGGCAATATCGCCATTGGCCGAGACTTCCATCGCGCCCAGCACCGTAAGGTCGATGTGGCCGCCACGGATCATCGCAAAACTGTCGGCGGACGAAAAATAGCTGGATGACGGCAGCTCGCTGATCGTCTGCTTGCCCGCATTGATCAGGTCGGCATCCTCTTCGCCCTCAAAGGGGAACGGCCCGATCCCCAGCATTCCGTTTTCGGATTGCAGCGTCACTTCAACCCCAGGCGGAATGTGATTTGCCACAAGCGTCGGAATGCCGATGCCAAGATTGACATAGAAGCCGTCCTTGAGCTCTTTTGCGGCGCGTGCCGCCATCTCATCTCTGCTCCAGGACATTAGGCTGCTCCTCTTACTGTAACGGTGCGGAATTCGATCTTCTTGTCATAAGGCGAACCATTGATCATCCGCCGGACATAAATGCCGGGAAGATGGATGGCATCGGGATCAAGACTTCCGACCGGCACGATCTCCTCGACCTCCGCGACACAGATCTTGCCGGATGTTGCCGCAGGCGCATTGAAATTGCGGGCTGTCTTGCGGAACATCAGATTGCCAGCCTCATCGGCGCGCCATCCCTTGATGATCGACAGATCGGCCCGGATGCCGCGCTCCAGCAGATAGACTTCGCCATCGAAAATATGCGTTTCCTTGCCCTCGGCCACCTGAGTGCCGACGCCGGTTCGCGTATAGAAGCCGGGAATACCGGCACCGCCAGCCCGCATGCGCTCGGCCAGCGTTCCCTGCGGACAAAATTCGACTTCCAGTTCGCCGCTCAGAAATTGCCGCTCGAATTCCTTGTTTTCACCGACATAGGAGGAAATCATCTTTTTGACCTGGCGGGTGCGCAGAAGTTTTCCAAGCCCATGCCCATCAACGCCAGCATTGTTGGAGGCAATCGTTAAATCCTTGACCCCGGATGCGACAATCGCATCAATCAGGCGTTCGGGAATGCCGCAAAGCCCGAAACCACCGGCGCAAATCGTCATGCCATCGAACAACAATCCGTCTAAGGCCGCACTTGCGTCACCATATATTTTCTTCATCTGTATCTCCCGCCTGAATAATCAGTCCTGAAACCTGTTTGAGCTGTCGCCTCCAGATCAACTTTAAACTTCATCGTAATGCGTCCGGCAAGCGCAAAGCGGCGCACGGAGGAAAGAAACCGTGATCAACATTGATCTCAAAAGTAGAAAAGCTTTCAGCGTTAAATCAACGCACAGACCGTCTTGGTTTCCAAATAATTTTCCAGGCCTGGCGCGCCATTCTCATAACCCCAGCCGGATTGACGGTGTCCGCCCTTCGGCAGTTCAGGTGAAAAATAGGAATGGCAATTGATCCAGATCGTCCCCGCCTTGACCTGCGCCGCCAATCGGTGGGCCTGGGAAAGATCCCGGGTCCAAACACTACCCGCCAGCCCATAAGGGCTGTCATTCGCAAACGCTATGGCATCCTCGACATCGTCGAAGGGTGTTACCGCAACGACAGGACCGAAAATCTCCTCGCGCATCAACCGCATGTCGGGCCGCACGCCCGTCACCACGGTCGGCGCATAAAACGTGCCTGTTTCTCCTGACTGGCTGCCACCCGCCGCGATTTCAGCACCCTCTGCCTTCCCCTCCGCCACATAGGCCGCCACACGGTCGGCCTGGCGGCGATTGACCAACGGCCCCAGATCAACGGCGGGATCGAGCCCATGACCGAGACGCAATGTGGAAGCCGCCTTTGACAGCCCTTCGACCACCTGTTCACAAACCGACCGATGGGCGTAGACACGTGAGGCCGCAACGCAGACCTGACCGGAATTGCTAAAGATGCCGCGCGCGATTCCCTCAACGGTCAGGGCCATATCGGCATCCGACATGACAATGGCAGGCGACTTGCCGCCCAGTTCCAACGTCAGCTTTTTCAGATTTCCAGCAGCAGCAGTCACAATCAGCTTGCCGACCTCGGTCGATCCGGTGAAAGCCACCTTGTCAACATCGGGATGGGTGCACAGAGCCGCCCCCACCGTTTCGCCAAAGCCGGTGACGATATTGACGACGCCGTCAGGCAGACCCGCCTCCAGCATCAACTCGCCCAGCCGCAGCGCCGTCAGCGAGGTTTCTTCCGCCGGTTTCAGCACCACCGTGCAACCGGCAGCCAGCGCTGGCGCTAGTTTCATGGCCGCCATCAGCAGGGGCGAATTCCAGGGGGTGATCGCAGCCACCACGCCCACAGGCTCACGGATGGTATAGGCAAAGATCTGCTTGCCCTGCGGCTGATAGCCGATAGAGGTCGGAATGGTGGTGCCGAGGATCTTGGTGCAGAAACCCGCGAAATAGCGAAACTGTTCGGCACTGGCCGGAATTTCGGCAAACCGGCTGGTCCTGAAGCTCTTGCCCTGATCAAGCGTTTCGAGTTCCGCCAGTTCCTCCGCATGGGCATCGATCAACTCGGCGACTTTCCACAACAGCCTGCCCCGCTGGGAGGGTGTCAGCCCTTTCCATGCCGGAGAGGTGAGAGCGGCACGGGCGCTGGCCACGGCCTCGTCTACATCGGCAGCCGTTCCTTCGGCAAGCTCGGCCAGAACCTCACCTGTAGCCGGATCGGCTGTCTCAAACCATCGCCGAGAACCGGCATCGCGCCAGAACCCGCCGATCAGGATCTGCTTACGGCGGTGGGCCAGAAAGGCTTTGGCGCCGTCGTTTTTCGGGCCGATAGGGTCGAGTGCCAGGGTCATGTCAGTCTCCGGAAATGGCGTGTGCGGCGCGAATGCGGCAAGCGGCGTTCAACGCCCCTCTGATGATCGAATGATAGCCGGTGCAGCGGCAGAGATTGCCCTCCAGACCAGCGCGAATATCCTTTTCCCCAGCCTGCGGGTTGTCGGCAAACAAGGCCACCAGCGCCAGCGAAAAGCCCGGCGCGCAATAGCCACATTGAAAAGCGTTTTCCTCCGCCAGCCCTTCGCGCACCGCGTCTCCCAATGGATGTGAGGCCAGCCCTTCCGCCGTCAAAATATCGGCACCGTCGATCTGCCAGGCCATCAGTAGGCAAGCATTGGCAAGCCTGCCATCCAACAGCACACTACAAGCGCCGCAGCGGCCAATGGCGCAGGCTAGCTTGGTGGCGCTCAGATACAGCTCGTCACGCAGAATTTCGGTGAGCCGCGTCTCCGGCTGGCACTCCACAGTGACCCGCTGGCCATTCAGTGTGAAGCCCAGGTTCATGCCATCACCGAGAGATATGCGAGAAGCGTTTCCGGCGCGACAGGCATGACTGGTGGCCAATAGCCGGTGGCAGCCGCAATAGCATTGGCGATTGCGGGCGTGACTGCGCCGATGCCGAGTTCGCCGACCCCGCGCGGACCAAGCGCGTCGCCGGGATCGAGATCCTCAAGCGCAAAGACATGCAGACCGAGCGGGGCATCCTGAATGCCGGGCAGCATATAAGTGTCGAAATTGCCGGTCAGATACGCGGCCTCCTGCATCGGGCAATCCTCCGTTAGCGTGAAGCCCAGCCCTTGCACCGCTCCACCCTCCAATTGACCGAGATAGGTGGCAAGATCGATGATCGGTCCGGCAGCAGAATGCTGGTGAAGATCAAGCACCCGCACTTCTCCCGTCACCCGGCTGACGGCGACACGCGCCAGCGATGCGCCAAAGGCAAAGATATAGCGGGCATTGGCATTCGTATAATCGGTCTTTGGAAAATCAAACCTCACCGTCACACTTGGCAAATCCTTCTCCGGCAAGGCGGCGGCCAGATCCGCATAGGACAGCAAAATTGTGCCGCTATGGTTGCCGGGCTCCGCGAAACCGCCGGGCACCAGAACGAGCCGTTCAGGGTCGCAGCCAAGCAATCCTGCCGCCGCACGGCACATCTGCGTGCGAAATTCAGGAGCGGCCAGCCGAACCGAGGCCCAAACGACATGGCTGCCACGCGAGGCGGTGGTGGAACCGGAATCCGGTGCCAGCAATGTATCTCCGACAAGCGGGAGCACATCTTGGCGCGCGCAACCTAATTCTGCGGAAATGGCCGCGCAGATTGCCGGCAAAAGCCCCTGCCCCATTTCGTCCAGCCCGAATGCACCTTCGATCAGACCCTGCTTGGTCAACGCCAGCCGACCCGCTGCGGGATCAGGAATGATCGATCCGAGACCATTGCCCTGATAATTCAGCGCCATGCCGGTGCCTATCATCCACTCGCCCTCGGCAGCGAGTCCTTGCGGCTTGCGCCACAGCACGGAGGCCCCGGCAGCGACCAACATGTCTTCCAATCGTTCACTGGTCGATACGACCTGCCCTAAAGTGCCGGGAGAGCCTGGCTGTCGCAGATTGCGCCTGCGGATCTCCAAAGGCGAGAGGCCGCAAAGAGCTGCCAGCCTGTCCATCTGACACTCGACGGCAAATGTCATCTGATTGGCGCCAAACCCGCGAAAAGCGCCGCAAAGTCCGTTATTGGTATAGGCGAGACGGCCCCGCGTGGTGATATTGCCCACCACATAAGGGCCGATGGCATGTTCCAGCGCCGTTTCCAGAACGCTCGGGCCAAGCGAAGCGTAAGCCCCCGCATCCGCCACCAGATCGACCTGCTGGGCCAGCAAAACACCTTGCGCGTCGCAGGCGGTTTTCATGCGGATCTTCATCGGGTGGCGCTTTTGACCGGCAAGCATGGACTCCGCCCGTGACAAATGTAGCCTGACAGGCCGCTTTGCCTTCAGCGCCAGAAGCGCCAGCGCTGGCTGAACAGAAAGCTCGTCCTTGCCGCCGAAAGCACCGCCGGTCGGCGACGTCACCACCCGGATATCGTCTTCGTCCAAGCCAAGGATACGCGACAATTGCAGCCGGTCACGCCCGCCATGCTGGCCGCCAGCACACATGTTCAGCCGCCCATCCGGCTCGACAAAGGCATAGCCACCCTCGGTCTCCATGAAGCCATGCATCTGGCGGGGCGTGATATAGGTTTCTTCGACGACATGATCGGCCTTGGCGAAACCCTGGATACTATCGCCACGGGTAAAGAGAATTTCCCGCTGAAGATTGCCGTTTTCATGCACCTGTTCCGCCTGCGGCTCCAGAGCCGCTTCCATATCATCTATTACAGGCAGCGGCGCGTAGCGGACGTCGATCAGCGCCAGCGCCTTTTCCGCCGTCTCTTCATCGATTGCCGCCACCGCCGCGACCGGATCGCCACGATGGCGCACCGTGTCGAAGCAGAGCGCCGGTTGGTCCCGCACCACGATGCCGAAAGCATTCAGCCCCGGCACATCACGATGCGTGACGACAGCGACAACACCCGGCAGTGTTTCTGCTGCCACTGTGTCGATGGACAGGATACGCGCATGGGCAATTCCGGCCCGCAGGATGCGGCCGACCAGCATGCCCACCTTCCGATAATCGGTCAGATAGGCCAGTTCGCCCCGGATCTTCTGCTCCACATCCGGACGAATATGCCAGCGATCTGGCATCCGCAGGCGGTCGAGCGCCAGTTCACCCTCGGGCGGGCGGGCAAAGGCAATGGGCTGTGCGACGGGAGCGGATGGCGCACGACCCGGCAGAAATCCACCAAGCCCGAAACACAGCATATTCGCGGCAATCAAGCGCCGATAGGCACCGGAGCGAAATCCATCGCCCGGGGCCTGGATCGTCTCCATCAAGGCGTTATGAACCCCGACCCAATCGATCCCGTCCAAGGCAGCCCCAGCTGCAAGCGCTTCGGCATCATCAAGGCGGGCGGGCGGCACGATGCCGCCGCCGACAGCAAACCGCGCCGCATCGACACGGCTCTGCCCCGCCCGAAGGCGGCCAGCGACGTTGATGACGCTCGGGCTGAAGGCCGCTCTTAAGCCGATCTTGCGAAAAACGAAGCGCTCCCCGGCCCCTTGCGGCGCAATCAGGATGGCCGTGAGGATTGCGCCATGCTGCGCCGGGGCCGCCAGCCAGTCCGCTACGGAAACCGTGATACAGTCAGGCAGGGCGGCAAATTCCAGGACAGCGTCGAGCACGAGGAGGGCTGGCAAGAGGCAGCCGGTGCGCCCGGCGATATTGCCGCCAAGGGTCGCCAGAGTGCGCACCCCAGGACTGGCCACCAGTTTTACGGCAGAATGCAACAATGGCAGGGCGGCAGCAATCTCGTGCGAGGCCAGGAGATCGGCAAGGCGTGTCATTGCACCAATACGGATATGCCCACCGACCTGCGCAATGCCCGACAGTGCCGGGGATAGCTCTGCAAGACTGATCATCCGGTCCGGCTTCGCCAGACCCTTCGCCCATTCCAGTTGCAACGCCGTTGCTCCGGCGACGATGCGCGCGCCCGGCTGCTGCGCCTCCGCGATGGCCAGTTCCAGCGTCTCCGGGGCCAGCACCTCCATCAGGCGGCTCCTGCGGTCGTGCCGAAACGGAGGCCTTTTTCCTTCAGCCAGCGGCGATAGGCAATCGAGGAGGAATCTGCCCTTGTCGGAATTTCAGCCCGCGGCTCAAGCGGCAACAGCAAGGGGCGCTGGTTTTCGACAATGATGCGGTCCTGAAGGAAAATCACCTGCTCAAAATTCAGCAATGCCGTGTGCGGCGAGACGGTATCGACCAGATACATGACCGGCTGGGCGCGGCAAAGTCCGTCTTCCATCGGCTGGATGAACAGGGCAATCGCATCAAGACGGTTCGGCGATGTGGGGCAGACCCGGTAGAGCATCACCACGAAAGGCGACGGCACCCGGTAGGTCAGTTGAACGAAATCGCCATCGCTTTCAGTCGCGGCAATACGCGGCTGGAAAAAGGTGCAATTGGTCGCCCAGACCTCATCCACATCGCGGCGGATTTCAGACAGATAGTGCGGCACTTCGGTATGCGGTTCTGAGCCGAGAATATCGGTATGCACGAAGGGAAAATGCGCCATATCGAGAAAATTCTCGACAACACGCAGGCCCGATGCCCGCATCGTCACCCAGCCGCACAGCACAAACCGGCGATCCGCCTCTTGCGCCTCGGCGATATCGACAATGTCCTTCCCCGGCGTGCCAAGCGTAGTAAACAGGCAACCGTATTTGACCTGGAACGGCAGGGCCGGTCCATAGCAACCGTCCGCGCCTGTCTCGCGCACCAGCGGCGCACCATTCGCGTCCAGCCGATATTCGATCTCCTGGCCCAGCAGCGTTGTTTGCACCGGCTGGGTCGTGACATCCCCGGCAGTGGCGATCACATACCAATCGTCAAGCGCGACCCGGTCGGTCGTCTTCATTTGACACCCTCCGCTTCGCTGATCCATTGCTTGGTGCCGCCGCCGTTTTCGGCAAGCCATGCGGCGCGGCGGGCAAAATGCGAAGGCGCCATGCCATGGATATCGGCAATGATCGCCTTGACGTCGCCGGTTTTCAGCACGCCATCTTCCACGATCACCTGACCATCCACCATGGTCATGGCGACATCGCCGCCGCGCACCGCGTGGACGAGATTGTGCTGCACATTGAAATAGGGACCGTCGGCAAACAGTGGCGTCATACGCGGCGTATCGGTGCGCACCGCAATGATATCGGCGCGCTTTCCAACTTCGATAGAGCCGATTTCATCCTCAAGACCGATAGCTCTCGCGCCGAGAATGGTCGCCATGCGCAGACATTGCCAGCTATCCATGGCGGCGGCATCGCGGTGGCGCAGTTTGCCGAGCAGGGAGGCGGTCTTCATCTCCTCGAACATGTCGAAATTGTTGTTTTCCTTTTCGCCATCCGTGCCAAGACCGACCGGAATGCCCGCCGCCAGCATATCGGCAATCGGTGCAATGCCGGAAGCAAGCTTCATATTCGACACCGGATTATGGGCGACCGAGACATTGTATCTGGCAATCAGCTCGATTTCCGCCTCATCCAGCCAGACGGCATGGGCCAGCATGGTGCGTGGAGCCTCGAAGAAGCCGAGATCCTCCAGAACATGCATGGGGCGCTTGCCATAGGTGTCGATAAAGCCGCCAACCTCGACTTCGGCTTCCGAACAATGGGTGTGAAAGCCGGTGTTATACTGTTTGGCCATGGCGATGGCCCGCTGCTGGCCAGCCGCATCGGCATAAAACAGATGTTCCAGCCCGACCCAGACATTGATGCGGCCCCCCGCCTTGCGATGCCAGGTCTCAATCATCGCCTCATTGTTGTCGAGCGTTTCGAAATAATTGTAATCGGGATGCTCACCAACATACGGAACAGCAACCAGGCGCGTGCCGATGGACTGTGCCGCCCGCGCACTGCCATCCATATAGCGCCACATATCGACAACAGTCGTCGTGCCGGATAGTGCGGATTCGACGTAGCACAGAAAGGACGCCGCCTCGGCTTCATGCGGCAGAAGCACGCGGTGCATCGGGTTTATATGGATGGTCAGCCAGTCCCAGACCGGCAGATGTTCCGCTGTGCCGCGCAGGAAGCCGGAATGGGCATGGGCGTTGATCAGCCCCGGCATCAGCAAGGCATTGTCGATCCTCTTGATCGCCAGAGCCGGATGGCTGGCCTTCACCACCTCCAGCGAACCGACCGCCAGGATACGACCGTCCTCAATAGCAACCGCGCCATCAGAGATGACGCTGTTTTTCGCATCCATGGTCAACAGAGTGTCGGCGGTGACGATCATTGCGCTCGAAGTCATGCTCATCTCCAGGGTCTTCCTTCTGCCCTTCAGGGCATGCAAATTTCACGCCGCCTGCATCAGGAAGGCGGCGGCACGTTCACCAATCATCGTCACCGGCGCATGGGTGTTGCAGGTCGGAATAATGGGGATGATCGAGGCATCGGCAATCGTCAGCCCGGCAAGGCCATGCACCCGCAACCGGCTATCCACCACCGCCATCTCATCACTGCCCATCTTGGCCGTACCGACGGGATGAAAGAAAGTGGAACAGCCGTTACGGATGAAATCCCGAAGGCCGTCCCTCGACAGTTTTGTGTCTGGCGCGGCAAACCCATCAAACAGCGCAGCGAAAGCCGGTGTCTGCGCCAGAGCCATCACTGTCTCAATGGCCAGAAGCGTCGCATCCAAATCAGCAGGGTCTGCAAAGTAATTCGGCTGAATCTCCAGCGGACCAAGAGGGTCAGCAGACAGCAGACAGCAGACGCAGGTAGCCGATGCTTTTCGAGCGCATCAAGCCCGCCCCCATTGAAAACACCGGGCCGGACATGTCGTAAAGAGCGCGCAGCGCAGGCGTGGCGCTATTGCCCTGCACGGGAAAGGCATGCACATCCGGCTGGCCAAGATGGGCCGATGATTTCCAGTTCATCATCGTGCCGCCGCCATTGTCGAGCACATCACCCAGCGGCATTTTCGACCGGCAGACCACGGCCTGCACCAGCGGGTGATCCTGAAGATTGCGCCCGACGCCGGGAAGGGCATGATTGAGCGGAATGCCAAGCCGTTTCAATTCCTCGGGATCACCAATGCCCGACAACATCAACAGGCGCGGCGTATCGAAAGCTCCCGCCGCCAGCACCACCTGGCTTTGGGCAAGCGTCTCAACTGTCTTGCCTTCCACCAGATGGCGAATGCCCGTGCAGCGACCCTTTTCAACCATCAGGCCGATCACCTGTGAACCGGTCAGCACGGTCAGGCGCGGATGATCGAGGATCGGATAGAGATAGCCCTCAGCCGAACTCCAGCGCTTGCCATCGACAATATTGAAATTCGAGGGGCAGGCACCCTCATTGCTTGGTCCGTTCGGATCATCGATCACGGGAATGCCGAGATCGGCAGCACCCTCCATCATCGCCCGGGCCACTGGATGGAGTGTCTTGCTGGTCGTGATTTTCAGGGGACCGCCAGCACCACGCCAGCGGCTTTCGCCCCCTTCCCAATCCTCGGCCTTCTTGAAGAATGGCAACACATCCTCAAAGGACCAGCCAGCGGCCTGCCAGGCGTTATAGTCATTGGGATGGCCGCGATACCACATCATCGCATTGATCGCCGAGGAGCCGCCCAGCACTTTGCCACGCGGAATGCCAATCGTATGGCCGTTTACGCGAGAGGTGGGTGCATAATCATAGCCCCAGTCCCAGCGTCCGCGCCCCAGCGGCACCCATTGGCGGGGATCGTCAATCTCGGCCCTGCCGATCCCCGGCTCGCCCGCCTCAATCAACAGCACGGTCGCCCCCGTGCCATCGATCAGGCGACGCACCACCGGCAAGCCACCGGAACCAGCACCGACGACGATATAGTCATAGGCTTTTTGCAGCGGACGCTGTGGCAAGAGGGAGCGTGCTTCAGTCATCGTATTGGACATGGGGACATCGGCCTCAATTGTGCTCGCTCGGCCCCATGATGACGATGCCCTCGCTGGCTTCGACATGGCGTACGAAGATATATTTGTCCTCGCGCCCATCCGAATGCTTGCGCTTGATGTCCGGTTGCACGGTGCCTGCCACCTTGGCAACCACCACATAGGGAACATCCGCTTTAAGACCTGCCTCGCAATGGGAATCGAACTCTTCCAGCGTGCGGGCGGTCAAGGCATTGTCTATCCCGGCGCCGCGAGCAATGGCGGCAATATCCACCCGGCCGAAAGCCGTGTGGGTCGGCGGCCCGCCAATCGACTGGTAGCACTCATTGTCCCAGACGACGATGAACAGGTTTTTCGGTTGTTCGTTGCCAAGGGTGGCGAGAATGCCAAGGTTGAACATCATGCCGCCATCGGTATCGAGCGAGATGATGCGGCGATGCGGAAGCCCTGCCGCCAACCCGAAGGCCTGCGGCGTGACGCAGCCAAGCTGCTGCTGGAACAGGCTGGCTTGGCGCATATGCGGGGCGGCGTTATACCATTCATCAACGGAGGCCCCGAGCGACAGGATGACAAGCTCGTTTTCCAGCCGTGCGGCCAGCAGCTTCATGCAATCATAGCGCTTCATCGGACGATGCTCCCGCCAAGGGCGATGGCCGAGTGGTAGTAGGCATTGTAGGACCAGTTATAGGCATCGATGATCGATTGCTCGATTTCGTCTTCCTCGCGCACCACCCGGTAGGGAATGCGCAGCGCGTTCAGCACCGGCTCCATGGTGATGCCGTGGGGAATGGCCCACCAGTTGTTTTCTCCCAGTTCGCCGCGATAGCTCATCAGCATGACGACCGGAATACCAGCCCCAAGCCCCATGCGCGCCAGCGGTTCAACGGAAGCCCGCAGACCGGAATTTTCCATGACCAGCGCCGCCCGCTTGCCAGAGAGAAACACGCCCCCGCAGATTGCCGCCCCCTCGCCCTCATTGGTGACACGGATGGTGCGGATCTCAGGATCGGCATCCAGTGCCGGATACAATTCCTTAAACAGCGAGTCGGGCAGGTAGCAAACGACACTGACCCCGGCTTTCTTGAGGCCTCGGATAACGGCATCGACGGATGATGGTTTCATGGTAATCCCTCGTTTCCGCGTGAGGTTCGCAAACCGAAAGTGTTTCGAATAGACGGCATTTTTCGACGTAAGTGATGCGCAAAAGGCAACATGTTACGATAGATCTCGCGGCGCGTGTGCTGCCGCCTGGGTTAGCTGTTCGACCGATTGCTCCAGCAGCCGCCCCAGCGCCGAGGCCGCATCCGACATCTCCTTGGCGGAGCGCGACAGCAACAGCAGCTTGCGGTTCGGCAAGCGGCTGTCGGAAAGCGGCACAAACACCAGCGACCCTTCCGCCAGTTCCTGCTCCACGCCGACCCGGGTCTGCAAGACAAGGCCGAGATTGCGCCTCGCCAATTCCACCATCAGGCCGATGGAATTGGTCCG
Source organism: Allorhizobium ampelinum S4 (assembly GCF_000016285.1). Lineage (NCBI taxonomy): Bacteria > Pseudomonadati > Pseudomonadota > Alphaproteobacteria > Hyphomicrobiales > Rhizobiaceae > Gillisella > Gillisella ampelina. The sequence continues at coordinate 427,009 of NC_011988.1, read as the reverse complement.
TGAGCGGTGCGAGAGATCCACCAGCGACCGGTTCAACGCTTCCTCCACCGAAGCACCCAGCGTCAGGCTGGCATCCGAGAGGATCACCCGCAGATTGGCGAGATCAAACAGCTTGATTTCCGTGCGCTTGGCCATGTCACTGTCCGGCAGGGCCAAAACGCCGATTGGCAGCGACACGCTGGCAATGCGGCGCACGGTACGCGGCACGCGCACGTCGAAAAGAACCGCAAGATCGCATTCGCCTTCGGCCACGGCATTGGCCGCCTGCTGCGAGGCCATGACCTTGACATCGACGGTAATCGCCGGATGGCGGCTCCAGAATGCCTCCAGCGCCGCTGGTAACAGGCCCCGCGCCACACTTTCCACCACAGCCACCGAGACGGTGCCTCGATGCAGGCCATGCAGATCGTTGATTTCGGCACAGGCCCGGCTGAGTTCCGACAGCGATGCCTTGGCGTGATACAGCAGCAGTTCACCGGCGCTGGTCAGTTTCAGGCGCTGGCGCACCCGGTCAAACAGCGGCGTGCCGATTTCCTCTTCCAATCGGCGCAGGATGCGGCTGACGGAAGAGGGTGCGACATTGAGGGCAAGGGCGGCCTGGCGGATCGAGCCCAGCCGCGCCACCAGCTGGAAATAATGGATGCGCGTTGCAACCAGGCCCAGCCGGTAGGCATCCATCACGCCGCCTCGAAGGGCGGCACGATCACCATTTGCGGCACCGTCACCAGACCCTTGTCGGTGATGCGGATTTCCGGGATCACCGACAGCGGGATCAGGTTGAACCCCATATAGGGAATGATGCAGCCTGCCTTTTCCCACTCCACTTTCAACGCCTGAACTTCAGCGGCCACCTCATGCACCCGCTTGTCGGACATCAAGCCCGCAACCGGCAGCGGCACCATGGCCGTCACCTTGCCATCCTGCACCACACAGACCCCACCCTGATGGGATTCGATGGCGCGCAACGCCACCTGCATATCGGCCTCATTGGTACCGGCGATGATGATATTGTGGCTGTCATGACCGACAGAAGAGGCAACGGCACCGCTTTTCAGCGCGAAATTGGAAAGAAGCGCATGCGCCACATTGCCCGGCGATTTGCCGTGCCGCTCGATCACCGTCACGAAGCACAGGCCGTGGCGGGCAAAATGCGTTTCCCAGTCATTGGCCGGTTCCAGCTCAATTTTCTCGTGTCCGAGGATGATACCCGGCAATTCAGTGCGGATCGTATTGGCGATGACTTTGCTACTCGGCAGGTCCGGGGTCAGCTTCACCACGTCAGGCAGCTTGACCGTGTGATAGGCAGCATCGGGATAGCGCCAGCGGTTGGAAAGGGCGGCATCGAGAAGCGGGGTAATTTTTTTGTGGTCAACCACCAGTTCGCCGCCATACCAGGTGCTGACCGGTTCAAGATCGTCATTCAGGAGCACCAGATCGGCCCGGCGACCGCCACCCAACCCGCCGATCTCCCCATCCATGCCAAACCGCGTCGCGCCATGCAGCGAGCCCATGGCCCAGGCCTGCTCCCGGCTCATCCCGGCGCGCCGTGCCTCGCGCACCACCCAATCGAGGCCAAAGGCCAGCAGGTCCTCGGCATCGCGGTCGTCGGTGCAGACGGCGATGCGCTTATGCGAAGCACCAAGCTCCGTCACCGTGCGGATCGCCTCCGGCAGCGAATGCCAGGGCGTGGTTGGCGGGCCGCCACGCAGAAACAGCCATATCCCCGCCTCCAGCAGGTCATCGGCAATGTCACGGTCGATAGCTTCATGCGTGTCCGTGACGCCGGATGCGGCATAGGCCGAGACGAATTCACGGCCATAGACATGGCCCGAAACCGGCCTGCCCCGGGAAAGCGCTGCGGCCAGAATGGCATGGGCGCGCTCATCCCCCATGGTAACGGGGACGAAATCCATTTTCTCGCCCAGCGCCACCGCTTCCGGCCATCGATCGAACAGGGCGGCGATCTTGTCCGCTGTCAGATCCCCACCCGCCGTTTCCAACTCTGGCGAGGTGGCAGGCACGGTCGAGGGAACGGTGAGGAAAATCGATAGCGGCGCATGGCGGGCGTCTTCCAGCATCGCCTCGACACCTGCGACATCCATGACATTGCCGATCTCGTGGCTGTCGCAGAAGATCGTCGTCGTGCCATTGAGAAGCGCTGCCTCGGCATAGGCGCAGGCCGTGACCATGCTGGATTCAATATGGATATGCGGATCGACCAGACCCGGCGCAAGAATACCGCCCTGCGCATCGTAGCGTGGCACGCCCGAAGCTTTCGAGCTGCCAGCCGGTTTTACAGCGGCGATCCGTCCGCCAGCCAGCCAGATTTCCCTGTCCGGCAAAATACGCTCGGAATAGGTGGAGAGAACGCGGGCACCGGTAATCACCAGATCCGGCGCGGCACGGCCAGACGCCACATTTGCCAAGTGCCGTGTCATGCCCGCCAGCGGGGCAACGGAAAATCGGGTTAAAGCCATTGGCATGAACTCCTCTGATGGACAGATTACCAAGACCTGGATTCTGTCCTGCCGTCAGTGATAATCGGGTATGCCCGGCATAGTCCGAAAGCCAGCAACCGTGCGAAACCGCCTTATCCACCGCCGAAGCGCTGGAAATTCATCGTGATCGATGCCGTAGTCGCGGCTGAGCGCAAAGCTTGGAAACAGGGCGAGATCGGCAATGGTCGGGCCTGCCCCGGCAAACCACTCGCAGCCATCCATCTGGCGCAGCGTCATATGGTCGTCCATGATTCGGAAGGCGGCGCGCGAGGACGCTTTCAGCACCTCAACATCGCCCGGTCCGCCAAACAGCGCCACCCGCCGGGCCGTGACAGCACAACCGAGCGGCGCGGCTGAAAACAAGGTCCATTGCATGACACCGGAAAAGACGGCGGGATCGAGCGGCAGCCATGTGCCGGAGGGATCATAGACCCTGGCCAGATGGGCAAGAATGGCCTGCGTGCCGTAAAGCACCTGCTCGCCATCCTTCAGCACCGGAAGCTCGCCGAGCGGATTGAGCGCCAGCATCGTCGGGGTCTGTTCCTCCCGGCCCGGCACCATGTCGATGGCGAGGGTTTCATAGGCTACATCAAGACAGGACAGCAACAGACGCACCCGGTAGCAGTTCTCGTCCAGATCGTAATTGTAAAGCGTGATCGCAGACATCAGGCCACCTGTGCCAATGGGGAGGGCGCCTCAAGTGTCAGGCGCAGTGCCTCTGCCCAGCGGGCAAGCGCCGGTCTCAATGCCGTCGATCCTGCATCGGTCACAAGATGGAGGGCAAGCCTTCCAGCGGAGATCACTTGAACTGCAATCGCAACACGTAGATCACCAGCCTCAAGCCGCCAGGCATTGGCCGTGAGAACCTCAAAATGTGCGGGTAAAATCCCCTCTTTGGTCGGGAGTTGCGCTTCCTTCAGCACATTCATGGCCTGTTGAATGGTACAATCCGCATAAAGGCTGCGCACGTTTAAGCCCACACCAAGATCCGGGATGCTGGCCACGTCGGCATGATCGGCAAGTGCTGCCCAGATCACGCCATCGCGCTCCTCGGCGGCATAGGTCGTCACCCGGATGGTCTTCGGCACATCCAGATCGGGATGCGCCGGGATATGGGTGCATTGTCCCGCCGTATCATAGGACCATCCGTGGTAGAGACAGGCAATATGGTCACCCCGCACGAAGCCAAAGCTCATCCGCATGCCGCGATGCGGACAGCGGTCTTCCCAGACATGCGCTGCCCCCTTGGCATCGCGCCAGACGACGATCTCCGCACCATCAACGACAGCACCAGCCGAGGTTCCCGGCTCGATAGACGAAGACAGCGCCACCGGCACCCATGCTGTTTCAATGCTCATGACCCCTTCACCTTTCAAAAACTGCCTGTCTCGCACTCTCAAATCTGTGCCGTCATGAAAGCCGCCGAACATCCCGCACGATGCAGTCGGTCGGGCCAAGGCTACAGGCCATTTCAAACATATCGACCAAGGCCTCCTGCCCGATGACACAAACCGCAACGCGGTTTTCGCTGCAAGCCTCGACATCAATGCCGATATCAAGCCTGCCAGCGCGATGGCGGGCAAAACTGAGGAAGCTGTGGCAGTTGAAATCTCCCTCGAACACCAGATTGACCGTCAGGCTCATCACGGCTCCACCATTGCTCGCACTTCATTTCTCGGCTCAACCTCAGGCTCAATCCTGCGCAATATTTCGTCTCCGATTGACCGTTTCAAACGCATAAGATTAAATCTTGTGCATGCCTGATTTTTATTCAGTCTAACGTTAGGAGAAGCAGGCTTACAAGCATTTTTTTCAGTCAAGATGTTGCCTTTCACGCATCATCTTGAGCGATTTTTTTCGACTATGCGGAACACCGGCGATTTGAAAAGGTCGAAGCCGATTGGAATGGGGTGAGCATCGGCGCGGCAAACAACCCTGCGTGGATGACCGCATCCGACCAAGACCGGTGCCGAGATGAATGCCGAAGCATCGGCAGCTGAACGTCACCATCTGGCACGGTTGTTGCGTCAGAAAGGACGGCAGGTGGATGCGGATCGCCGCGTTCCAACCGGTAGAGTTAGACAAAACCAGTTCAACAAAAACATATGGGGGTTCCAATGATCGACCTGCGCAGCCTTTCCCGTCGCGGTTTTCTCAACATGGCGGCAGCCGGCAGCGCCTCACTGGCGCTTCCCGGCATGGTGCGCTCTGCCTCAGCCGCCAATACCCTGGCGGCCATAAAGGAAGAGGACGCCGTGATTGGCTTCGGCCATGTCGGCCCGGTGACGGATGAAGGCTGGACCTGGTCGCACCATCAGGGTGTTCTCGCCGTCAAGGAAAAATTCCCCAAGCTGAAGAAGATCCTCGAGGTCGAGAACGTTCCCTATTCAGCGGATGCGACCCGCACCTATCGGCAATTCGTGTCGGAAGGCGCGAACATGATTTTCGATACGTCGTCTACCGGCGACTTCCTGCATGACGTGGTGCGCCGCGCCAAAGACACCGCCTTCATGGAGTGCAATGGCCATGTGACGATGGACAATCTCGGCTGGTATTATATGGCCCATTGGTATCCAACCTATGTGGTCGGCGTCGCCGCAGGGCATCTGTCGAAAACCGGCAAACTCGGTTACGTCGCCTCCTTCCCGGTTGCTTCGGTCTATGCCTCGACCAACGCCTTCCTGATGGGCGCGCGCACCGTCAACCCCAATGCCACCTGCCAGACCATCACCATCAATTCCTGGTTCGATCCGCAGGCCGCCGCCCAGGCTGGCACCGCGCTGATCGACAATGGCTGCGATTTCCTGTTCGGCATCATGGATGAGGCCGCCTATCTTCAGGTCGCCGAAAAACGCGGCGTCTGGGCTGCGATGTGGAACACCGACATCCGCCGCTATGGCCCGAATTCCTACGTGTCTTCGATCATTATCGACTTCAAGGAGTTCTATATCGATCAGGTCCGCAAGCGGCTGGCAGGCGAATGGTCGCCTTCGGAAAGCATCTTCGCCATGGGCGCAGGCGTTGACCGCGATAGCTGGGGCGCCAAGGTTCCCGCCGAAGTCGGCAAGGCGGCAGACGATATACGCACGAAAATCCTGGGCGGCTGGTCGCCGTTTGTCGGCGAATTGAAGGACGCCAAGGGCGCTGTGCGGGTGGCCAAGGGCCAGAAGATGACCGAACTCGAGCTTTATAATTGGGATTGGTCAGTGGAAGGCGTCACGGGGCTTTAAAACACCCAACCAAATATAGAGGCCGGGCGATGATGCCCGGCCCTTCGCAGTCTCTCATGCCGGTGTGCCGAGAATGAATGAACATCCTGCGAAATTTGCAGTGCCGACGGGGGCAGCCCCTCTCGTCCAGTTAAAAGGCATTGCCAAATATTTCCCCGGCGTCATCGCCAATCGCGATGTCGATCTTGAAGTCATGCCCGGTGAAATCCACGCGCTGCTGGGGGAAAATGGCGCTGGAAAATCGACACTGATGAATATCCTGACCGGCATTTACCAGCCGGATGCGGGCGAGATCATCATCGACGGCTATGCAAGGCAATTTACCGGACCGCAACAGGCGATTGCCGCTGGCATCGGCATGATCCATCAGCATTTCAAGCTGGTGAATGCCTTTACCGTGGCGGAAAACATTCATCTCGGCTGGAGTGAGACACCCCGCCGTGCCTCGGCCCCGGTTCTGGAGGAACGCACCGCAGAGCTCGCGGCCAGGTTCAACCTTCAGGTCAAGCCTTCGGCGCGGATAACAGGGCTTTCGACCGGCGAACAGCAGAGGGTTGAAATCCTGCGGGTACTGGCCCGCAAGGCCCGCGTGCTGATCCTCGATGAGCCGACTGCCGTCTTGACGCCGCTTGAGGCACGCGAGCTGTTCAAGGCCTTGCGCGATTTCGTCTCCACCGGCAATGCGGTGATCTTCATCTCCCATAAGCTCGATGAAGTACTGGAAATTTCCGACCGGGTGACGATCCTGCGCGGCGGGCAAAAGGTCGGCACCGAGCTTTCCGCCGATTGCAGCCCGGCCAAGCTGGCGCGGCTGATGGTCGGGCGCGATATCGTGCTGGCCGATATGCGGGGCCGCCCGCAAGGTGCCGCCGCGCTGTCGTCTGCTCCTGTCATGCGGGTCAGCACAGTGACGGCGCTGGACGATAGCGGACGCCAAGCCTTGCACGATATCTCCCTTGATCTGCGTGCAGGCGAAATCCTTGGGATTGCCGGGGTGGCAGGCAATGGTCAGCGTGAACTGTCGCAAGTGGTGACCGGCACGCGACCCATCGCCTCCGGCACCATCGAAATCGACGGCGAAGCGGTTGGCGACGCGAATGCCGCCGATTTCGTGCGGCGCGGCATCGGCCATATCCCGGAAGACCGGCTACAAAGCGGCTTGGCACCGGGGCTGTCGATCACCATCAATGCCGTGATGCGCGAATATGGCAAACCGCCGGTCACCGTTGGCGGCCTGTTTCGCCCCTCCGCCGCCAAGGCGCTGGCCCGCAGCATCGCCAGCGTGGCAGAGGTCGCCATCCCGGATTTTGCCATGCCGATCCGCAATCTATCCGGTGGCAACCAGCAAAGACTGGTGGCGCGGCGCGAAATGCGGATCGCCACGAAAATCCTGGTCGCCGCCTATCCGAGCCGGGGGCTGGATGTCGGGGCGATCAATACCATGCTGCGCTATATCGTTGACCTGCGCAATGCAGGCGCCGGTATCCTGCTGATCTCGGAGGAGCTTGAAGAATTGCTGAACCTCTCCGACCGCATCGCCGTGCTCTATGAGGGGCGGATCATGGGCATCGTCGAGAATGACAGCACCGATATCGAGCAGATCGGCCTGATGATGGGCGGGCGACAGCTTCAGCCGGGCCAGTTGGCAGGAGGCACGCAGCATGGCTAGTCTTCGCCTGCAACGCTTCCCTTCAACCACACCTGCGGCAGCCCTGGGCGCACGAGTGGCGGCCATCGCGCTGGCGCTGTTGATCGCGGGTGTCATTCTGGCTGTCGCGGGCAAAAGCCCTGTTAACCTTGGCATTCAGGTGGTTTCGTCCTCGCTCGGCTCCAGTTTCGGTCTGGAGGATCTTGGCCTTCTGGTCATCCCGCTGATCCTGACCGGCCTTTCCGTCACGGTCGCGCAACAGATCGGTGCCTGGAATATCGGGGCGGAGGGGCAGTTTTACGCAGGTGCCTTCGCCGCCAGCGCCGTTGGTCTTTTTGTGCCGCTGCCGGAAGGCTGGAGCCTGGTGGCGATGTTTTTCGCCGGAGCGGTTGGCGGAAGCATCTGGATCCTCATTCCGGCCCTTGCCCGTGCCTATGCCAATGTTAACGAGCTGATCACCACGCTGCTGCTGAATTTCGTCGCCATCCTGATGGTCTATTATGTCTCCACAGATGCCTGGCGCGAACGGGGCGGCGTCGCCAATTCCGCCACGCCGCGCATCAAGGCCGAAATGCCGGAATTCTGGGGCCTCGTGCATTGGGGCCTGCCGATTGCCGTGCTTCTCGCGCTGGCCATGGCGGCGCTGCTGGCCTTTACCCGCTGGGGTTATGAGGTGCGGCTGATCGGCTCCAATCCGCACGCCGGAAACTATGCGGGCATCGCCGCCCGCCGCCATCTGATCACCGTCATGCTGCTATCGGGGGCCATCGCCGGTCTGGCGGGCATGTTGGAAGTGACCGGAACAGTGCATCGTCTCCAAGGCGGTATTTCCAACAATTACGGCTATCTCGGTATCATGGTCGCCGTGCTGGCGCGGGGTTCGTGTATCGGGGTTATCCTTGCGGGTGCGCTGATGGCCTTCATCCTCAATTCGGGCATCATCCTGCAAACGCAGGGGCTGACAACCTCGACCGTGCTGGCGATCACCGGCCTCATCCTCTTCCTGACGGCCATCGGCGACGAGATTTCCCATTACCGCATCGTGCGCGACAAGACCTGAAAGGACCCGCGATGGAACTGTTGACCGGACTTCTGACCACAGCCTTTCTGGCTGGCGGTGTCTTGGCGCTGGCGGCCATGGGCGAAGTGCTGGCCGAGCGGGTCGGCGTCGTCAATCTCGGTGTCGAAGGGTTGATCGCCATGGGGGCGATCACCGCTGTTGCCACCGTCACCGCCTTTCCATCGCCCATCCTCGGCTTTTTGGCGGCGCTCGCCGTCGGCGCCTTGTTCGGCGTGGTGTTTGCGGTGGCGACGGTAACGATCAGGGCCAATCAGGTGCTTTGCGGGCTGGCATTGACCTTGATCGGCACCGGCCTTGCCCAGACGATTGGTAAATCCTATTCCGGCATGCCGGTCCCCGCGACATTCCAGGGCGTCAAGATGCCGATCCTCTCGGAGATCCCTATCCTCGGGCCGGCCTTTTTCAGCCAGAATATTCTCGTCTACCTGATCTACATCATCCTGCCGCTTGGCCTGTCCTTTCTGATGTTTCGCACCCGCCACGGGCTCAACATGCGCGCCGTCGGCGAAAATCCGGCGGCGGCCGATGCGGCGGGCATTCCGGTCCATCGCATCCGCTTTGGCTATGTCTGCGCGGGCGCGGCGCTTGCCTCAGGTGCAGGCGCCTATCTGGTTCTGGCTTTCGTGCCGTCCTGGTCGGATGGCGTCGTGGCCGGGCGCGGCTGGATTGCGGTGGCGCTGGTGATCTTTGCCGGATATCGGCCCATTCCAGCCGCTCTGTCCGGCCTGCTGTTCGGCTTTATCACCGCGCTCGGCTTCGTTGGACAGGCGCGCGGCTGGCCGATTGCTCCGGCTTTTCTATCCATGCTGCCCTATGCCGGAACCATCGCCTTCATTATCGTGCCTGTGATCGCCTGGCAGCGCATGCGCCGGTTGATGGCGGCACCCGCCGCCCTTGGCCTGCCCTATTACCGCAGCCTTCGTTGACCAAGGATGCAGGGAGAAACCCAATGATGGCAATCGACAAAACAAGCCTCGATCAATGGTATCCCATCGATACCGAAGCGCTCATTCCCTATGGTACATCCGCAAACCGGCTTCTTGGCATTGATCTCGCCGTGATCCGAACCCAGGACGGTGACGTGACCGTGAAGGCACAGGAAAACAACCTGCCAATCCGGCGGCGCTACGGCTATATATGGACGACGCTCGGCACCCCCGACAAGGAGATTTTCCCCATTGAGGAAGCCGATGAGCCGGATCGCCGGATGGTGCCTTGCGGTGCGGTCACCGTGAAGGCATCGGGCCTGCGGATTGTCGAGAACTTTCTCGATATGGCGCATTTTCCCTTCGTCCATACCGATATTCTCGGCTCGGAGCCGCATACGGAAGTCGAGCATTATAATGTGGAAATCCGCCGCGACGTCGATGAGGTCTGGGCGACCAATTGCCAATTCTTCCAGCCACAAGCCGCCCTTTCCGCCACGGACGGGTTGATGACCCACTATATCTACCGGGTGATGACGCCGTTCACGACGCTGCTCTACAAGACCTGCCCGAATTCCGACAGCCGATGGGATGTGATCTGCCTGTTCGTCCAACCCCTGGACCCAGATCGCTGCCGCGCCCATCCGATCATGTATCTGATCGACGATCAATCGACCACAGCCTCGCTGATCCAGTTCCAGCAGCTGATTTTCCTGCAAGACCGGATCATCCTTGAAAACCAGCGCCCGGTTCTGCTGCCAATGGAGCCACGCTCGGAAATCCCCACCCGGGCTGACGCTACCTCCATCGCCTATCGCCGCTGGCTGAAGGAAAAAGGCGTGACCTATGGAACCTCGCTGAAGGCCGTTGCATGACCAATACCGCGTACCAGCCATGAGCGATTTCAGAAACCGGGTACTGATCGCCAGCGGTTTTCATGCCCCGGTGGCTGGCGAAATCGATATGCTGACTGATTGCCTGATCGCTATTGATGCGGAGGGCATGATCCTCTCCGTGCAGCGTCCCGGCGATGACGGATATGCATTGACGAAAGCCGAAGCCGACCGCCAGGGGCGGCTATCACGCTTGCCTGCGGGTTGCCTGCTCCTGCCGGGCCTGGTGGATTGCCATGTGCATGCGCCACAATATCCTCAGCTTGGCACAGCGCTGGATGTGCCGCTTGAAACCTGGCTGCATGCCCATACCTTCCCGCTGGAAGCCCGCTATGCGGACTTAGCCTATGCAAAGCGAGTCTATGGCCTGCTGGTTGATGATCTGCTGGCCAATGGAACGACGACGGCGCTGTATTTCGCCACCATCCATCAGGATGCGACCCGCATTCTCGTCGATACCTGCCTTGAAAAAGGCCAGCGCGCCCTGATCGGCAAAGTCGCCATGGACAATGCCGAACAATGCCCGGACTATTACCGCGACGCCTCACCGGATGCGGCTTTGCAGGGAACACAAGCGCTGATCGACTATATCAGCACTCATCCCGACAACACGGCCTCCCGCGTCTGGCCGGTGGTGACTCCACGGTTCATTCCGGCCTGCACGGATGCGACGCTGGAAGGCTTGGGGGCTATGGCCCAAGACTGTGGCTGCCATGTGCAGACCCACTGTTCGGAAAGCGATTGGGAACACGCCTATGTGCTATCGCGCCACGGCATGACGGATGCGATGAGCCTTGATCGCTTCGGCCTTCTCACCCGCCGCAGCATGCTTGCCCATGCCAATCTGCTGACTGCTGATGATATGGACCTGATCAAGCTGCGACAGACAGCGGTGGCGCATTGCCCGCTCTCCAACGGCTATTTCGCTGGTGCGGTCTTTCCCCTGCGGGCTGCCCTGGAAAAGGGCCTGCATGTCGGGCTGGGCAGCGATATTTCCGGCGGACCGAGCGCCTCGCTTCTGGACAATATGCGCGCCGCCATTCTCGTCTCCCGCATGCTGGAAACCGGGGTCGATCCGGGCCTCCCGCCGGAAAAGCGCGCAAGCGGCACGAAGGCCCGCATCGACTTTCGCCACGCCTTCCACGTCGCCACCGCTGGCGGCGGCAAGGCATTGGATCTGCCCATCGGCCAATTTGCCCCGGGCTATCGCTTCGATGCCATCGTCGTTGATCCGCAGGCCGCCCAAGGCACGCTGCGGTTCTGCGAGAGTGATGAAATGACTGAGACCCTGCTCCAGAAAATCGTCTTTACTGCATCGCGTGCCAATATCTCTGCCGTGTTTATCGACGGATGCAAGGTGGCCTGATCAGCGCGGAAAAGCGGCGACATAGCTGCCGCTGGAACCGAATGGGTTCTCGATAGTTTAGCCTGCCGTGCGAGCGTCCACCCCTATTCAATCAGGGATGATGAGAGAGCACGCTCGCCAGTTTTACCCCGGAAAGACAAGAATGCCTGATATCGCCGAACAGGAAGCCGCCCAGGAGGCGCAGCCGTCCAACGCCATGTCGGAGGAAGACAAGCAGGATATCGGCGAGCGAGGGTCCGGGTCGGCCAAGGTGGTTCATGAAGTCGTTCGCCTGCAAGGCGACGAGGAATTGGGCCGCCCGCTTCAGTCCCTGCTTTTTTCAGGCTTCGCTGCCGGCGTGGCTATCTGTGCATCGCTGCTGGCGGAAGCCTTTCTGCACGTGCGACTACCCGACACGCCGTGGCGGGAGTTGGTTGTTTACCTTGGCTATACCGTCGGCTTCGTGATCGTCATTCTGGGCAATCTGCAACTGTTTACCGAAACGACCGTTACCGCCGTACTTCCTATCGCCGCCCACCCGACACGTCGCAACTTTTATCGGCTTCTTCGCCTATGGGTGACGGTGCTGGCGGCCAATCTGCTCGGAACATTTTTCATCGCGGTGCTGATGGAGAACCAGCTCATTATCGGCGCCGAACAACGCGAGGCGGTCCTGGATATCTCCAGAGCAATCCTCGGGCATGATTTTGCAACGACATTGCTGCTTGCCGCCCCGGCAGGCTTTCTGATTGCCTCTATCGCGTGGATTCTCCCCAATGCCAAAGGCAATGAGTTCTGGGTCATCGTGATGATTACCTATACGGTTGCGCTCGGCGGGTTCAGCCATGTCGTCGCCGGGTCCGGGGAGGCGTGGCTGCTGATGTTGGCGGGCGAAACAAACGTCTGGGGCGCTGTTGGCGGCTTTATTCTTCCGACGCTGATCGGCAATATCATCGGCGGCACCGGACTGTTTGCCGTTGTCGCCCATTGCCAGGTTCGCGATGAACTCAAGCCGGACTGATGTGGAAATCCGTTTTCAGGCTGGCAGACGCATTTCGCTTGGAAGATCCTGGGGGGAAAACAGCGCATTGTGAAGCTGGTTGAGCGCGATGGCCACCGCGCCAACCAAGGTGGCGCGGGACGCAAGCGTGCTCGCCTCAAGCGAAATGCTGCTGCGAGTCGAGGTTGCCAGCGCCTCCTTGACCATGCGCACCATCAACGGATTGCGACCGACATTGCCACCGAGAATGATCTTACCCGGATCGAGCATGGCGTGAACCGAAACCACCAGCAAAGCCGCCAGCCGCGCTGTTTCCTGCACGGTTGCCAGCGCCTTTGCGTCGCCCTTTTCAGCCGCTTCAAGAATATCGCGAACCGTCATACCGCCGTCTCCAGGGTTGCCATAGCGCTCCAGAATGCCACGGGCGCCAATGGCGCATTCGAGCGCGCCGCGCTCCAGACTTTCCGAGTTGTAGGGATCGGCTCCGAACGGCAGATAGCCGATTTCGCCTGCCGCTCCTTTAGCCCCGCGCATCAACTTGCCGTTGAAAAGGACGCCAAGGCCAATACCGGTTCCCAGCGACACGAACGCAACCGAATCGAGACCGATGCCGCTGCCTTTCCAGCTTTCGCCAATCACCGCCGCATTGACATCGTTTTCGATGATGACATCGCAGCGGAAAATGCCCTGCAAGGCCTTGATCACATCGAGACTGCCAATTTCTGACAGGTTCGGCGCAAGCGAAAGCCGACCGGTTTCAGGATCGATGACGCCAGGCATGGCCACAGCGGCCAACAGAACCTTGCTGCGGGAAACCCTCGCCTTTTTAAGCGACGCTTCGACAACGCCGCTGACATGCGCCAGAAGGGCCTCCCCACCATGCTCTCCGGCCGACTTTTCGACTTCATGGACAATCGTTCCGGCAATATCGGCAATCGCCACCCGAATGGTCGTTGCACCGATATCCATACCGATGACAAAACCCGCATCCGGGGCGACTTCATAGGTCACGGCACTGCGCCCGACCTTGCCGGACACGATTCCCTTGACTCGAACCCAGCCTGCCGTCTCAAGCGTGCGTATGACCTCGGACATGGTCTGTTTCGATAGGCCAGTCTTTTTTGCCAGATCCGCCCGCGAGGTCGGGCCTTGGTGCAGAAGGATGTCCATAGCGGCGCGAACGGAGATCTGGCGTAACATCGGCGGTGTGCTCGTCCAGAGATTCATCCGCAATCACCTCATCCTATCGACAACAGGCATGTTGAAATATTGATGGCACGTATCGCACGACCGGGTCACGGACGCAAATAGTTCGTCCCCATGACGAATTATCTCGCCTTGCCACAATTCGTCCTCACCCCGTTGATACGCGAGAACAAGAGCACGATCAATGCCACCGCAAATTGCCGGAGGAAAATGCAACCTGCACCAGCATAGGATTTTTTTATCGCCGCGATCGAGTTCCCCGTGTTCAAGACTTTTCTTGTCTTTCAAGCTTCTTTTGCGCGCAAAAAAATCGATAACACTTTATAGATGTTGGATATTTTGCCACTATCCGATTCCGGTTTCGCTTGTAATATGATAAGAGACACTGGTATTATGAGTTAGAATAGACGTCCGGGAGGGACATGTGACGATCCAAACTTTGCCTGCTAAAGCACATCTCGATTGGCTTTCCGATCCCAAGGTCTTTGCCGTCGGGCGGCTGCCTGCCCATTCCGACCATATCGTCTATCCCGATGAAGCCTCCGCCAAGGCGGGTTCTGCCTCGCCGCTTCGCCAGAGCCTTGATGGCACCTGGAAGTTCCTCTCCGCCATATCAGCCGCTGAGCGCCCGGAAGGTTTCCACCATCACGATTTCGACCGCAGCGGCTTCGGCGACATCACCGTACCCGGTGCCATGCAATTGCAAGGCCATGGCCGCCCGCAATATGTCAACACCCAATATCCCTGGGACGGCCATGAGGCGCTGGCGCTTGGGCAAGCCGCCGAGGCCAACCGAGTCGGCTGCTATGCGAGGACTTTCCAGCTTGACCCCGCCCTTGCCGGACAGCGGATCATCCTCACTTTCGACGGTGTCGAGACCGCCTTCTATGTCTGGCTGAATGGCCGTTTTATCGGCTATGCCGAAGACAGTTTCACGCCCTCACGCTTCGATATTACCGACGCGCTGATTGACGGCGATAACCTGCTGGCCGTTGAGGTCTATCATCGGTCTTCCGGTGCCTGGCTTGAGGATCAGGATTTCTGGCGTCTGTCGGGCATCATGCGGCCTGTCCGGTTGGAGGCCTGGCGGAGCCTGCATATCCGCGATCTATTCGTCACCACCGATCTTGCCGATGATTTCAACAGTGGCTCCCTGCGCTTGCGGCTGGCCCTCGACTTGGCGGAAGAGAGCCCTGGCAGTCTTGCCGTGACGCTCTACGATCCCAAGGGTGAAACCGTCCTAACAACGTCCTTCGATGCCGCAGCCGAAATGGATATTGCCCTGCCCGTCACCGCCCCGCTGCTGTGGAGCGCTGAGGCGCCGCATCTCTATCGCCTGCTGCTGGTCGTAAAGGACAGCAAGGGCGCGACGATCGAGGCCGTGCCGCAGCCGGTCGGCTTCCGTCGGTTTGAAATGCGCGATGGGGTGATGCGTCTCAATGGCCAGCGCATCGTTTTCCGTGGCATCAACAGGCATGATTTCCATCCACGCCGGGGACGCGCCCTGACAGTTGAGGACATGCTCTGGGATGTGCTGTTCTTCAAGCGCAACAATATCAATGCGGTGCGCACCAGCCATTACCCAAACCGCAGCGAGTTCTACGCGCTCTGCGACCAGCACGGCCTCTATGTCATCGACGAGGCCAATCTGGAAACTCACGGCACATGGTCGGTCGAGACGCTGGACCCGGACAAAGTCCTGCCCGGCGACCGCGACGAATGGCGACCCGCCGTGCTCGACCGTGCCGCCAATATGCTGGAACGCGACAAGAACCATCCTTGCGTGCTGATCTGGTCTTGCGGCAATGAGAGCTATGGCGGCAGCGTGATTGCCGATATGGCCGATTGGTTTAGGGACCGCGATCCCTCGCGCCTCGTCCATTACGAAGGCGTGTTCCACGACCGCCGCTTTGATGCGCGCTCCAGCGACATGGAAAGCCGGATGTATGCGCGCCCGCAGGACATCGAGGATTTTCTGCGCAGCAATCCATCCAAGCCCTTCGTGTCCTGCGAATATACCCATGCGATGGGCAATTCCTGCGGCGGCATGCATCTCTATACCGACCTCACCTATCGTTATGATCAGTGCCAGGGCGGCTTTATCTGGGAATATATCGAACAGGCTCTCTACGGCACCCGCCCGGATGGCAGCGAAGGCCTGCTATTTGGCGGCGATTTTGGCGACCGGCCAACCGATTACAGCTTCTGCTGCGACGGCATTATCACCGCTGACCGGCAATTGACCCCGAAAGTCCAGGAAATCAAGGCGCTTTACCAGCCTGTCCGGCTGATCCCGGACGCGCACGGCGTCAAAGTCATCAATGACAACCTGTTCTTGAACCTCGACGCTTTCTATCTGTCCTATCACCTGCTGAAGGATGGTGTCGCGGTGGACGAAGGGCGAGCCGATATTGCGCTTTCAGCCCAGGAACAAACCTATCTGCGGCTGTCCATACCCGTCACGCAGCAGCCGGGCGAATATGCCCTGCAATGCTCCCTGCGTGAACGCCATGACCGCGCATGGGCACCGGCTGACCACGAAGTGGCGTTTGGCGAACACGTCTGGACGGTGGCAGGTGAAAAACCGAACCCGGTTTCCCTCCCCCTCACCCGCGCCGAAGGCAGCTATAATCTCGGCATTTCCGATGGCCACAGCCGCACCTTGTTCTGCCGTCGCTTTGGCGGGCCGGTGTCGCTGGTCAATGCGGCGGGCGTGGAATTCCTGGAACGGCCACCCCTGCCGATCTTCTGGCGCGCGCCGACCGACAATGACCGGGGCGCTGGCTTCGGCTTCAAATTCGGCAGCTGGCGGCGGGCAAGCCTCGACCAGAAACAAGCTTCCTATGCCTATCGTGACGGCGGGGCCGATTATCGCTTTGCCCTGCCTGATAGCAGCATGCAGGCCACGGTGTCCTACCGCTATGAGGAGGACGGGGCGATTGCCGTCACCGCCCATTGGCCGGGCGATGCCAGCCTGCCGTCGCTACCGCTGTTCGGCCTGACGATTCCCATGCCAGCAACCTTTAACCGCTTCCGTTATTATGGACTTGGACCGGAGGAAAATCACATCGACCGCGCCCATGGCGCACGGCTTGGCATTTACCAGCGCGCGGTGGCCGACAATGTCACGCCCTATGTCATCCCGCAGGAATCCGGCAACCGAACCGGCGTGCGCTGGGCAGAACTGTTCGACGCTGAGGGCAACACACTGCGCTTCGAGGCGGTGGATATGCCGTTCGAGCTGGGCGTTTCGCCTTATACGGCTTTCCAGCTGGAAGCCGCCGCCCGGCCCTATGACCTGCCGCCAGCCAACCGTACCATTGTCACGCTGATGGCCCGGCAGATGGGCGTCGGTGGCGACGATAGCTGGGGCGCGCTGCCGCATCCTCAATACATGATCGAGCCGGGTGAGCCTCTGACGCTCACCTTCAGGATGAGGGTGATGGGGTGAGAAAGGGCAATTCGATCTCCCGATAGGATGGCAACACTGCCTCACTGACCCTGCCTGCCCGCACGATCACCCGGTCGGTTTGCGGGCGGGCAATGACCTGGTCCATGCTCCAGGCCTCAAAGATCATCAGATCCGCCGGACGCCCGGCCCCGATGGTTCCAGTGGAAAAACCGGTCATCGCGGCGGGTTGGGTGGTCGCCAGTGCCACGGCATCGTCATAGGGATGGTCGAGATGCAGAATGCGCACCGATTGGCGCCAGGTATCGACCATATCATGATCGCCATAGGCAAAAAACGGATCGCGGCAATTGTCACCAGCAACCGCGACGCGGATACCGGCGGCGCGCAGCTCCTTGACAGGCGTAACACCACGCCAACGCGGGGTTATACCCTGCGCCCGGCCCTGCAAATACATATTGACGGTCGGAAGCGTGACGATAGACAGTCCGGCATCGGCCAGAAGCGCGATCCGCTCGCGGATTTCCGTCTCGCTGAACAAAGCCAGCGAACAGCAATGGCCGCAGGTAACGCGACCCTCATAGCCGTGGCGGATGGCAGCGCGGGCCACATGCGGCAAGGCATCGGCCTTTTCAGCTTCATCCACATGCAGGTCGATATCGAGATCACGCTCGCGGGCCAGCAGAAAAAGGCTGTCGAGCAAGGCATCGATATCATCAAGCCCGGTGCCATTTTTCCCGATACCATGAGTGCCACCCGAGGCGCGCGTTACCCCGCCCAATAGCCCGCCCTGACGCGCGATCAGGTCGGCAAGCTGCTTCCCATGGTCGGTGCGATAGGCATCCAGCGGCACGAGGCCGACCGCCTGCAACGCAATGCGCCCCGACCAACGGGCCTGCACCTCATCAAATGCCGCCCAGGTGGTTTCCGCCTGCCCCGCATGGCTATCGAGATGGGTGCGGAGCGCGGCAACGCCGTGCGCATCCGCGCAGGCAAGACCGAATTCCATCCGCCGGACCAGATCGTCGTGACGCCAATGGGCCTGCCGGTCAGCTGTCGTCGCCGCACGAGCGCTGGGATGCGTGCCATCGGAGGCTGGTGCCCGGCTGATCGTATGGCCCTTGTCGAGATGGACATGCATGTCGATCATCAACGGCCAGAGATGGCGGCCTTCCAGATCGATGCCACCGCCGGTCACCCCGCTTGCCGCTGGCAGCACGGCTGCAACACGTCCGTCGTCCAGCAGGATATCCACCAGAGCACAGCCGTCGCGGTCGAGAGCGCTGTCCGGCGGCACACCGTCCGCAAGACAGACCGTTGGCACGCGGGCCTGACGGATAACAATGCGGCCATGGCCGGTAAAGCTGGTACGTGCCAGCGTGCGGACGGAACTGTCAATCATGATCGATCTCGATAGGGCATAAGCCGAATTTCAAGGTGTGGGGGGGACGGCGACATCATCGGACACCGCCGTCAGCGGCTGTCTTCCACCATGCGCAGCCGTTCCTGGGCGTAGTGCATGAAATGGCTGGCAGCAGGAGAGAGCGAACCGCGCGCCCGGTGAAGAATGTTCAGCCTTTGCAGTCCGGCAGACCCGGTCAGCGGAAGAAAGACCAGTTCTCCGCTTTGCAGTTCGCGGTCCACATCAACGCGATTGAGAAAAGTGACATGCGGTGCGCCATGCACCAGCCGCTTCATCAGTTCCATGGAATTGGTCTCGACAACAGGCGTCAATTGCGCCTGGGCTGGCGTCAGGTTTTCAACCACCTCCCGCAGCGACAGGCTCTTGTCAGCCAGCACCAGCGGATAGATCAGGCAATCGGCAATTCGCACCGTCTTGCGCGTCGCCAACGGATGGTCGGGCGCAACCACAGCGCCAAGCGGATGCATGAATTCCGCCGCACGCTGCAAGCGATTATCCTCCGGCAGATTATAGGCAAGCGCCAGATCGGCGGCTCCTGAAGCGACCATGTCGCAAACCGCGGCGCGATCCCCGACCTTGATGCGCAGGCTGACCTGCGGAATATCGGCACGGTAAGCAGCAATAATGTCGGCAAGCCTGCCCGCCGCCAGCGTTGCCATGGTGGCAATCACCACCTCGCCTCGGCTAAGGCCACGCAGGGCCTTGATCTGCACCCGCATTGTATCATGCGCTTTCAGCGTCTCGCGGATATGGGCAATCAGGATTTCGCCGGAACTGGTCAGCTTCAACCCGCGCGACAACCGCTCGAAAATCGGTGCATCCAATTCCTGTTCCAGGTCAAGGATATAGCGATTGATGGCGGAGGCAGCGACATTCAGTGTCTTTGCCGCCTTGCGGATCGAGCCCTGCCGGGCGACTTCGTCGATATAGCGCAAAGCGCGGCCATGAAGCATCAGCGTTCCCGTCGCGCGACAGGGGCGGTTGCCCCTGTCCGCTGTCTGTCTGGCCACGATGGCATCATGGCGCGCCGGGTTCAACATCATTTCCGGGCGAAGTTGGCGTTGATGCGCTGCGTCAGGTAATCACCGGCAGTGATCGCCTCATATTTGCCAAGCGGACCCTGCATGACCGCATCGCGATTGGCCTGGCAGAAGAAGGGAAGCGAAAGGCGGCGGCCCAGATATTCGCCAGGACGCGGCATGCGGACACGGTGAAGCGTCGATTGTAGCTGGTCATCGGACCAGCGCATCAGCATGTCACCGATATTGCAGGTGATATAGCCGTTTTTCGGCGGCACATCCGTCCACTCGCCGGAGGCCGCATCCTTGCCGGGGCAGACCTGCAAGCCACCCTCGCCTTCCTTTTGGTGTAGGATGGTCAGGCAATCGAAATCGGAATGCGCACCGGCCCGCCAGAACTCGAAATCCTCCGGCTTGGCATGTTCCATCGACATGTAATGGATCAGCCGCTGCGTCGATTGGTACTCACTGGATGCCGGATCATGCGCCTTGGTGAAGAAGTCCTCGGCAAAGCCCATCTTGAGGGCAAAGCAGGAGAGAATGCGCATGCCGAGCTCCCAATTCTGCCGCTCGAAGCGCAGCATCTTCTCCTTGAAATCAGGCAGTTCTTCTTCGCTCGGCCACAGTCCACCCATCATCGGGCGGGTAATCTGATAGCTTTCCTTGTTATCCGGCGTGCCGGTGGAAGGGCGCACCTGCGCCTTGAATTCCCATCCGGCATTGGTTCCCTTTGGCATCGGATACTGGGCCTTGATGTCCGCTGGCAATTCGAAAAAGGACCAGGCTGTCTCAAAAGCCGCATCGATATCCTGCTGCGGAATGCCGTGATTATAGACCTGGAAAAACCCGATACCAACCGAGGCCTCCCACAATTGATCGGCGATCTCTGCCTTGCGATTGTCGAAATCGGCGAGATCAATGACAGGCACGTCGCGCTCGACGGTCTTGCCGATGCCGCCAATGGTGGTTTCCTTGTTCAATTCGGCAAGGCTGTAGCTTTGCATGGTCATGGCAGTCTCCTTGAGGTTGAGCCGGATACCGGCCGTTGAGGAGCAATGTCCGGGCATGCCCGACTGCTTCTACTCCGAAAAGAATGGGGGATTTTTCCCCGGCAAAAGGTTTCAGCTGTTCTTCGGCAGGCTCCAGGGAAACAGCAATTTCTGTACAAGCAGCACCGCCTGAAACAGGATGAGCGACAAGGCTGCCAGCACGAACAATCCGGCCCAGGCCTGGGGCAGTTTGAAC
This sequence comes from Allorhizobium ampelinum S4, assembly GCF_000016285.1. Taxonomy (NCBI): domain Bacteria; kingdom Pseudomonadati; phylum Pseudomonadota; class Alphaproteobacteria; order Hyphomicrobiales; family Rhizobiaceae; genus Gillisella; species Gillisella ampelina. The sequence continues at coordinate 406,086 of NC_011988.1, read as the reverse complement.
AGCGATGTCGAAAACTGGATGAAATAGCCGACACCCGCCTCCGATGCGCAGAATTCCGCAACCACAGCGCCAATCACCGCCAGCGTGATCGAGATTTTCAGCGCCGAAAAGATGTAAGGCACGGCAAAGGGCAGCCTGATCTGGGTGATCTCCCGAAAGGCGGGCGCTCGTAGGCTTCTGGACAGTTCGATCAATTCCGGCGGCGTTGCCGCAAGCCCGGTCGCCGTCGAAACGACCAGCGGAAAGAAGGTGATGAGACAGGTGATCACCACCCGTGGCGCATCGCCCGCCCCCAGCACGACGATGATGATTGGTGCCACTGCCACAACCGGCGTTGACTGGATGACGACCAGCAACGGATAAAGCGTCTTTGACAGAAGCGGCGAGCGCATCATGACGATGGCCAGCGGAATGGCGATGGCAATCGACAACACATAGCCGATCATCGCCACCCGCAGTGTCGCCCACAGATGCAGGCCCCAGCGGTCGATCCCGATGGACGAAAACGCATTGAAGATCGACGATGGCGACGGCAGGAGATAGGACGGGACGGCAAACAGCCGCACGGCCAATTCCCAAAACACAATCACACCCGCCAGCGAGACAAGGGCTGCAAGGCCCGGCAGGCCCATGAGCTTGGAGACAGTGTTGCGCAACGGCAGGCGCTGGCGCGTTCCAGCCACCGGCTCAGGCCGCCTGTCGCTTGAGGAGGAGGTCGCGGAGATAAGCGGTAAGGTCATGAATGGCTCTCTCGTTGGCTGTTTCGGGACCACGTGGCCGACCGACTGGCACGACAATATCGGTCAGCACCGTGCCGGGACGGCCAGTCATCACCAGCACGCGGTCGGCCAGCAGCGCCGCCTCGTTGACGGAATGGGTGATGAACACCACCGTCTTCGGACGTTCGGTAAAAATCCGCAGCAGATCAAAGCCCATCACCTCGCGGGTCAGCGCATCAAGCGCCGAAAACGGCTCGTCCATCAAAAGGATATCCGGGTCCATCAGCAAGGCCCGCGCAATACCAACCCGCTGCTGCATGCCGCCGGACAATTCATCGGGAAGCCGGGACGCAAACCCCTCCAGCCCGACCATCCGCAACAACTCGCCTGCCCGCTGCCGTTCCTCGGCGCTCACCCTGCCGCGCTTGTGGCGAGCCGGAAACAGCACATTATCCTCGACTGTCGCCCAGGGCAGCAGTGTCGGCTTCTGGAAAACGATGCCGATATCGTCGCGTGGTTCGGTCACCGGATGACCGAACACCTGGAGCGAACCACTGCTGGGCGCAAGCAGACCGGCAATCATCCGCAACAAGGTGGATTTGCCGCAACCAGACGGGCCGAGAATGGCTAGGAATTCGTGCCGCGCCACCTCGAAGCTGACATCGCGCAGCGCTTCCGTTTGTCCTGAGCGGGTCGAAAAGACCTGACCAAGCCGCTCAAAGCGGATTGCGGGTATCGTCATGCTCTTCACTCCGTCGGAATGAAGCTGCGGTTGACCACCGTTTCCGGGTCAAGCTTGGCCGGATCGATGGCTTGGGCGGCGGCAACCCGGCGCCAGGTTTCCGTCAGGCGCTTGGGCTCGAACACGCCCAAGCCATCCTTGTCCGTGACCTCATTGAAAATCAGCGGCAGCGTGTCATTGATCGATCCCTTGACGTCTTCCGACCCCAGTTCCGGCACCACACTGGTGACGGAGGTGACGGCGGCATCAGGATTGGCGCGGGTGAATTGCACCGACTTCTTGTAGGCGTCGATGAAACGTTTGGCGACATCCGGGCGCTTGGCCAGGAAATCCTCGCTGGCAATCAACGAGGCCGAATAAAGCTCAAGCCCGGCAGCCGACCACGGCAGCGCGACGATTTCTTTGCCAGCCTGGCGGGCCTGGTTGGAATAGCGGGTGAAATCCGTCATCCAGGCAATGATGCCATCGGCATTGCCGGTCATCAGCATCGGACCGAGCGCACCGGGATCGGCCTTGATCAGCTTGATCGCCGCCGGATCGATGGACTGGTCCTTCAGCACCAGCGGCAGATAGACATTGGACGAGGTAAACGGCGATGTGGCGATGGTCTTGCCCTTGACGTCGGCAACACTGGCGATTGAGCCACCCTTGATGACATAGAAGGCGTGTGGTCCCTTGTTGAACACCGATAGGACACCAATAACCTTCACGCCTTCATTGGCGCGGGCCGCCATCAAGGCGCCGATATCCGAAACACCAATATCGGAAGATCCTGCCGCCAGTTTCGAAATCGCCTCGGTCGAGCCTCGACCCGAGGCAATCGTCACATCCAGCCCCGCGTCCCGACAGAAGCCCTGATGGATACAGACATAAATCGGCGCTTTGTCGCCACCGGGCAGCCAGTCCAGTTGGAACGTAACCTTGTCGGCGGCAAGGGCAGTCCCGGAGAAAAGGCCAAGAGTGAACAGCGTGGACGCAAGCTTACGACGAAACATGGGACATTTCTCCAAGGCTCAGTGTTCGATTTTCAAGGACGGCTGACGAGGGGAAGCGTGAACTTGGCAGGCGTGCGATGGCGCACCCCGCGTCCAAAAGACAGGGTTGTGACGGTGGTTTTTCGATAATTGGTGACAAGAACAGCGGCATGAAGGCATCTCTTCGACAGGGTTCGCCGTCGAGCAATGCCCAGAGCCTCAGGCTCAGACCGCTTCTACTCGTGCTCAAACCATTTCACGCAAGCGCGGATTCTGCAAGAGTTTTAAACAATGCATGAAACTGCATATAAAATAGGCGAAACCCGACTGTGTCGCTGACAGCCTCTCGGTCCGCACACGCCGATCCTTATATTTCAACAGGCTGCGGCACGAACTTGCCGCAGGCGAAAAACCGGCATCGGTCAAAAAATAAGCGCTCTAATAAATAGAACACAACAAGCGGAAAATTCTTATTGCATCCCCTCGAAATCCAGCCGCAAACCGGTCTGCGCATCATAAAGATGCACGGTCTGCGGATCGATCCGGACACCCAGCCGGTCGCCGGAGCGAAGGCCGCGACCGCCCGAAACGACAATGGTCAATTCCGGCTCGGTTCTGGTCGTCACATAGGTTGACGATCCCGTCGATTCGACCAGCGCCACCTCGACGTCGAACGCGCCTTCGCCGGGAGCCGTCAGCGACAGGTGTTCCGGCCTCAGGCCAAGGGTTAGTGGCTGGCCTGCCGCAAGGCCATCAGTCATTCCGGCGGCAAATCTCAGAATCTCCGCCTTCCCGACAAAATCAAGTTCCAGACCAAGCCCATCCGGCGAGACCCGCGCAGGAATGAAATTCATCGCCGGAGAGCCGATAAAACCGGCAACGAAACGGTTTGCAGGCCGGTCGTAAAGGTCCAGAGGTCGGCCCTGCTGCTCTATGACGCCATCGCGCATCACCACGACATGATCGGCCATGGTCATCGCCTCGACTTGGTCGTGGGTGACATAGACAGAGGTCGCCTTCAACCGGTCATGCAGCAGCCGGATCTCTTTTCGCATATGCACCCGCAGGGAGGCATCGAGATTGGACAGCGGCTCGTCGAACAGGAAGGCCTTGGGATTGCGGATGATCGCCCTGCTCATGGCAACGCGCTGGCGCTGACCGCCGGACAATTCACGCGGATAGCGTTTCAACAGCGGCATCAGGCCAGTTGTTGTCGCCACTGCCTCGGCGGCCTGGCGCGCCTCCGCCTTGCCTATACCCTTTATCCGCAGGCTATAGGTCAGATTTTCCTCAACCGTCATATGCGGATAGAGCGCGTAGGACTGGAACACCATGGCAATGTCGCGCTTGCGGGGCGGCACATTGGTCATCAAGTTGCCAGCGATCTTCATTTCGCCAGCGGAAATCTTCTCCAACCCGGCCAGCGACCGCAACAGTGTGGACTTGCCGCAGCCGGATGGGCCAACCAGGGCGACGAAACTGCCCTTTTCGATGGCGAGATTGATATTCTTCAGGGCATGGAAAGCGCCGTAATGCTTGTTGACGCCGTTCAATTCGATCTGGATGGTCATTTCAGGGCTCCCGAAGTGAGGCCGGAGACGATGCGGCGCTGTAAAAGAACGAAAATGGCGAGGATCGGCGTCACATAGATCGAGGCATAGGCCATGATCCCGTTCCATTCATTGGTATTGGGGCCCATGAAACTGTTCAGCCCGACGCTGGCCGGTTGCAGGTCCACCGATTGGATCATTGATTTGGAATAGACGAATTCGCCAAAGGCTTGCATGAAGATCAGGATGGCGCTGACGAGAATGCCATTGCGGGCCAGCGGCAGGACGATGCTGAAAAACGCCCCGATCCTCGAATTGCCATCGACCATGGCTGCTTCCTCCAGCTCGATCGGCACCGTCATGAAGCTGGAACGCACCAGAACCACGAAGAACGGCATGCTTTTCGCCGCCACCGCCAGCATCACGGCAAAGCGCGGCGTATTCAGCAGGCCAAGCTGCGAAAAGCCGACGAAGATCGGGGTAATCATCAGCGATGCCGGAAGAACCTGGAGCATCAGGATCAGGAACAGCCCGGCATCGACCCAGCCATTGCGATAGCGCGCCAGCACATAGGCGCAGCCGGTGCCGAGAACGCAGATAATGCTGACCGAACCCAGGGCGATCACGGTCGAATTCCACAGATATCGGCCCATATTTCGGCTTTGCCAGACATCGCTATAGACGCCCCATTGCGGATCGTCAGGCCAGAAATGCGGCGGGGTGGCAAACATCGCCGAGCCGGTTTTCAGTGCCGTGACATACATCCAGTAGAGCGGGAAGAGATAGATCGCCGCCATGACGAGGGCGATGGCAAGCATCAGGCGGTTACGAACTGTTTCGCTCATCCTCGCACCTCATGACGTGTAGAGCGGACATAGACGAGCGATGCCAGAAGCACGAAAACGGTCATGATCACGGACACGGTCGCACCCTTGGCGAAGTCATATTGCCGGAAAGACAGGTCCCAGGCCCAATATTGCGCCACATTCGAGGCATTGGCCGGTCCGCCGGAGGTAATGGCGGCAAACAGATCAAATTGCTGCAAGGTAAAGATCAACCCCAGCGACACGAGCGCACCGATAGACGAGCGCATCATCGGCAGGGTGATGGTGTAGAACCGTTGCAGCACGGTGGCGCCATCCAGTTGCGCCGCTTCATGGAGATCCTTGGGGATGCCTGATAGCCCGACCGACAGCAGGATCATGTTAAAGGACGTGCCAAGCCAGATATTGGCGATAATCACCGCCCACAGCGCATAGGCAGGATCGGACCGCCAGAAGATATTGGCGCTGATCAGCCCGGTTTCGCGCAGCATGTAATTGAACACGCCGAAATCACCTGAGAGGATCCAGTTCCAGGTCGCGCCGACGACGAGGCCGGGCATGATCCAGGACACCAGGAACAGGCCGCGCAGCCAGGAAGAACCGGGAAATCCCACCCCGAAAAACAGCGCCAGACCAAAGCCCAGAAGGAATTGCCCGGCAATCGATGCCACAACAAAAATCGCCGTATTAATAAAAATAGGCAGGGTTTCGGGCTGCGCCATCAAGTCGATATAGTTCTGAAAACCGACAAAGGGACGGGAGAAGGTTCCAAGGCTGAACATATCAACCTCCTGAAAGCTCATCACGATATTATAGAGCAGCGGCAGACCCGACATGAACAGCAGAAAGGCCAGCGGCACCCCGGCAAGACCGAAGTCAAAGCCACGCCCATCGACAATACTCGACATGATCCGTTTCATGAGACCTCTTTCTCCATTCGGAGCGCCGTCCAGGGGCCACATTCTCACAGGAGACATGCAGCCCCGGCCGGGAGGAAAGGATAGTCATGCCACCCGGATTTTAAGCGAATGGCATGAACGTGAGATGGTCTTGACGTTCAACCCAGGGCGGCTTTGATCTTCTTTTGCGCCTGGTCCAGCGCATCCTTGGGCGTCATCTGGCCAGTCAGGGCCGCCTGGATGGCATCCTGGATCGCCTTGGATATTTTTGGCCATGCCGGATGCGGCCCGCGCGGCTTGGCATATTTCATTTGCTCGAGGAAAACTTGCAGCGCCGCATCCTTCAGGGGCGAACCCGATGGCGGAATGGCGATATCGGACCGGGCCGGTAGCTGTCCGAAATTCTTGAACATGTCCTTGTCCTGCGAGGCAAAGAACTCCAGCGCCTTGAAGGCTTCCGCCGGATGCTTGGTGCTGGAAAAGATCGCCCAGTTGAAGTCACCCATGCCCGACGACCGTTCAGCACCCGGACTTGGCACCGGCAACAGAGCGACACCCCAGTCGAATTTGGCCTCTTTCAGCATCCGGTCCAGCTCCCAAGGACCCGAAATCGCCATGGCGGCATTGCCGGAATTAAACGTGCCGGTCGAATCCCACTGGCCGCGCGTTAGCGTATCCGGCGAGGCCAGTTTTTCGGTCATGATGGTTTTCCAGGTCTCCAGCGCCTTTACCGCGCCCGGAGCATTGATATGGTCATAACCGCCGCCACCCATCTGCGCCCAGGGCAGGAATTGGAACGTTCCCTCTTCACTGGCCTTGGCGGAAAACGCGAGGCCGTAGACATTCTTGGCCGGGTCGTTCAGCTTGCGGGCAGCGGCCAGAAGTTCGTCCCAGGTCTGCGGTGGCTTGAGTGGATCGAGACCCTTAGCCTTGAACATATCGCGGTTATAGTAGAGCGCGATGGTGTTGGTGGCTTTCGGCACGCCGAAATAGCGGTCTTTCCAGGTCACAGACGCCAACGGCCCCGGAAAATAGTTCGCGGGCTTGATCACATCCGACTTGGCGATCATGTCGGTAAGATCAAGGAAGGCGCCCCGTGAGGCAAACAGCGCATGTTCCGGATTATCGACCGCAATGATATCTGGCGCCTGACCGGTTGAATAGGCGCGCATCGCTTCCGTCACGACATCGTCGAACTGAAGGAGCCGATACTCGATCTTGATGCCATTGTTGAGCGCGTTGAATTGCTTGACCAGATTGGGTGCCGGCTGGATATCCTTGTCGAGCGACCAGAGATTGAGTGTCACGTCGTCCGCCCGGGCGGTCGATGCAAGCGGGCAAGCCGTGGCAAGAGCCAGCACAGCGATCAAGGCACGTCTGTTGATGATCATGGGTTTCCTCCTCCGTTTCTATATCGTCCTCCAATCGCCCGGCACCTCCATGCCGGACGATCTCGAGACCTCATGCTATTTCAGCGAGGGATCGCCTCCGCCATAAGCTGCCATCTCGTCGATAAAATCGCCGCCACGCGCCTGTTTCAGATGGTTTAGGGCATGCACCTGACCGGTCATTTCCAAGGCATCGCGGTAGACCGGATCGTGCCAGCCTTCGATATCGATAGAGCCGCTATAGCCAGCCAGCCGTAATTCGCTGATCACATTCGTCCAATTGCTGTCGCCAAAGCCCGGTGTGCGCATGAACACGAACGGCTCCTTGCCGAAAATGCCGTGTTCACGAATAACGTCCCAGCGAATGGTGGCGTCCTTGCCATGCACGTGGAAAATCTTGGATGCCCATTTGCGGATCTGCGGCAGGGGATCAATCAGATAGACCATCTGATGGCAGGGTTCCCATTCAAGGCCGATATTGTCATCAGGCGTCTCGTTGAACATCAATTCCCAGGCGTCGGGGTTATGGGCGATATTCCAGTCGCCGCTCTGCCAATTGCCGTCCATGGCGCAGTTTTCAAAGGCGATGCGAATGCCCTTGTCGGCAGCGCGCTTGGCCAGTTCGCTCCAGATTTCGCGGTAGCGTGGCAGGCTGTCGGTCAGCACCTTGCCCCGCAGTCGCCCGGTAAAACCGGCAACGCAACTCGCACCGAAATGATGGGCATTATCGATACATTGTTTCCAGCCCTCCAGCGTTTCGAGGTCGATGTCGGTTTCCTCAAGCGGATTGCCGAACATGCCCAGCGTCGAAATGGTAATATCGCGGTCGCCGATGGCATCGACGCAGCGCTTGCCAAGTTCGGCAAGGTTCTGGCCCTTGGTGGTCTGCCAGAAAAACGGCTCAAAACTTTCAAAGCCAAGACCGGCGATTTCCCGGATGCGGGTGGCCGCATCGCCGTTATTGCCGCTGATCATGGTGCCGATACGAATGGATTTTGCAGGATTGCTCACAGTCATGGTCCCTTATAGCGAAGCTGAAATGTCGATACGCTTGCCGCTCTTGGCGCTTTCGATGGCGGCAAACACCATGGCAAGACTGTTGATATTGTCGAAACCGGCAGTCTCAGGCGGCTCGCCACCGGCAACCGCTGCAATGAAGCTTTCCAGCACGCTGGCATGGCCATGCGTCTCAGCTGGCGCAACGTCATCAGAAACGTTTACGGTCGTATATCCACGTAACAGGCTGGGCTCGTCTGCGGCAATGGAGGCCTCAAACGCCTCTTCTCCGTCCCAGGTCAGCATGCCTTTGCTGCCGACCAGCCGCCACGCACTTTCCCAACTGGTCCTGCGCCCTTCAGCGCACCAGGAGCCGCGATAGGTGAAGACCACGTCGTCCGTGAACTCGAAGATCGCATTGGCGCTGGCGCCATGGGCATACCAGGAACCATGCGGATTGCGCTCCACGCAATAGGCCGCCAGCGGCTGACGATTGGCAATGAAGCGCGCCGCATCGAAGGTGTGAATTGCCATGTCGAGCAGCAGGACATGCTCCATCTCATCCCGGAACCCGCCGAAATGCGGCGCCAGGAAGAAATCGCAATGCACCGCCGTCAACTCGCCGATGGCGCCGCTGTCCAGGAATTGCCGCATCCGGCGAACCCCTTGAACGAAGCGGCGGTTCTGCACGACGGCGTGGATACGCCCGGTCTCCGTGGCAAGCTTAATCAGGGCCTTCGCCTCTTGCAGCGTATTGGCCATGGGCTTTTCGCTGAGCACGTGGCATCCGGCCTTCAACGCGGTGGAGACGATATCGAAGCGGGCAGCCGGGATGACGACATCGAAGACCAGATCGGCTGCCGTCCGCTCAAGAACATCCGCAAGACTACTGCCCGTCACCGCACCTTCCAGACCGAATTCCTGTGCAAGGGACTCGGCTGCCGAGATGTTGACGTCAACGAGCCCGACGACAGAAATTCGTTCGGCAAGCGAGGGCGTGTCGGCAATGGCCCGAAGCCAGCCTTTGGCCATAGCTCCGCACCCGCATAAAACGGCTTTGAATTGCAAGATATCCTCCCTTGCATCCCATCCGGTCGCTATCGCGCCAGACATGGTTCCAGTTTCCGGTAGACCGAACCAGCAAACGCTCTTCCGGCAACCTCCCGCCGCGCAAACTCCTCTTTGCATCGGCTTCCGTAAACGTTTACGATACTAATCGCGGTTTTTGTCTCATGTCAATACGCGGCCTGGTTATTGTGCCCGGCGACACGATAAACCGCTTCAAGCTCAAGGGAAAAACCGATTCCTGCTTGCGAAATTTTGCAGTACACCGGACAAGGCAGGGCATGGAATTTACAACCGGCCTGCTCATCTTAGAGCATGTCGCGCAAAAGTGTGCAGCGGTTTTGCGGTAACGACATGCGTAAAAACAAAAACTTAAAGCGTGTTGCTTGAGGCTGATAAGCCGCAACACGCTTTAGCGCCTTTTGGTGAGGTGGCTTCAGGGAGAAAGTATCTGGCATGAAGGGCATACATCAGCTTGCAAAACATCTCGACATCTCTATCGGGACCGTGTCGCGCGCGCTGAATGGACGCCCCGACGTCAACGCGGAAACGCGACGGCGGGTACTGGAGGCCGCTGAGGAACTGGGCTATGTCGCCAATCAGTCGGGCCGCAGCCTGCGCAAGGGGTCAACCAACGTCATCGGACTGATGATCGAGTCCGGCAAGGACAATGCCGACAACAGCGACAACTTCTTTTTCGGCGTCATGGACGGTTTGCAGACGGTGTTTGCCCGGCACAATCTCGACCTCGTCCTGCTCCCCTGCCCTGCCGACGAAGACCCCCTGGAATATCTTCAGCGCATGGTGGCCCGCCGCCTGGTCGATGCGATGATCATTTCGGCTACGCAGAGGGTCGATAAGCGTATTGATCTGTTGATCAAAACCAAAATACCCTTTGTAACCTTGGGGCGCAGCACGTCGGGCGGCAGCCATACCTGGATCGACCTCGATTTTGCCGGTGTCGCCAATTCCGCCGTGGATCGACTGGTGTCGAAAGGTCACCGTCGCATCGCCATCGCCGCCCCCTGCACTGATATCAACCTCGGCACCGTGTTTACCGACGCCTATCAGGCCGCGCTGGAGCGCAACGGCCTGGCCTTCGATCCGGCCTTGGTGCTGCGGGCGAAATCCAGCGAAAGCGGCGGCTATAGCGTGGGCAGCGAGCTGCTGGCGCTCGATCCGCGCCCGACCGCCATCATCCTGATTTACGAACTCATGGCGATCGGCCTCTACAGGCGGCTGGCTGAGGCCGGCGTCATCCCCGGCCGGGACATGGCCGTCATCGGGTTTCGTGAAGCGCCCCGCGCCCGGTTTCTGCAACCCGCTCTGACCTGCTACCGCCTTTCCCTGGAGGATCTCGGGGTGGAACTGGCCGAAACCTTGCTCGCCTCAATGCCGGATTATGCGGAAACATACAGAACCCATGCCCGCAATCGCCTCTGGCCACTAGAACTGGTTCCGGGCGAAAGCGATGCCTTCGACCTGCTGACATAGACCTGCCATAAGACTGTGCCTTGAGATCATCCTTGACCGTGCCGCAAAAATCCTCCCCGCCTCGCTGGAATTACGCTTGAAATTGCTAAGTTAGCAGCGGCCAGGGGCATGTTCTCTCTCGAATTGGCCTTGGCCGTTGACATACTCTACAACCTCAATAGATTTTGAAGTCTTAGGGGTTAAGGAGATCGCAATGTCCCGTTTTCGTACCGTGAAGATCATTGCCACGCTGGCGATAGCCGCAAGCCTCGCCATGCCCGCTGTTGCGGCCAATGTGACATTGCTCAACGTCAGCTACGACCCGACGCGCGAGCTGTACAAGGATTTCAATCCGGCATTCGCCGCCTATTGGAAGCAAAAGACCGGCGACAGCGTTTCTGTGAGAATGTCGCATGGCGGTTCGGGCGCCCAGGCCCGCTCGGTGATCGACGGTCTTGAGGCCGACGTGGTGACGCTGGCATTGGAAGCGGATATTTCCGCCATCGCCGAAAAGACCGGCAAGATCCCCGCCGACTGGAAAACCAAACTGCCAAGCAGCAGTTCGCCCTATACATCCACCATCGTCTTCCTGGTGCGCAAGGGCAATCCGAAAGGCATCAAGGACTGGGCCGACCTTACCAAGGACGGGATTGAGGTGATCACCCCCAATCCGAAAACCTCGGGCGGTGCCCGCTGGAACGTGCTGGCCGCTTGGGGCTGGGCGCTGAAAGCCAACAATGGCGATCAGCAGAAGGCCAAGGAATACCTGAGCGCCCTGTTCAAGCATGTGCCAGTGCTGGATACCGGTGCGCGCGGCTCCACTACCACCTTCGTGCAGCGTGGCATCGGCGATGTTCTGCTTGCTTGGGAGAACGAAGCCTTCCTATCGATTGATGAACTCGGCCCTGACAAATTCGACATCATCGTGCCGTCCGTTTCGGTCAAGGCGGAGCCGCCGGTCGCCGTCGTCGAGGGCAATGCCAAAGCCCATGGGACAGAAGCGGTCGCCAAGGCCTATCTCGATTATCTCTATTCCGACGCCGGACAAAAGATCGCTGCCAAGCATTACTATCGCCCTGCAAAGCCTGAATTGGCCGATCCTGCCGACTTGAAGCGGTTCCCGTCGGTTGATCTCGTCACCATCGAGGATTTCGGTGGCTGGGCAAAAGTGCAGCCGCAATTCTTCGCTGATGGTGGCCTGTTCGACCAGATCTACCAGCCCGGAAAGTAAGACTGCTCAGAAAGTAAGAAAATCAGAATGGCCCATAGTCCTGTTCAAGGCAGGTGGCAATTCCGTCAGCCGAGCGTTCTTCCCGGATTCGGGTTGACGTTCGGCTTTACGGTGTTTTACCTCGCCCTCATCGTTCTCATTCCCCTGTCCGGTCTGGTCTGGCGTTCCGCCGAATTGGGCTGGGCGGATTTCTGGCATATCGCGTCCGACCGCAGGACGCTTGGCGCCCTGAAGGTCAGCTTCGGCTCGGCCATCCTGGCGGCTATCCTCAATGTCGTATTCGGCGTGCTGGTCGCCTGGGTGCTGGTGCGCTACAATTTCTGGGGGCGGCGGATCATCGACGCGATGGTCGATCTGCCGTTTGCGCTGCCGACCGCCGTTGCCGGTATCGCCCTTGCCTCGCTCTACGCGCCAAACGGTTGGATCGGCTCGCTTCTTGCGCCGCTTGGCCTGAAAGTCGCCTATACCCAGGCTGGCATCGTCGTTGCCATGGTGTTTATCGGCCTGCCCTTCGTGGTGCGCACCGTGCAACCGGTCATGGAAGAAATCGACCGCGACGTGGAGGAAGCCGCGGCAACGCTGGGTGCCAGCCGCTTTGCAACAATATTCAAAGTGCTGCTGCCGGGTCTGGCACCGGCCATCATGACCGGCTTTGCCCTTGCACTGGCGCGCGGGGTCGGGGAATATGGATCGGTGATCTTCGTGGCCGGCAATGTCCCCTATGTCTCGGAAATCGCACCACTTCTCATCGTCATCCGGCTGGAGGAGTTCAACTATGCGGGCGCAACCGCCGTCGGTGCGGTAATGCTGGCGATTTCCTTTGCCATGCTTCTGTTGATCAATCTCATTCAGGCCGCAAGCCGGAGAAAATATGGCAATGACTGACCGCCGCTCCCCTACCTTTCATCGAGCGACGACCGAAACCCCCGTCGTCCAATGTCTGCTCATCCTCGTCTCGCTGCTATTCCTATTGCTGTTCCTCATGCTTCCGCTGGTGGCGGTGTTTTCCGAGGCATTCCGCAATGGCGCGAGCGCCTGGCTGGAAGCACTTGTCGAACCAGACGCCCTCTCGGCCATGCGGTTGACGCTGCTGGTTGCAGCGATTGCCGTTCCCGCCAACGTGATCTTCGGCGTTGCTGCTGCATGGGCGATTGCGAAATTCGAATTTCGCGGCAAGGCCTTCCTGATTACCCTGATCGACTTGCCGTTTTCGGTGTCACCGGTCATATCAGGTCTGGTCTATGTGCTGCTGTTCGGCTCCAACAGCCTGCTTGGGCCGTGGTTGCGCACGCATGGCGTCGAGATCCTGTTTGCCGTACCGGGCATCGTGCTGGCGACGATTTTCGTCACCTTCCCTTTCGTGGCGCGCGAACTGATCCCGGTCATGCAGGAACAAGGCACTGGCGATGAAGAGGCCGCGATCAGCCTCGGCGCCAGTGGCTGGCAGACCTTCTGGCGGGTGACGCTGCCCAATATCCGCTGGGGGCTGCTCTATGGCGTGCTGCTCTGCAACGCCCGGGCCATGGGCGAATTCGGCGCGGTCTCGGTTGTATCAGGCCATATCCGGGGCGTAACCAATACCATGCCGCTGCATATCGAAATTCTCTATAACGAATATAACTTCGCCGCCGCCTTCGCGGTCGCTTCACTGCTGGCAGGGCTGGCATTGGTCACACTCGTCCTCAAGACAACCATTGAACTGCGCTATGCCGACCAATTGTCGGCTGCCCGTGGGCATTGATCGGGAATTCGCTCATGGAACTGAATATTCGCAATATCCGCAAGGACTTCAACGCGACCGCCGCCCTCCACGAACTGTCGCTGGACATCCGCTCCGGCGAGTTGATCGCGCTTGTCGGCCCCTCCGGTTCGGGAAAAACCACCTTGCTGCGGCTAATCGCCGGGCTTGAGCGGCCAAGTGCTGGCCAGATTTTCTTCGGCGACGACGATGCGTCGCGCAAGACCGTGCAGGAACGGCAAGTCGGCTTCGTGTTCCAGCACTATGCGCTGTTCAAGCATATGACCGTGCTGGAAAATGTCGGCTTCGGCCTCACCGTTCGACCAAAGTCGTCGCGTCCGCCCAAGGCGGAAATCCGCAAACGCGCCTTGGAACTGCTCGATTTCGTGCAGCTGTCGGGCCTTGAAAAACGCTATCCGGCCCAGCTCTCCGGTGGTCAGCGTCAGCGCGTCGCGTTGGCCCGCGCCATGGCAATCGAGCCAAAGGTGCTGCTGCTGGACGAGCCTTTCGGCGCTCTCGACGCCCAGGTCCGCAAGGATTTGCGGCGCTGGCTGCGGGAAATTCATGATCGCACCGGCCATACCACCGTATTCGTCACCCACGATCAGGAAGAGGCACTGGAACTTGCCGACCGCGTCGTGGTGATGAGCCAGGGCCGCATCGAGCAGGTCGGCACCGCCGACGACGTCTATGACAATCCGGCGGCCCCATTCGTTCATCGCTTCATCGGTGAATCCTCGGCGCTGCCGGTGCGCATCGAATCCGGCGAGATCTGGCTTGATGACCGGCCGACCGGGTTGAAATCCGAAGGCAACGGCAATGCGACGCTGTTCTTCAGGCCGCAGGAAGTCGAGATTGTCGATGGGTGTGGCGGCTGCTTTGCCGGAACGGTGATCAGCAGCCGAAGACTGTCGGGAACCCGCCGTCTGGAACTGGAGCTTGGCGGCGCACGGCATCTGGCGGAAATCGACGTTCCCGTCGATCATCCCGCCGCCACCCGAACCGGGATATCCTTCCGCCCCAAACGCTGGAAAGTCTATCCGGCAAGCGCCTGACCCAGGCGTCACAAGGCACCAGCATCGTGCGGCAAACTGGAAACCGCACGATGCTGGAGGATGTTTACACATCTTCGCCTTGTATAAATTATCAATATCTCAAACACATAGAGAAAACCGGGCCGAAAGGCTCGGTCCCTCAAATTGCACGGGATTACACCCTGCATCTTCTTGCGGTGCCCTATCAGGAGCGATAAGCCAACAGGGCTTACAACTGATCGTCCTCCCAAGCGGACAGTTGTCAGTCGCGGTTGCCCGCAGCCAACACGCCGAAATTACGGTCAGGCTTTTTTGCGGAACAATCACGTTCTCCTCCGCGTTGCGGGCCGGCACTTGCGTATTCAAGCCGCAGCCACGGCCATCGCTCCGCCAGATCGTTAATCCATGCCGCAGTATTCCCGCTGCGCCGCATCAAGAAAAAAGAACCGAAAATGGCAGGAATTCAAACAGGCGCGCCGCAAACCGCGCACGCAGGAGCCAGCCGCTCCTATACCGGTCCGCTGATCGCGCTGACCTCTCTTTTCTTCCTCTGGGGCTTCATCACCTGCCTCAACGATATTCTCATCCCACATCTGAAAAACGTATTTCAGCTGAATTACACGCAGACCATGTTGATCCAGCTGTGCTTCTTCGGCGCTTATTTTATCGTTTCCTTGCCCGCAGGGGCTCTCGTCAAACGCATCAGCTATAAATGGGGTATTGTTACGGGTCTTCTCGTTGCCGCCATCGGTTGCGCTTTGTTCATCCCCGCCGCAAGCCTGCGGGTCTATGGCCTGTTTCTCGGCGCGCTGTTCGTGCTGGCGGCGGGCGTCACTATTCTCCAGGTGGCGGCAAACCCCTATGTCACCGTGCTGGGCGCACCCGAAACGGCATCGAGCCGTCTCACCCTAACCCAGGCCTTCAATTCGCTGGGCACCACCGTCGCGCCGATTTTCGGTGCCTTCCTCATTCTGTCTTCGGCAACGGCTGCCGTTGAAAATGCCACACCGGAGCAGATGGACGCCCTGCGCATGGCGGAAGCCGCAGCGGTCAAATTTCCGTATCTGATGCTGGCTATCGCCTTCCTTGTTCTCGCTGCCATTTTCGCAGCATTGAAATTGCCAGCGGTTGAGGCAGAAGAAGATGCCAAGTCCAGCGATGTGTCCGGCTCCGCCTGGGGCTATCGCCACCTGGTTCTCGGCGCGGTCGGCATTTTTCTTTATGTCGGCGCGGAAGTCAGCATTGGCAGCTTCCTGGTCAATTTCATGGCCGAACCCAGCATTGCCGGGCTGCCTGAACAGACGGCTGCCCATTACGTCTCCTATTTCTGGGGCGGCGCCATGATCGGGCGTTTCATCGGTTCCGCCGTGATGCGCTATATGGATGACGGCAAGGTTCTGGCCTTCAATGCGGTCGCAGCCGGTATTTTGCTGCTGGTCACCGTGCTGACAACAGGCCATGTCGCCATGTGGTGCGTGTTGTCGATTGGCTTCTTCAACTCGATCATGTTCCCGACCATTTTCAGCCTGGCGCTGAAGGGCCTGGGTCGCCATACCAGCCAGGGTTCCGGCATTCTTTGCCTCGCCATTGTCGGCGGCGCTTTGTTGCCCCTGGTACAGGGCGGGCTTGCCGATACGGTCGGCATCCACCTCGCCTTCCTGATGCCGATCCTCTGCTACGTCTATATCGCCTATTATGGCGCTCTCGGTTCCAGAACCGCAGCATAAACAGATGTCATGACATGTCGCCGTGCGTTCCCAGCGCGGCGACATGTCCATAACTTGCCTTTACGACGTGCGTTCCGGCATTGCCGAAGAGTGATGGGAGGAAATCAGCCATTTCCCGCCATCATAGTCATAGGTGAAGGTGTAGCGGGCCGGAACCTTTGTGCCATCCCCCAGGGTGAACGTGTAGACGCCGGTATCGATGGCCGTGTTGCAGCCCAGCTTGATCGTCCGGTTATCGACCACGCCCTGAGGCTTCTTTTTCAGAAAATCGACAAAATACGCGCGACGCTCTTCCTGCGTCAGCCGCGGCTGGTTCGACAGGGTCGCGAGGAGAACTGCATCATCCTCATAATTCGCGACAACTTTCTCCGGATCGAGCGTCGCAAGGGATGCATTCCAACGGTCAAACAATTTTTCCACCTGCTGCTGGGTCACTGGCGCGCATTCCTGTGCCATCGCGGGTGCGGCAAAAGACGATACCGAAAGACCGGCGGTTACACCGAATGCCAAAAGAATTTTCTGCATGAGACAGCTCCTTTATCAAGCCCGAGCCAAGCCCAACGCCGGTCGGTTGCTTAGAAAAGTGGCTATGAAGAAGAGCTGTTACGTCTGCCGCATGGTGTCGAAAGGATATGCCGAATGGCCTATGTAAACCAGCCCCATGATTTCTTATCTCTCCCCTCGGATACCTGAACGCGCCTTGATACAGGAGCATGATGACGAATGACGACGGCGACGGACCCGGAACACCTTGCCTCTCCCATCCAGGAATTGCGGACACTTTACCGGGAGGCGGAAGCCCGGGCCAGCCGGTTACGTCTCATCGTCGAAACACGGGCCAGCCTTGATCAATACCCTCTCCCCCGGGCGATCACTGATATCACCGGATTGATCGGCAGCTTTTGCGGCGGTGCGGCAATTCATTTGCGCGACCCAGCAGATCAACACCAGACGATTGCAGATAACGCCATGGCCAGCAAGGATGGCCGGGTGCTCGTCATCTTCGAGGATCAGGCCATCGCAAGGATGGGCGACGAGGATAAAACCAGCCTTCAGATCGTCGCCGACCTTGTCGCCGCAGCCGTTTTCGCCGATGACAGAGAACAGGAGCGGGAAGCCCTGCTCCTGATGCTTGCCGAGCGCGAAAAACAGCTCGCGCAATTGGTGGCCGCCATTCTCTCCACACAGGAACGGGAGCGCGCCCATATTGCCTATGACCTGCATGATGGCGTGGCCCAGACCCTCGTCAGTTTGCTGCATCACTTGCAGGCATTGGAAGCTGACCCGGGTTTGACGGCGGTCCTCGCGAATAAGGTCGATCAATGCAGCGAGATTGCCCGCCTGGCGATCCAGGATATCCGCCACGCGATTGCCGACTTGCGGCCCGCCGAACTTGATGACCTTGGCCTGCCAGCCGCCATCAGTGCAAAGCTGGACACCGTCGATGAAATCGCCTGTCGGCTGGACAACCGGCTACCGGATGGCCGTCTGCCTCAAGCCATTGAGATCGTTCTTTATCGTGTCGCGCAGGAAGCGATCACCAATGCCAGGAAGCATGCGGGCTGCCAAAACCTGCATGTGCAATTGCGGATCGATGCCGACCATGTCGTGCTTGAGGCGAATGACGATGGCTGCGGCTTTCCCCTTGCCGGAGCGCAAGGTGATGCGACACCGGTCCGTGGCTTCGGGATCGGTCTATCGGCGATGCAAGAGCGACTGTCCCTTGTTAACGGCACGCTGGACATCATCAGCGCCGCCAATCAAGGCACAAGGCTGATCGCCCGGGTTCCTCTTATCGACAAAGGTTGAAAGCCGATGACCAAAGCGCGGATTCTGATTGCCGACGACCACGACTTGGCCCGATCCGGCATTATTTCGGTGCTGTCGGGTGCGCCGGACCTGGAGGTCGTGGCCGAAGCGCGAGATGGCCTGGAAGCAATCACGCTAGCAGCACAGCTTTTGCCTGACATCGCCTTGCTCGATGTCCGGATGACGCCGATGGACGGGTTGACGGCGGCGACAGAAATCCGCCGCGTATCACCATCGACGCGGATCATGATGCTGACGATGCATGACAGCCTCGACTATCTGGAAGCGGCAGTGAAGGCTGGAGCCAGTGGCTACGCGTTGAAGGATGTGCGGCGCGACACATTGTTGCGGATGATCCGGGCCGTTCTGGACGGTCAGGAATTTTTCGATACCGGATTGGTGCGGCGGATGCTGACCCGCGTATCGCGCACATCGCCAGCCGAGGACGCTATTTCTCAGCTGACCACCCGTGAGCGGGAAATTTTACAGGAAGTGGCACGGGGCGCGACCAACAAGGAAATCGCCCGCAGACTGTCCATCGCTCCGGGCACGGTCAAGGTTCATGTCGAGCGCATTATTGCGAAATTGCGGGTGGGCGACCGAACCCAGGCAGCGGTGCTGGCAGCCCAGGCCGGATTGGTCGAAGGAGAGGCATGATGACGGATATCCCGGCAAAGACTGTGGTGTCCGCCCACAGTCGCTTTCGCTTTCTCAACCAGCCTTTGGCCGTCAAAGGCCTGATCGTAATCGCATTGCCTCTGGCCTGTCTTCTCATTGCCCTCGGCTCCGTCTTTCTCGCTGACCGTGAAAGCCGAAAGGCAGAAAATTACGTGCGCGTCACCTTCGCCATTCAACAGGACATTCTGGAGCTGCACGCTTTGCTGGCCGAAGGTGCCTCCGGCGTGCGGGGATATCTTCTCACCCGCGACGAAACCTTCCTGGCCCCCTACAAGAAAGCCGTAACGGAATTGCCGGCGGTGTTTGCCGCCATGCGGCCACTGATCATCGATGCGGAACAACTTGAGCGGCTGAACCGGATGGAGCCTCTGGTTGACAAAAAGCTGAAGGGTCTTGCCTCCCTGATGCAAGGTTCGGTTTCGAATAACCAGATTCCCGAAGCTTTGCGGCAGACATTGATTGCCAACAAGGCCTTTCTGGACGAGTTACGCCTTCAGATTGCCGAAATGCGACTGAGGGAAGACGCGCTTCTGGCGCAACGAACGGCCAAGGCCGATGAAATCCGGGCGCTGTCGCAAAGAATTACCCTATTGGGCGCGATCGCTGGTGTCATCGGATGCATCGGTGCCATCGTCTTGATGTCAAAAGGCATTGTCCGGCGGGTCGATAGGCTGAAACAGGCCGCCAGCCGCCTCGCCCAGGGCCAAAGCCTGAGACTGGCAGAACATGCAACGGACGAAATTGGCGAATTGTCGAGCGCGCTCGAAGAGGCAAGCCGCCTGCTGACGGCGCGCGAAGAGGCCCTGCGGGAAAGCGAGGAACGCTTCCGGCTGCTCGTCGATGGCGTCCATGACTATGGTATTTTCGGGTTGGATGCAGACGGCACTGTGGTGAGCTGGAATGCCGGTGCAGAGCGTATCAAAGGCTATCGTGCAGACGAAATCATCGGTCAGCACTTTTCTCGCTTCTATCCTCTCGAGCATCGAGACACACGGCCGCTTCAGGAAATGGCGCAAGCCGCCGCCTTTGGCCGCGTCGAAGACGAGGGATGGCGGTTGCGCAAGGATGGCAGCCGCTTCTGGGCCAATGTGGTGATGACAGCCCTGCGCGATAAGCAAGGGCAATTGCGGGGCTTTTCCAAGATCACCCGCGATGTGACGGACCGGAAACGAACCGAAGAGGCCCTGTTGACCGCACGGCGTGACGCCGAACGGGCCAGCCAAGCCAAAAGCGAGTTTCTGTCGCGCATGAGCCATGAATTGCGCACGCCGCTGAATTCCGTTCTGGGCTTTGCACAAATCCTCGATATGGACATCGAAGATCGGGACATGCGCGAAAGTCTGGCGCAAATCCTCAGAGCTGGACGGCATCTGCTCAGTCTCATCGATGAAGTTCTCGATATCGCCCGGATCGAGGCGGGCCGCATGGAACTGTTGATCGAGCCGGTCGGATTGGACGATATCGTGACGGAAGCCATTGCCCTTGCGGCTCCCTTGGCCGAACCGAAGCAATTGACGATCAGGGTGGAGATGGAGGCAGCGGGCCAAACTATTGTTGCGGTGGATCGTCGCCGTTTTTTGCAAGTGCTACTGAACCTGCTTTCAAATGCGGTGAAATTCAACAGGGATGGTGGTGAGATCCGATTATCCGCTCAATTACTGACTAACACCATGATCGCAATTGATATTGCCGACACGGGCTGCGGAATTGCGGATGTGGATAGAGACCGGCTCTTCAAGCCGTTCGAGAGGCTCGGTGCCGACCGAAATGCAACGACCGGCACAGGCCTTGGCCTTGCCCTGTCGGTCAATCTGATGCAGGCCATGGATGGCGATCTTTTCTTGACCGAGAGTGACGCGACCGGCTCGGTGTTCTCCATCCATATTCCCGTGTCACACGCCCCTTACGCCGTGGCAGAGGTGGTGAAAACAGACGAGAAACGGGCAGTGGCAAGCGGACCGACAGGCAAAGCCACGGTCCTTTGCATTGAGGACAACCTTGTCAATCTCAACCTGATCGAAAACCTCGTGCGCCGCCGTTTAAAGACCAGGATCATTCCGGCCATGTTGGGTGGTCTCGGCCTGACGCTTGCCTTTGAGCACCGTCCCGATCTTGTTTTGCTCGACGTCGATCTGCCTGACATGAATGGCCTATCGGTGCTTGCCGCCTTGCGTTCAGATCCTCGGACGCAAACCACCCCGGTCGTTGTGATAAGCGCCGATGCCACGGAAAAAACACGCATGCTGGCGATGGAAAAAGGCGCAACGCATTACATGACCAAACCGCTGGACGTACGCCGCCTGATGAAAACCCTGGATGAGGTTCTGACGTGAATTTTCCCTTCGACCTTGCCTCAGAGGCGCAGATACTGATCATTGATGACGAACCCGCCAATATTGCCCTGTTGGAAAGGCTTTTGCGGCGCGAGCGTTTCGACCGGATTGCATCGACCACCGACCCGCGCGAGGCCACCGCTCTTTTTACAAAGCATAAAGCCGATATTATCCTGCTCGATCTTCTGATGCCGCATCTGGATGGTTTTGCCCTGCTTGACCAATTCACGCGGCTGATCGGACCGGATGATTTCATCCCCATCCTTGTGCTGACAGCCGACGTGACAACAGAAACACGCCGCCGCGCCCTCTCACTGGGCGCAAAGGACTTCCTGGTCAAGCCGATCGATACGGTGGAGACGGTTTTGCGTATCGTCAATCTGTTGGAAACGCGCTTTCTGTTCAAGGCGTTGAAGACGGCAACCCTGGAAAATCTGGCTGCCCAGCCCAACGATTTTCCAGGGTTGAAATAGTCTCAAACAGACCCCGGATTATTTGGCCGGGCACGTCCATGTCAGATCGTGGAAATTGTAATCCCAGCTCTGCATTGGCACAAATTTATAGCCCGAGATGCACTTGCTGAAGGCCACCTTCTGCACTTTCGTCAGCAAATTCACGTCCGGTGCCTCATCAGAAATCGCCTGCTGGATCTGCTTGTAGATCGCATTCTGCTTGGCACTGTCGGTGGTGGAGCGGGCCTCATCGATCAATTTATCAACCTCGGCATCCTGCAACCATTCCATGGAGGCCCATGTTCCCGCCGATTTGGAATGATATTGCACGTAGAACACGCTATCTGGCGAGGGATAGGTTGGGCCATAGAACACTTGCGTGGCCGCAGGCGTTGTTTCCGGCTTGGCCGCCAGTTCGGTGATGCGGTTCCAGGGCTCTGGTTTGATGTCCACATCCACGCCGATCTGCGAAAGATTGGATTGCATCAGAAGTGCGATATCCTCTTCAAACGACAGGCCTGCCACATAGGTCAGCGTCAGCTTGATCGGCTTTCCCGCATATTTGGATTGGGCAAGCTCGGCCTTGGCCTTTTCAAGATCAAATTCCGGCGCTTTCAGCGTATCGAGATAGGCATCCTTGAACACCTGCGCCAGCGGCCCCGCCAGCGTGTCACCGGTCATAATCTGTGTCTGGATGGTTTTGTAATCGGTGGCATATTGCAAGGCGCGACGCACATGCACATCGTCTGTCGGCGTGGCTTTGGTGTTGAGTTTCAAATAAAAACCGGTGGCCGTTGGTGTGGTCTGGACCACATAACCGTCGGTTTTGGCCAGAGCATCATAGGTCTCGTTGGCCTGGGTGGTGGAGGAAATGCCCAATTGGCCAGATGTCGCCAGCGCCTTGACGGTTGCCTCGTCATTGGTCTGCACAAAGCGCACTTCATCAATCGGGTTTGTTGGCCAGCCCGCGTAATATTTCTCATAGCGGCTGATGACCATTTCCGAGCCGCGCTGCCAGCTGGACAGCACATAAGCGCCCGCGCCCATGGATTTTTCGCCAACAACATCCTCACCCCAGGGCTGCTTGGAAGCGGCCTTGACGGCATCCTCATTGATGACAAGCAGCAGCGGCGTGGTGGTCAGGAACGGCGCATAGACCTTGTTGAGTGTGATGGTCACGGTGTGAGCATCCACCGCCTTCACATTGTCGGGGTTGATCAGCGTTGCAAACAGATAGGCCGGTCCCTTGTTGATCGCCAGCAAGCGCTGGACGGTATAAACAACATCCTTGGCCTCAACCGGAGAGCCATCCTGAAATGTTGCGTCCTTGCGCAGATGGAAGGTGTAGGTCAGGTTATCGCTGGACACATCCCAGCTCTCGGCCAGTTCCGGGATGATCTTGCCGGTGCTGTCCACGGTGGTCAGGCCATCGTAAAGGTTCACAGCAGCCAGATACTGAGTGTAATCGGTGATCTTGGCCGGATCGATGGTGCCAAACACCTGCGTTACATTCATCACGGTGGAGGTTTTTGCCATGGCCACGTGTGGCGCGACAATGGCGGTTCCCATCGCCAAAACCACAGCAAGGTGCCTTAAAGTCTGTGTTGCGTTCATCTCATTCCCCTTTTTTGACAGTTCGCTGTATTTTAAAAAATCATGCAGAGAGTGGCTTTGCGCTGTCGCCGTAGCCAAAATAGCCCGGCCCCGCGAGCGCCAAGCCTTCTGGCGTATGCCATTGCGGATCGGCGGAGATGCCGGTGAATTCCACCATCAAGCCGTAGCGCATCTGTTCAGTGGTCACAGGCAGGCCCATATCGGCATCAAGGGCGCAAATCAGGTCCGGCGTTGCCCAGACGGTTTCGCCATTTTCGCCCTCAGCCAGCAGAAACTCGTTTTGGAAATGCACAGCAAAGCGCTGGCCTGCAAAGCGATCCACACCGCGCAAGATCAGCTTTCCACGGGCAAAACCACCTGTTGTGGCGCGCTCCACATCCACCACGCGACCGGTAAAGAGATGGGTGCCACCGAGTTTTTCCCGAAGCGCCGCTCCGGCATGGCGAGAGCGGGCACGCTCGGTCAAAATGGTCTCGCCGATGGTGCGAATTTGCGTCATCGTACCGTGCAACAGCGCCTGTTTCATCTGCTTGCCACTCATGGCATAGGCGGCAACCAACGCAGCACCACCCATTTGAATGGTCACGGCGCGGGCCATTTTCTCGGTCCACAAGTTGGAGACCGCTGAAAACAGCGAGGAATTGCCCTTGTCATCGGCCAAGACTAGCGGGCTTGCCGAGATACCATGCAGGGTAAAACTCACCATCTGCAATTCCGGAAAAGCCCGGCCCATGCCATCACCATCCACCAAGGGAAGGCCCGTCACAGCCGCCACCATATAGGGAATGGTGGAGTTCAACCCGCCCGCCTCAACGCAAAGAATGGCTCCGGCCTTGCGGCCCAAAAACTGCTCCAGCTCATGCAGCGCTTTCAGCACTTCCGCACCAGATGGCAGTTTTTCCAGCATCACGGTTGGCGCACCCATCATAAAGACGGAAATGCACAGTGTGTCGTCATCCACTTCGTCTGCGGCAACCACTGTGACGGGCCCATGCTCGCGAAGAGCCGCCTGCGCCATCAACTTGCCAATATAGGGATCGCCGCCGCCGCCCGTGCCGAGATAGGCACCGCCAAGGGCAATGGCCTCCAGATCATGTTCTTGCACCTGATAGGCCATGATCACGATCCTTTCATCGGGGTGTAGACAATGCCATCCAGCCCGAAGGCTTTGGGGCCAACCACATCCAGTGCTTCGCGTGAGCGCAGCAGCCCATGGCACGGCAAGGCAACGATGGCGACGCGCTGGCCATAGCGCAGCATTTCGGTGGTGATGGCTTCGCCGCTATCCACATCCAGCACCAGAATCAGGTCCGGCACGCAGCATTCCATCTCACCGTCGTGGAAGAACACCAGATTTTCATTCTGGATCAGCACCGAGCCGGTTTCGCCATTGTGGGCATCAATGCCGGAAAGCTGCACTTCGCCGCGCACAAAGCCGCCGCGCAAATGGCGCTTCAAATCGCTGATTTTACCGGTGAACAGCTTTTTGCCGTTCTCCTTTTTGCAGATGGCTTCAATTGGGTCATCGTGGTTTTTCTGCGCAAGCCTGACTGCCTGCCCAAGGCTTACGGCTTGCGTGTAGGAATTGGGAATGCCGAATTGCTTGACGAAAGCCCCGGTCATCGGTGCGGACGCCAATGTGGATGCCCCCCCTTGGGCCACCACGCAGGCCCGCGCCATACGCTCGTGCCAAAGCTCGGATACCGCATGCTGAAACAGCACAACATTGCCATGCACATCGCACATGGCCGATGGCGTGGAACTATGGCCGTAGATGGAAAACGTGGTCATCTGCATTTCCGGGAAGGCTCGGCCCATGCCGTCGCAATCAATGACAGGAACACCGGTAAGGGCTGCCACCACCAGCGGCTCCATGGAATTGGACCCACCGATTTCCTCGCAGACAATGGCGTCTATGGTCATATCCAGATGCGCTTCCAGCGCGCGGATGCATCGCAGGCCCTCACGGCCTTCACGCAAGCGCTCAATACCAACGACAGGCGCACCAATGCCGCCCACTGAAACGCAAAGCGCATCATCATGGATTTTCTGGTGTGGCAGAACCGAGAGCGTATAGCCCTCATCCAGCAACTGGCGGGCACGCAGCTTGCCAATATAGGGATTGCCACCGCCGCCTGTGCCCAGAATGCCAGCGCCGATTTCCAATGAGGTCAGATCATCGCGGTCGAAAATCCAGAGGTCTTTCGGGTCAAAATAGTCTTTCGGGGAAATGATCGCGCTCATGCTTGCCCTCCCATCTCACCCACGACTTTCACGTGGATGCGGGTGGCATTGCCGGGCAGATAGGCCAGCGGCACATCTTCACGCTCAATCACCTGAATGGTGGTGGGATCAGCGCCTGCGGCAACGGCGTTTTTCGTGGCTTCCTCTTCGGCCTGCTTCAGGCACAGCTCGCGGGTGAGGCCATTTTCAAGGGCAAAGACCCGGTCTACTTCGCCGGAAATCTGGGCAATGGCAGCGCCCACAGCATTGGCAACCGAGAAATTCTCAGGCCGGATGATCTGAAAATCGCCCAGCTTATCCGGCATCAGGATAGAGCCGCCGCCAACGGCGATGACCGGAATTGGCTCTGGCGAGACCCGGCTGCGCTCAATGGCATTTTCCAGCATCTGATGGATACGGGCAAGCGCTGCCTTGGCAAGCGCGGGTGAGACATCGGCCACCTTGCTCTTATCGCCCACATCGGCATGGCCAGCGGCCACGGCAATATCGGTGGCCGTCAGCGTTGCGCCGCCAAACACTTTGGCCTCAGAGGTGATGCGATAGCCCACCGATTGCGGACCAACGGTAACTGTTTCCGCATCGCCACGCACCAGAGACCCGCCACCCAGACCAATGGAAAACACATCCGGCATACGGAAATTGGTGCGCACGCCGCCGACATCCACCACCGTTGCCGCCTGACGCGGAAAGCCCAGATGCAGCGCGCCGACATCAGACGTCGTGCCGCCAATATCAACCACAATGGCTTCCTGCACGCCGGTGAGGAAGGCCGCACCGCGCATGGAATTGGTGGGGCCGGAGGCAAAGGTCAGAACCGGGAAATCCTTCACCGTCTCAGCCGCCATCAACGTGCCGTCGTTCTGGGTGATATGAAAGGGGCAGGTCAGCCCGGCGCTTTTGAGCGCTTCGCCAAAGGCCCGTACGGTTTTATAGGCCAGTTCCAACAGGCTGGCGTTCATGATCGCCGCACTTTCGCGCTCCAGCAATCCGATGCGGCCAATGTCGGTGGACATCACCACCGGCAGGCCGGGGCAATGCTCCTGCAAAATCGCCTTGGTCCGCTGCTCCATCGCGGCATTGATCGGGCCGAACACGCACGTGACAGCTGCGGCCTTGAGATTGTTGGCGCGGATTTCACCGGCAATACGCTTGATCTCATCTTCATCCAGCGGCGAAATTTCACGGCCATCAAACTCATAGCCGCCGCGCACCATATAGCCATGCTTGCCCACCACGGGCTTCAGGTCTTCCGGCCAGTCTATCGCAGGCGGCAGGCAGGCGGTGGCGGGCAGGCCGAGGCGGATGGCGGCAACCGGGGTCATATGCTTGCGCTCAATCACCGCATTGGTGAAATGGGTGGTGCCGATCATCACATTGGTCACAAGGCTGCGGTCAATGCCTGCGGCTTTGATAGCCCCTTCCATGGCCTCGACCACGCCCGTGGTGACATCCTCCGAGGTTGGAGCCTTGATACCCGACAGAACCTTACCGCCCTGCATGACAACGGCATCCGTATTGGTGCCGCCCACATCTATTCCCAATCGGTACACGTGTGTTTTCCTTTCAACAACGGGTTCACAGTCCGGTGGCGTGCACCAGAAAGCGGCCTCGTTCCTCTTCACTAATGGTGGGTTTCAACGCCTCTTGCGCATCGGTCAGAACCGGAATGGCGGCAATGAGGGCGCGGGTATAGGGATGGCGGGCTGTCGCGAACACTTCGGCAGGTGTACCATGTTCGACGATTTCGCCCTTGTACATGATGACAATGCGCGAGCAGAAATTGCGCATCAAAGACAGATCATGGGAAATGATCACATAGGTCAGGCCGAGCTTTGCGCGCAGGTCCAACAGCAGCTCAATCACGGTTTTCTGCACCGAGACATCCAGCGCCGATGTCGGCTCATCCAGAATGATGATCTGCGGATTGGCTGCCAAGGCGCGGGCAATGGCCACCCGCTGCTTTTGCCCGCCGGAAAGCTCATGCGGATATTTTGACACGAAATTGGCGGGCAGACGCACGAGGTCCAAAAGCTCGGTCATGCGCGCTTTGCGCTGGCCTTTATCAAGGCCCACATGGGCCAGCGGCACAGCCAAAATCTGCTCCACCGTGCGCTTGGGGTTCAGCGATGTGCCGGGATTTTGATAGACGATCTGGCTGAGGCGCAAAGCGCCATCTCTGGGCGTGCCGCGCACAACAATCTCGCCATCGCTGGGCTGCAACAGGTTCATCATCATCCGCGCCAGCGTGGTTTTGCCAGAGCCACTTTCTCCGGCAAGGCCAAAAATTTCGCCCTCATTGACCTGAAGATTGATGTTGTTGACCGCCAGATGGCCGCGCTTTTGGCCAAACAGCGCCCGCTTGGCATAGAGTTTACGCACATTGCTCAGGGTAATGATCGGAGCCTTGTCGCTGACCGGCTGATCCACTACACCTTCGCCATAGAGCGGCGGCACTGCCGCCATCAGCTCACGCGTATAGGCTTGCTGCGGGGCTTGGAAGACGGATTTCAACGGTCCGTGTTCGACAATGCGGCCATGCTGCATCACAATCACCCGGTCAGCCGTCTGGCGCACGACACCGAGATTGTGGGTGATCATCAGCAGCGACAGACCGTCTTCCGACACCAGCCGATTGATCAGCCGCAAGATTTCATCCTGCGTGGTCACATCCAGTGCCGTGCCCGGCTCGTCGGCAATCAACAGATCGGGTTGATGCAAAAGCGCCAGCGCAATCAGCACCCTTTGGCGCATACCGCCCGACAGCTCAAACGGCCAGGCGTTGAACACCCGCTCGACATCGCCCAATTGCACCTTGCGCAACACCTCGAAAATCCGCTGTTTGCGCCCCTTCGGCGTATCATAGATGCCCTGATTGCGATCGGCATAATGCATCACGTCTTCCAGATGCCGACCAATGCGAAACACCGGATTGAAGGAGGACAGCGGGTCCTGCATGATGATGGAAAAGGCAGTGCCTTTCAGCTTGTTGCGTTCACCGGATGGAAGCGTCAACAACTGCCGCCCGCGATAGGCTATCGAGCCCGCCTCCACCTTGGCATTGTTTGGCAACGTGCCAAGAATGGCCTTGGATGTCACGGATTTGCCCGATCCGGTTTCGCCAATCAGCGCAACCCGCTCTCCGGCATCGATGGTGAAAGAGATGTCGTGCAACACCCGGTTCACCCGGCCATAGCCGGAGAAGGCAACGGTCAAATCCTGCACACACAGCAAGGGATCAGCCATGGTCACGCCTCCACATCAAACATGTCGCGCAAGCCATCGCCCAGCAGGTTAAAGCCAAGGGTGGCGTAGAAAATCGCGCCACCGGGGGCCAGCACTTCCCACCATTTTTCCGGCAAAAACTGACGGCCATCGGCCACCATCGAGCCGAGGTCTGGCGTTGGCGGCTTCACCCCAAAACCGAGGAAGGACAGCGTTGCGCCAAACAAGATGACAAAGGCCGCATCCAGCGTGGTCTTCACCGAAATCACGGCAATGCAATTGGGCAGGATTTCCCGAAACAGGATATGGATGGGGCCAGCACCGGCTAGCCGCGCCGCCTCGATAAAATCTTCACCGGCAATGGAGACCGTGACGCGGTAGACAAGCCGCGCATGCCAGGTCCACCATAAAAGCGTAATCGCAATCATGGCGTTGATCAGGTTTGGCTCCAGCACATTGCCAATCGCCAGTGCCATGACCAGTGGTGGTATAGCCAGCATGATATTGGTAAATCCGGTGATCAGCCGCTCGGTCCAACCGCCGAAATAGCCAGCGCACAGGCCCAGTACCGCGCCAATCGGCACCGAAATCCCCAACACGCCAAACACCAGCAGCAATGAGACGCGAAAGCCAAAAATGGTGCGGGTGAACAGATCGCGGCCCACCTTATCGGTTCCAAACCAGTTGGTGAGGTTTGGCGGATTGTGGCGATGGCGAAAATCAACAACAGAGCCGATATGGCTGGGAAACGGCGTGATCAGCGGCGCAAGGATGGCCATGACCACCACCGAAATCACAATCAACGCACCGATCAAGGCGGCAGGATTGCGGGAAAAGCGGTACCAGCTCATGTAACCGGCTGAGAGATCTTGTTCGCTCATCATTGGCCTCCCCGAAAACGCAGGCGCGGATCAATCAGGCTGACAATCAGATCGATGACAAGATTGGCGAGAATGAAAAACAGGCCGGAAATCAGCACCACAGCCATCAGGGCGTTCAGGTCTTTTTGCAGGATGGCGTTGAGACCGTAAGACGCAAAACCACCCCAGCCAAACACCATTTCCACCACAAAGGCATTGCCAATCAGCGAGGCAAATTCCAGCCCCATGATGGTCAGCGGTGCTACAGACGACAACTTGAGCAGGTAGCGAAAGGTCACAACATAATCCGGCACGCCAAAACTGAGCAGTGTTAGAACATGGTCCTTGCGCTGATTTTCAATCATTGCCGAGCGCATGATGCGGGTGATCTGGCCAATGCCTGCCATGGCCAGTGCCAATGCCGGAAAGATCAGATGTTGCAGGGCATCCACAAACACATCGGCGCGGCCATGGATCAAACTATCAACCAACAGAAAGCCGGTTGGCCCGGCGGGGGCGTGAAGATCGAAATTCACCTGCCCCAACAAAGGCCAGCCCGGCAGAAAATTCGCCGCAAACAATTGCAGACCAATGGCAAACAGAAACGACGGCACCGTGACGCCGACCATGGAAAACAGTCGTCCGATATTATCGATCCAGGTGTTTCGGTGACGTGCGGTGATGACGCCAAGGGGAATGGCAATCAGCAGATCGAGAATGACCGTCACCACCACAAGCTCCAGCGTGGCGGGGAGAAATTCAACAACATCCTGAATGACGGGACGATGCGACGACAGCGATTGGCCAAGATCGCCTTGCAGGGCATTCGTGATGTAGCGGCCATATTGCACAAGGACAGGCTGATCGAGTCCCATTTCACGGGCCAGCGCCGTGACCTGTTCCTGCGATGCCGACGGCCCCAGCGCCATGCGGGCCGGATCGCCGGGTACCACGCGGGCCAGCGCAAAAATCATCAAAGACAGCACGAACAGCACCATGACCACGGAAAACACCCGCCTCACGATCTGCTCGACAACATGCAAAATCATCCCGCCATTCCCTCTTTGCGCCATGGTGGCGCGGAAGGACTGGCAAGAGCAATGCGGGTGAAGGATAGGTTTTTACAAAATAAGGATAGGTTTTATGGCGTTTCAAGCCATGATCGGAACCGCTTTGCGGGCGGCGCGCAAGACAAGGAGCTAAAGTATGTCAGCGGGGAACCATTAGCGCACCCAACCCAGCGCCTTCGCCGCCGCAATCGCCTCGTGACGCCGGGAGCAGCCAAGTTTGCGATAGACATTTTTCAGATGAAATTTCACCGTGGGCTCTGAAATGCCGCTGTTGCGGGCAATCAGCTTGTTGGAGGCGCCTTCCGCCAGCATGGTCAGGATTTTCAGCTCCTGCTGGGTCAGCCGGGTCCGGGCCGCCGCAAGACTGCTGTGACGCCCCCTGTCCAGCCGCCGCAGGATGGCCCGCGCCGGGGTGGCCGCCATCACGAATTCAACTATCCGCTTGTCTTGCAGCAGGTGATCGAGAAACAGCCATTCCTCTGAAAGGGCCGTCAGTCCGCCATGGCTTGCGCAGCGTTCAAACACCTGTCGCAGCAGAGTGCGGGCTCTGGAATTTTGCTGCGTTTGCCGCAAGACGAAGGCCAGCCAGAGGGAAACCGCAATTTCTTGCCGGACCAGCAGATGCGGGTTGGTCAGCATCACCTCAAGCTTGCGGTCGAGATGGGGAAAGGCCGGGCGCTCATAGGAGATTTGCCGCAGCCAGCTCAAGGCTAGCGTAATCTCGTCTCGACCCGCCAAGCGGGCCAGAGCCTCCTGCGCGCTTTCAATCCACACCCGATCAAATCCGGCCCGCAACGGCGCAAGAAGCCGGGTCGCATCGCCCCAGCAATTGCCGCTTTGCAGGATCTGCGCCTTACGCACATCCAGCGAGAGACGAAACTGCCGATTCATCGGCTGGTAAACGCTCCAGCCATCGAGAAAGCGAAGAGCGACGCGGGTGGACATGTGGACACTCAAGGCGTGGCTGCCGTAGTAGATGGCGACATCGGCCAGACTTGGCCATAACTCGCCCGCAATCATTGCGGCCATCTCTTCCTGTAAAAAGCCAAGCAGCACCGCTGGCTCGCCGTTTTCATAGGCCATGCAAGCCGTCAGCAGGTCAAGAAAGCGACGATCTCCGGGGCTGTCAAAGCCTGTTTTTGCCAGCATGTCCTCGGCAAGCCGCAGAGACTGGCCCATACGGTTGAAATCGGAGGTCAAAAGGCTGAGTACCGATTGATGCAGCGCTATATAGAAGCACAGAATGGGACAATCCGCCTGCCGATAGGCCTTCATGGCCTTTTCGGCCATGCCATTTGCCTCTTCGTAGCGCCGGAGCCGAAGGAAAAATTCCAGCATGGCGTTATAAAAGGATCCGCGCTGCTCCGGCTCGTCCAGGGATAGCTCGCCACCAATCTCAAACAGCGCTTCCAGCAATCTGTCGGTCGGCGTAACATCCTCATAGATCAGGACCGTGATACGAAACAGCCTGACACGCAGGGAAAGCGCGCTATCGCCCGAGAAAACGGCCAGGACATTGCGCATTTCCACCCCGAAGCGCTGGACCAGAAATTGCATTGCCCATGCCACATCACCGGCTTTGATCATCAGAAAAGCGCGACTGATGGCCAGTTCTTCCGGCAGGTCATCACAGCCCGCCTCAAGACCTGTCACCACACGCAAGAAGGCCTCATGGCCCAGCCGATAATAGAGAAACCAGCCCCCTGCCTTGCAAAACAGGGACAGTGCGTCCTTGCCCTGATTGCATGCCAGCAGCCGCAGGATCACCGCCTCCAGATTTCGCGGGTTGCAGCGTAAAGCCTGCGCCAGAACGCCAGACGGATCAGCAGCCTGAAACGGATCGGCAAGACGTCGGAGCATTTCTTGCTCCAGCGCGCCGGGCAAAGCGCTCTTGATCCTTTGGCAGGCTGCGGTGGCGGGATGGGCAAGCGGCGGCAGACGCATGGCAAGCCAGGACGGCCAATTCTCTCCACAGACCAGAAGCGCCGACATATCAGCATCATCCAGACCAGCCAGACAGTCTTCGGCCAGAAACGTCGAAAGCCGGCTCTGTCCAGCAAGCGCATCCTGACACTCTATCCCCGGCGACAACAGGACCGGCCAGCCGGCACATCTGTCCCAGTCACGTCTGCTCAATCCGCCCTGCGGCAGCAGAAGATCCTCACCATCAAGATCCAGCACCTGACCATAGAGGCGCAGCCGGTCCAGCCCGGGCAAGCTCTCGCCGGGGCGCAGGGCAATGGCATAGCGGTGTCCTTGCTCAAGCCGCGAAAGGTCAGGAGAGATGGGAGGGCGATCATAGACCGTCCATAGGGCGGCATCAGCTCCAAGCGCCGCGATCAATGCCTGAAGAAACCAGGACTTACCGAAGCCTGCGGGCGCAGTCACGACGATGACAGGGCTAATGTCATGGACAATGCGCGCGATCAGATCGCTTCGCCCAATAGGCGCATCGAGTGGTGCGGTCATGGATTTCGCATTATGCTTCGACATCAGCGCTTACAGTCTGCCTAACAGTCTATCCAATAATCGCCGCTGGCCGCATGCAAATTGCAATTATAATACTCTAATCACCGGGCAGCCATGTTGGCAACGAGGTCGCTGAACCTTTCACCCTGAACGGCCACATGCATTCCGAGCAACCGTCTTGTCTCCTCGACATCGCCTCGAAAAAGCGCCTCGACAATCGCCCCATGTTCGGAAAATGACGTCGACAAGCGGTTGCGCACCCGCAATTGCAGCCGCCTATAGGGTCGCAGGCGGCGATGCAGCTGGTTGCACTGCTCCTCCAGAAATTCGCTCCGGCTTGCCGCATAGATCGCCTTGTGAAAGGCTTCGTTGTCATAATAATAGCTATCGCTGTCGCCAGCGCCCGCGGAGATTTCACACCGCTTATGGGCCTCAAGAATGGCCTCTTTGGATTGCTCATCCAGCCGGCGGGCAGCAAGCGAACCGGCCAGACCTTCCAGCTCGGCCATGACCTCGAACATTTGATAGATACGGTGCGGTCCCGGATCGATAACGACGGCCCCACGGCGCGGACGGATCTCGATAAGGCCAATGGCGTTCAGCTGCATCAGCGCTTCGCGCACGGGTGTGCGTGACACACCGAACCGATTGGCCAGCAAGGTCTCATCCAAGCGGAGACCGGGCGCAAATTCATGAGACAAAATCGCATTTTCAATTTCGTCCCGCAGCCAACGCCCCGCGTTTTCAGACATGCATCTGGCCTCCATAATGCAATTTTTCCATTCTTGTATACAAGACTGTTGACACCGTGCACATTGTGGGCCAGCTTACATACCATATTGCGGTGGATATTGAATAGACAATGATAATAAAAGGGGCAGCGCGGGGGGCGCCGTCCTGATGATCGGAGGAATTTTGGATGGCCGGAACCTCTTTTCTCAGTGACCTGCTTTCGGGCGTCACCGAACGCGGTCGCGCGCTGCTGTTTTCGGGATCGAAGGCGCGCGACAGGGTCGTCGATACCGACATCGAAACCCTGTGCGAAATGCTGCTTTCAAGTCGCGGCGAAGCCTCGGGCATGGCAATCGCGGCGGAAATCCTGGATCGCTGGAGCCGTTTCAATGCCGCAGAGGCCGTCCAGTTTCTGCACATGCTGTCTGACCGTTTCGGCGCGGAAGCCGCAGCGCTCGACAAGGCGATAGACGCCTATCGGACCGACAAAAGCCCCATGGCCGTCATCGCGCTGCACAATGCAGCCGAACCGCGCCGGCAGGAACTTTTGCGCCGCCTCAACCTTGCGCCCAACGGCACGCAAAAGCTTGTCCGCATGCGCGAACGCCTGCTGGAGACCAAGGAGGATCGCGCCGATCTTGGCGCTGTCGATACCGATTTCGCCCATCTTTTCAGTTCCTGGTTCAACCGTGGCTTTCTGACGCTGCAACCCATCGACTGGACGACACCGGCGCATATCCTGGAAAAGATCATCAAATATGAGGCCGTACACGAGATTGCCGGGTGGGAAGAATTGCGCCGGCGGCTCGCACCGGCAGATCGGCGCTGCTTTGCCTTTTTCCATCCGCGCCTGCGGGATGACCCGCTCGTTTTCGTGGAAGTCGCGCTGACCCGTTCGATACCGAGCGCCATCGCCGATGTGCTGGACGAAAGCCGGGATCATATCGGCGCCGATACCGCAACGACTGCGGTCTTCTATTCGATTTCCAACTGCCAGGACGGGCTTCGCGGCATTTCCTTCGGAAATTTTCTCATCAAGCAGGTGGTAGAAGACCTGCGGCGGGATCTTCCCGGCCTCAAGGAATTCGTCACGCTCTCGCCAGTTCCGGGTTTCGCCCGCTGGATTTCGAAGATCAGGGACCCGAAATCTGGTTTCCCACTGTCACCAGAAGATCGCAATACGCTGGTCTTGCTGGATGATCCGACATGGCCTGAGGATAAGGCCAGAGCGGACGCAGTAGAGCGGATCTTGCTGCCGCTCGCGGCGCGATATTTTATCACGGAGAGAACGCCGGACAATCGTCCGGTGGATCCCGTTGCCCGTTTCCACCTTGGCAATGGCGCCAGACTGGAGCGGCTTAACTTTCTGGGCGATCGTTCGGTAAAGGCAATGCGCCAGGCGCATGGGCTGATGGTCAACTACCTCTACAAGCTGGAGGATATCGAGACCAATCACGAGGCCCTCGCACAGCGCGGAGAAGTGGCAGCGTCGCCAGCCGTCAAAGCTTTGCAGGGAAAGATTGAGCCCATCCTTCCCGAAAAACCTAAGGACATTAAAAAAGCAGAGAGCCTGTCCGGTTCGTAATGAGCCTGCCAGAGACCTGCATGCTGCTTGGAGCCAGGACGGATTTACGGTCCACGGCACCGACGGCGATCACCATGATCGGAGGAGTAGAGTCATATGAGCAACCATCTTTTTGATGCTATCAAGGCCGCAGCAAGGCCTGATTCACCATTCATTCTGACCAATGGCGGAAGGATCTGGACGTATGACGATGCGATTGCGCTTTCCGGACAGATTGCTGGCGCTATTGCCAAGCTCGGCATTCAGCCCGGCGACCGGATTGCAGTGCAGATCGAGAAAAGCCCGGAAGCGCTGATCCTCTACCTGGCCTGCCTTCGCGCCGGCGCGGTCTACCTGCCGCTGAACACGGCCTATACGCTTGCCGAACTGGATTATTTCATTGGTGATGCCGAGCCGAAGCTGGTGGTTGTCTCCTCCTCCGCGCTGGAGCCGCTGCGCAAGGTTGCCGAGCCCTATGGTGCGCGCGTTGAAACGTTGAACGCGGACGGCTCAGGCTCGCTGATCGATCTTGCCCGCACCGAACCGACCGATTTCGCCAATGTCGCCCGCGCTTCCGACGATCTCGCCGCCATCCTTTATACGTCGGGAACAACCGGTCGCTCCAAGGGCGCGATGCTGACCCATGACAATCTCCTGTCGAATGCCTTGACCCTGCGCGATTTCTGGCGCGTCACAAGCGATGACCGGCTGATCCATGCCCTGCCGATTTTCCATACGCACGGGCTGTTCGTCGCCACCAATGTGACCCTGCTGTCTGGCGCGTCAATGATCCTGTTGCCAAAATTCGATCCTGACGAAGTGCTGTCATTGATGCCGAATGCCACGCTTCTCATGGGCGTTCCAACCTTTTACGTGCGCCTCCTGCAAAGCCAGAAGCTGGACCGGGAGATTACGGCCAATATACGCCTTTTCATCTCCGGTTCTGCGCCACTGCTGGCCGAGACCCATGTCGAATTCGGCAAGCGCACAGGCAAAGCGATCCTTGAGCGCTATGGCATGACCGAAACCAACATGAATACATCCAACCCCTATGACGGAGACCGGGTTCCAGGAACCGTCGGCCTGCCGCTGCCGGGCGTGACTGTTCGCATCACCGATCCCGCAAATGGCACAATTTTGCCAGCGGGTGAAACAGGGTCGATTGAAATCAAGGGGCCCAATGTCTTCAAGGGCTATTGGCGGATGCCTGAAAAGACCGCTGCTGAATTTACCGCCGACGGTTTCTTCATCAGCGGCGATCTCGGCAAGATTGATGAGAACGGCTATGTCCATATTGTTGGACGTGGCAAGGACCTGGTGATCTCAGGCGGATACAATATCTACCCCAAGGAGGTCGAAAGCGAGATCGACCAGCTTGAAGGCGTCGTCGAAAGTGCTGTTATCGGCGTACCCCACCCGGATTTTGGCGAGGGCGTAACCGCCATTGTCATCTGCAAGCCGGGCTTCTCGCTCGATGAGAAGGCAATTCTCAATGCGCTTCAGGATCGGCTTGCCCGCTACAAGCAGCCCAAGCGCATTATTTTCCTGGAAGACCTGCCGCGCAATACGATGGGCAAGGTCCAGAAGAATGTTCTGCGCCAGCAATATGCCGATCTTTACGCGGCAGCCTGATTAAGCCTGGGAGCGCGCTCCAATTGCTCCCAGGTTAAGCCGCGTCATTTGGGAGGGGCGCGTGCAGAGATATCCAATCTGAATATACACACGCTGCCGGCACTCATCACGCCGCAGGGAGGGGACTTATGAACATTGAAATCCTATCTATAGGGCTGTTGGTTGCGATCTTCATCATCGCGACGATCCAGCCAATCAATATGGGTGTTCTGGCCTTTGGCTGCACCTTCGTCCTGGGCTCGCTGATTATCGGCATGAAGCCCGCCGACATTTTTGCGGGTTTTCCCGCCGACCTGTTCCTCACACTGGTAGCCGTCACCTATCTCTTTGCTATCGCTCAGATTAACGGAACCATCGACTGGCTTGTGGAGAAGTCTGTCCGGATGGTTCGCGGGCGTGTCGGGTGGATACCCTGGGTGATGTTCCTCGTTGCTGCGATCATCACCGGATTCGGTGCGCTGGGTCCAGCCGCCGTTGCCATCCTCGCGCCCGTAGCACTCAGCTTTGCCGTTCAATACAGAATCCATCCTGTTTTGATGGGGTTGATGGTCATTCACGGCGCACAGGCCGGTGGCTTCTCGCCGATCAGCATCTATGGCGGCATTACCAACCAGATCGTCGCCAAGGCTGGTCTTCCCTTCGCGCCGACCTCGCTGTTTCTCTCCAGCTTCTTTTTCAACCTGGCGATTGCGGTTCTCATTTTCTTCATTTTCGGCGGCCTTTCCATCCTGAAACAGCGATCCTCTGTTAAAGGCCCCCTGCCCGAACTTCATCCTGAAGGCATCTCGGCCTCTATAAAAGGCCATGGCGGCACGCCTGCAAAGCCGTTCCGCGAACATGCCTATGGTACCGCCGCAGACACCCAGTCAAAGGTGCGGCTGACGACCGAGAAGGTGACGACGCTTATTGGCCTTACCGCGCTTGGCGTCGGAGCCTTGGTCTTCAAGTTCAATGTTGGTCTGGTGGCAATCACCGTTGCGGTGCTGCTGGCTCTGCTTTCGCCCACAACGCAAAAGGCCGCCATCGACAAGGTCAGTTGGTCAACCGTACTGCTGATCTCCGGCATCATCACCTATGTCGGCGTGATGGAGAAAGCTGGCACAATCGATTACGTCGCCCATGGCATCTCCAGCCTTGGCATGCCGCTGCTGGTAGCCTTGCTGCTGTGCTTCACCGGCGCCATCGTCTCGGCCTTCGCTTCATCGACAGCTTTGCTTGGGGCTATTATCCCGCTCGCCGTTCCCTTCCTGCTGCAAGGGCATATCAGCGCTGTCGGCGTGGTTGCGGCCATTGCGATCTCGACGACGATTGTCGATACCAGCCCGTTCTCGACAAATGGAGCCCTGGTCGTCGCCAATGCGCCAGATGACCAACGCGACAAGGTCATGCGGCAGATGCTGATCTACAGCGCACTGATCGCGCTGATCGGACCGGTCATCGCCTGGCTAGTGTTCGTTGTGCCCGGCATTATTTAATTAAAATTCCGGGTGGAACATATCAGCGTTCCACCCGGATTGTTTCGGGTTCTCTCGACTTGGTTTCTTTGCCAGAAGGCAGGAGTCCTGCTTAGCGCTCAAGCTTCTCAGCGGGCGCAGGCAGAAGAACCTGGGCACTGGACCCGCTGGGGGCCATCAACTGCTTCAGCACATCGTCCGCCGATTGGCTGGAGCCACCGATGCCCGCTTCCCGCAGTTGACGATCAAGATCACTGCCATTTTCCAGCGCCGCCAGTTCCGCACCGGCCTCGATACGGCCAGCGGTGATTTCCTGGCGTTTCTTGATCCGTTCAAGGCTTTCCACTGCACTGCCAAGACGGGTGTTGATGCCAGACTGGCTATGCGAAATGGCCGATTGCGCCCGCAGCAGCGATTCATTTGCCTTCACATTTTCCACTTCGCGCTTCATCTGGGTAATGCGCGCCTCGGTGTCCTGGATGGTGCGCAGCATCTGTTGCTGGCGCGGCAGCAGACGGTTCAGTTCCTCTTCATCGCGCTGAATTTCGCCGCGGATAGTGGCGATGCGCTGCGCCAGGCCTTGGGCAAGGTCCATACGGCCAGCATTGACGGCAGCGCGCGCACTGTCGCTATCCTTCAGCTCCTTGGCGCGGGCCTCTTCCAGCCGGCGCATGACACTTTTGTTCGATGCCATGATCCCGGCCAAATCCGAGCGCGCCCGGCGCAAGGACTGCTCGGCGTCCCGAAGCTCCTGATCCAGAATACGCATGGACTGACTATCGGCAGCAGCCTCTGCCACCTCGTTGACGCCGCCGCGAATGGCGGTGAAAATCTTTGCCCAGGTGCTCATGCCGCCATCTCCCCGTTCTTCCATTCATCGATCATCACCGCCGCATCCACCGCATTGGCCGCGAGTATAGCCACTTCCTCAACGACCGTTTCGGCACGGGAGCGGGTCGAGAGCGAACCGAAAAGCTCATACCATTCCTCCCCGTCGATAATGGTAATGCCGAAACTGGATAGCGGCACGAACTTATGGGTCTTCAGAACCATGCGCTCGAAATCCGCGCGGTTCGGTACGTCATCGCATGGCACCAAAACGATGCTGGCGAGAATATCACGTTCGCCGCTCACGGCGACGAAGACATCCATGTCTCCCTTTTCCTTTAGCGTTACGCAGATCACGTCGCCGCTCTGGGGAACGGTCACATCGACATCGCCCAGCGCCTCGGGATCGGCTGCAAACAGACGGGTCAAGCTCGTCAAAGTCCAGGGTTCCAAACATTCCTCCATCGGTTGAAATTCTGAGCATTATTTGGGTATTCCGGCAGGCAGTTAAAAGCCTGTTATGCTAAATAGTTTGCGTGGAAAACACCGTAAAGACAGGGGCTAAGTGATGACGTCTGTGCCCTTGCTGGTCTTTCCCTCTCCTTGTTTTCAAGGGCCGATCTCCATCTTGCCGCTCAATCCTGCCGGTTTTCCACGACGATAGAATGATGGTCAAGGTTGCTCTTTTCAATCTTGATGCCATATTCACCGCAGCTATCGATTGCGCCTTATAGGAGATGCTTGATGTTGGGTTGGTTCAGCAGACGCAAGACCGAAAAGCCGATGCAAAAGGAACTCGGCCCCCTGGGTGCCGTGATCGGTGGCGCGCTCGATCTTGATTTCCTCTCACTGGAAGCCGACGCGCTGGGGGCTCAACCGGCCATGCCGCTGCCTCAAAGCGGCGCTTTCATCATTGCCGCTTATGGGGAAGTCCGGCTCGATGCAGCATCGGTCCTGTCGCGCTATTACGATGAAAATCACCAGATGATCCAGGTCATGTCCCCATCCGGCAAGCCGGGCGATGGCGTAGACGACATCAGTTTCTACCGGCCATGGGATAGCGTCGTGCCGGTCAGCCAGAGCGAGTGGAGCCGCTGGACAGGGCCATCAGGCATGATTGGCGCACCCTCTTACGATGCTGACGGTATTCTGTTCAATCGCTTCTGGGGGGAAGGTCCGGAGCGGGCTGAGACCGTTCAATTCGTTGAAGAGGTAGAGGATGGCGAAACCAGTCGCTCGATCCATCAATCCTGCATGCTGTATTACCGGCCCCTTGGGTCCACGCAGGAAATGCTGTTGATCAATGTGGAACGTGATCTCGATCCCTCCCAGGCCCAGGCGGGCCGCTCTGTCGAATTTCTGATTGGCTATGGTATCGGTGCCGCCGATGTCCGTCGCGTCTGACCAAAACCTTTCCTGAGGGGATATTTCATGCTGCATTATATGGCGGGACTGCCAGCCTTCCTGGGTTATTTCTTCATTGGCATCGCGGCTTATGGTGTTTTTGCAGCGATTTACACGTGGCTGACGCCCCATAAAGAAGTTGAATTGATCAGGGCGGGCAATCTGGCTGCGGTCACAGCATTTCTAGGCGCTCTCATGGGGTTCAGCCTGCCGCTTGCTTCAGCGGCGGCCAATTCCGTCAGCATGATCGATTATATTCTCTGGGCATTTATCGGCATTCTCGTGCAGATTTTCGCGTTTTTTATCGCCAATTTCACCATGAAGGATCTGCATGAGAAAATCACCGCCGGTGATATTGCCGCAGGCCTTTGGGGCGGTGGCATCGCACTGATCGTCGGCATTCTCAATGCTGCCTGCATGACCTATTGAGGAGGCCAGAATGCGCAGACGTTTAAGCGGGCGAAGGCCCCCGATCCTCGCCCTTGGCACCATCGCCGCCTCCAGCATGCTGCTCTCCGGCTGCGGCGAGGATGCGCCCACTGAGCGCACCTTCACCTCCGTCGATCAATGCATCTCTCAAGGGATGGATCGGGAAGTGTGTCAGACAGCCTACCAGGATGCCGTCAAAGCCCATATGGCCAACGCACCGCGCTTTGATGGCATGGCCGCATGCGAGGCCGAATATGGCGCAAAACAATGCGTGCAGCAGACAGCATCCAATACCGATGGGAGCAATGGGAGTGGCAGCTTTTTCATGCCCTTCATGGCTGGCTACCTGCTGTCTTCGACCATTAACAATATTGGCGACTATAATCGATACCGGCGGGAAGCGACGCAAAGCAGCAGCTACGGCGGAGGCAGCTTTGGCGGGGGCGGCACGCCGATTTATCGCAACCGCAGCGGCCAGACCGTGACCATCAACAAAGGCCGCGACACGATCCTTGCTCCGTCAAGCCAAGGCTCCAAGCCCGCCAATGTTAATACCCGCACAGTAAGTCGCCAGGGCTTCGGGGGACGATCCTCCTTCAGTTTCGGCGGCTGACATGAAGCGCATCACCATTGCGGAACGTTCCGATTGGCGCGATAAGGCGCGCGCCGTCGGCTTTGGCTTTCATGAAATGTATGGCGAGCCCTATTGGGTGGACGATGCCGCCTATGTGTTTTCCCTGGAAGAGATTGAAACCCGCATAGAGACGCCAAGTCAGGAGCTGCACGATATGTGCATGGACCTGATCGGTGACATCGTTGAAAACGAGGAGGTCCTCGACCGGCTAGCCATCCCAGACGATCTCCGCGACGTGGTCCGCAGATCCTGGCAACGCCAGGACCGGCATCTCTATGGGCGTTTCGATCTTGCCTATGATGGCGAAGGCCCCGCCAAGCTGCTGGAATATAACGCCGACACGCCGACATCCGTTTTCGAGACCGCCTATTTCCAGTTCAATTGGCTCACCGATCAGCAGGCGCTTGGCGCGCTGCCCGCCGATGCCGACCAGTATAACCTGTTGCAGGAAAGCCTTGTGGAGGCATTCGAGCAGTTTCCGAAACAGTCGATTTTCCATTTCGCGGCGATGACCGAGAATGAGGAAGATCGCGGCACCACGGTCTATCTGATGGATTGCGCCCTCCAGGCCGGGCACCGCGTCGAACTTCTCGATATCGGCGATATCGGCATTGATGCAGAAGGGCGCTTTACGGATCTGCAAGACAGGGTGATCGACCAGTGTTTCAAGCTCTACCCCTGGGAATTCATGCTGCGCGAGCCATTTTCCCGGCAATTGGCACGGTCCGGCGATGTGTTTATCGAACCCGCCTGGAAATCACTACTGTCCAACAAGGGGCTGCTACCCTTGCTGTGGCAGCGTCACCCTAATCACCCCAATCTATTGCCAAGCTTTTTTGCCGACGATCCCGCCGCCTCAAGCCTTGGCGACTACGTGCGAAAGCCGCTTCTGTC
Source organism: Allorhizobium ampelinum S4 (assembly GCF_000016285.1). Taxonomy (NCBI): domain Bacteria; kingdom Pseudomonadati; phylum Pseudomonadota; class Alphaproteobacteria; order Hyphomicrobiales; family Rhizobiaceae; genus Gillisella; species Gillisella ampelina. The sequence goes on along the minus strand of NC_011988.1, from coordinate 363,404 downwards.
GCGCGAGGGCGAAAACGTCACGCTTTTCCAAGGTGGCACGGAATCTCTTGTCTCCCCAGGTGGTTACGGCGAGGAAGGATTTATCGTTCAAGCCTATGCGCCTCTTTTCGAGAGCCAGGCGGGCTTTGCCGTGCTCGGCAGCTGGATTGTCGGTGACAGAGCCTGCGCCCTTGGCATCCGCGAGGACCGATCCCGCATCACCGCCAATCTCTCGCGCTTTGTGCCGCATGTGATTGTCTAAAGTTTTACATCGGATTTGTCCGAAATCCTATCCTACCCTCGCTTCATCCCGCATGACCATGTGGCCCGGGGAGACCAGTTCATAGCGTCTTTTGGGCGGTTGGTATCCGAGCGGGCGCACCGGGCTTTTCAGCTCTTCGCTGTCCAGATCGCGCCGGATATTTCGGCGGGAAGGATCAGGCACCGGCACGGCTTTCATCAGCTTTCGGGTATAGGCATGTTGCGGGTTGGAGAACACCGCAGCTCTCGGGCCGATCTCGACGATTTCGCCGAGATACATCACAGCGACCCTATGGCTGACCCGCTCCACCACCGCCATGTCGTGGGAAATGAACAGAAAAGCGATTTTCAGGCTGGCTTGCAGATCCATCAGCAGGTTGCAGACCTGCGCCTTGATGGACACGTCGAGGGCAGACACGCTTTCATCGGCGACGATGACTTTCGGGTCCAACGCCAGCGCCCGAGCAATGGCAATGCGTTGGCGCTGCCCGCCGGAAAACTCGTGCGGATAGCGGTTGGCCATATCGGCGCTGAGGCCCACCCGCTCCATCAGGTCGGCGGCTTTGTCACGCGCCTGCCTGTGCGTGGCAAGCCGATGGGTGGTGATCGGCTCCGCAACCGAAGCACCCACCGTCATGCGCGGATTGAGGCTGGCGAAAGGGTCTTGAAAAATCATCTGAATGGAGCGGCGCATCCGGTTGATATCGGGGCATCGCAGCGACAGAACATCATAGCCATCCAATTGGACCGAGCCGCTGAGTGGATCGATCAACCGCATGACGGAACGTCCGGTGGTCGATTTTCCGCAGCCCGACTCTCCTACAAGCGATAGTGTTTCGCCCTGGAAAAGATCGAAGGAGACATTCTCCACGGCATGGATCACGCCGGTTTTCCTACTGAATAACCCTCCCTTGATGTCGAAACGCGTCACCAGATCCCGTACCTGGAGAACCGGTGTCAGACCCCGCTCGACAGTGTCAGCGACGACTGTGGGCTCCACCCGTTCGCCGGTCGCCATATCGACGACCGGAAAGCGCCGTGGCCAGGCGGCATCGCCCATTTCCCCCAAGCGTGGAACAGCAGAGAGCAAAGCGCGGGTATAGCGATGCCGGCCCTTGTGAAAAACATCGCTCGTCGTGCCGGTTTCCACCACATCACCGCGAAACATCACCATGGTGCGGTCAGCAATTTCGGCCACAACGCCCATATCATGGGTGATAAACAGCACAGACATGCCTTCTTCCGCCTGCAATTGCTTGATGAGATCAAGGATCTGGCCCTGGATCGTCACGTCAAGGGCCGTGGTCGGCTCGTCAGCGATCAGGATTTTCGGTTTCAGCGCCAGCGCCATGGCGATCATCACCCGCTGGCGCATTCCGCCCGAGAATTGATGCGGATAATCATCAAACCGCGCCTTGGCATTGGGAATGCGAACCTTGTCCAGCAGGTGGATGGTCTGCGCCCGCGCCTCGCCTTTGGACAGACCGCCATGGGCAATCAAGGCCTCGGAAATCTGCCGGCCGATGGTGAAAATCGGATTGAGGCTGGTCATCGGCTCCTGAAAGATCATCGCCATGTCCCTGCCGCGTACGTTGCGCATGGCCTTTCGGGATAAAGCCATCAGATCGCGGCCCTCCAGCATGATCCTCCCGGTCGTCCGGCTGCTCTGTTCAGCCAGCAGCCGCATGATCGATAGCGATGTCACACTCTTGCCCGATCCACTCTCCCCGACAATGGCGAGCGTTTCACCCGCCATCACATCAAATGACACATCGCGGACCACGGTTTTCCAGCGTCCATCCACCAGAAAAGCGGTGTTCAGCCCCTCTACGGACAAGATCGGTGCAGGTGTTTGCGCGCTCATGACAGGTCCTCGTTGGTGATCGGGTCTACAGCCCCAGGCGTGACTTATCGTCCAACCGCATAGGCCTGCATCAGCCTTGGCGTGGCCGCCGCCCGCAAGAGTCCATCGGCATCGCGCCGCGCTGCGGTCAACCGGCCGATAGACCATGGTTCGGCGACGGTCAGGGCATGACCGCGTCTGGCCAGTTCGGCAATCGTCGCCTCGGGGAAATTCTTCTCCACCATCAGGCTGCCCGGCTCACGGGTGCGAGGATAAAACGAGCCAGGGAAATGCGAGGTGTGGAACAGCGGCCGATCGATGGCAGCCTGAAGATTGAAGCCATGGTGAACATAGCGCAGGAAGAACGACAGCTGCCATTGATCCTGCTGGTCGCCGCCCGGCGTGCCAAACGACAGGGTGGGACGGCCCTCATAGAGCGCGATCGATGGAGTCAGGGTGGTGCGCGGGCGCTTGCCTGGTTGCAGCGAGGTGGGAAGGCCGGGTTTCAGCCAGAACATCTGCGCCCGGGAATTGAGACAGAAGCCCAGTCCCGGCACAATCGGCGAGGATTGCAGCCAGCCACCGGATGGCGTGACGGACACCATATTGCCGTCGCGGTCGATCACATCGATATGCACGGTATCACCGCGCTTTTCGCTCAAATGCGCCATGGTCGGCTCAAACACCGCCCCGGTTTTCGACGTGGCACCCAACATCTCCATGGTGCGGGCATATTGATCTTCAAAGCCGGCAACCCGGCCCGGCACCAGATCGAAAGACGCCGTCTCACCGATCAATGCGCGACGCTCAGTGGCATAGGCCTCGCTCAGCAAATGCTGCATCGGCACGGTGGCGAAGGCCGGATCGCCATAATAAATCTCCCGGTCGGCATAGGCCAGCTTCATGGCCTCGGTGACGGTGTGAACGAAATCCGGGCCATCCGAAGCCATTGCCGCAATATCGAAGCCTTTCAGGAGGGACAGGGCTTGCAACAGCACTGGCCCCTGCCCCCATGGTCCGGTCTTGGCCACGGTCCAGCCATGATAATCAAAGGTTTGCGGCTCCTCTATGGTCGCAGACCACTGCGCCATATCGTCAGCCGTCAGCACGCCTTTGTGACACGCACCGCTCGCATCCATCACTGCCGTGGACTGGACATAGCGATCGATCTGTTCAGCGACGAAACCACGGTAGAAGGCGTCGCGCGCTGCTTCAATCTGCGCCTCGCGACCGGATTTGGCCTCGGCTTCCACAATGATCCGCTTCCAGGTCTCGGCCAGAACCGGATTGGTAAACAGGCTATTCGGCTCCGGGGCGAAGCCGCCCGGCAACCAGGTCTGGTGCGAGGTTGGCCAATGCTGTTCGAAGAAACTGCCAAGTCCCTTGATGGTGGCCGAAACTCTGGCCAGAACCGGATGGCCTTTTTCGGCATAATAAATGGCTGGTTCCAGCACGTCGCGCACGCTCATCGTGCCGTAATCGCGCAGCATCAGCATCCAGCCATCGAAGGCGCCGGGGATAACGGTTGCCAGCAGGCCATCGCCGGGAATGAGATCCAGCCCTTCCTCCGTGTAGTGCTCGATGGTGGCGCCCGCCGGTGCAGGCCCTTGGGCGCAGATGACCTCCACCTTGTCCTTGTTTTTCGAGTAGATCACGGCTGGCATATCGCCGCCCGGACCACACAGATGCGGCTCGACAACTTGCAGCACGAAGCCGGTGGCGACGGCAGCATCGAAGGCATTGCCACCCTTTTCCAGTATGGCCATGCCGACGGCAGAGGCAATCCAGTGGGTGGAGGTAACAACGCCAAAGGTGCCGAGAATTTCAGGCCGGGTGGTAAAGTCAGTCATAGCATATATCCCAGAATTGAAATGATGATGTATCTTAGCTGTTTGCGTCAGGACGAGCGCGGATCGAGAACGTCACGCAGCCCGTCCCCCAGGAGATTGAACCCAATGACGACGAGAAAAATCGCACCGCCCGGCCAAATGGCCATCCACGGTGCCTGACTGAGGAAATTCTTGGCGACATTCAGCATCGAGCCCCAGCTGGGCGCTGGCGGCTGCTGTCCAAGACCCAGAAAAGACAGGCTGGCTTCGGCGATGATCGCAGTGGCAACCGTCAGTGTTGCCTGCACCAGAACCGGCGCCAGGATATTGGGAAAGATGTAACGGCTCATGATTGCCACATGTCCAAGGCCAATGGAGCGTGCGCCCTCCACGTAATCTTCCGTCTTGACGGCCAAAACCTGACCTCGACTCAACCGGATGAAGGTTGGCAGCGCCGAAAGGCCGATGGCGATCATCGCATTGGTCAGGCTCGGCCCAAGAAAGGCGGCAAGAGCGATGGCCATGATCAGAAAAGGCATTGCCAGGAAGGCCTCGGTGATGCGGGAAATCACCATATCGATCCAGCCGCCGAAATAACCGGAGAGGATGCCAAGCGGAACACCAAGGATGGTGGCAATCGCCACGGAGAAAATTCCTGCCGCAAGCGATGCCCTCGCCCCCCAGATCATCCGGGACATAATATCGCGGCCAAGGTCATCCGTGCCGAACGGGTGGGCCAGCGACGGTGCCTTGCGAATGGCTGACCAGCTCGACGCCAAGGGATCGGCGATGGGCAGCAGCGGCGCCAGCAGCGCCACCACCAGAAAGAACAGGATGATGCCAAGGCCAACCAACGCTGCCTTGTTGGCTTTCAGTTTGCGCCAGCCTCTGCCGGATAGGGGGGACGGGCCAGTTGCGGCCTCACTCATGGCGGTCATAGGCTGGCCCTCATCCGAGGATTGAGAAGAAGATAGAGACAATCGGCCATCAGGTTCATCAGGATGAAGCCGATGGCGGTGCAGAGCACAACGCCCTGGACGACGGCATAGTCGCGATTGAACACCGCATCGACGATCAGCTTGCCAAAGCCGGGAATGGTGAAAATCTGCTCCGTCAGCACCGCACCGGCCAGCAATTCGCCAAAAAGCAAGGCGGTCAGGGTGACGATGGGCAAAACAGCATTGCGAAAACTGTGAGACAAGATGACCGAACGTTCGGGCATGCCCTTGGCGCGGGCGGTGCGCACATAATCCGAACTGAGAACCCCTAGCATGGCCGAGCGCGTGTGGCGCATGATCGATGCTGCCAAGGCATTGCCGAGCACGAAAGACGGCATCAGCATGGTTTTCATCGACATCCATGGGTCGGAGAAGAATGGTTGATAACCGGAGGCCGGCAGCCAGCCGAGCCGGACCGAAACCAGAAGAATGAGCATGATACCAAGCCAGAAATTCGGGATCGACAGGCCAGATAGCGCCACCACGCTAGCCAGGTAATCGATCAGCGTATTCTTCTTGACCGCGGCCAGAATGCCGAGGGGAATGCCGAGGGTGAGAGCAAAGATCATCGACATGATGGCCAGTTGGCAGGTGACGGGCAGTTTCTCGCCGATCAGTTCCAGCACGGGCTGGTTGGTTCGCAACGACATGCCGAGATCACCCTTCAGCGCGGCGCCAAGCCACATTACATATTGAACGGGCATCGGATCATTCAGGTGGTATTTCTCGCGCAGGCTTTCCATCACCGCGGGATCGCGGTCTTCTCCCGCCATGATCAGCACCGGATCTCCCGGCAGAAGCTTTTGCAGCGAAAAAACGAAGACAGAAATGATCAGCAGCGTCGGTATGGCCAGCAACAGGCGCCGGGCAAGGAAAGTGGGCATGACGGTCTCCGGATGAATGAGACGTTTGTGTCAGGCGGCGGACCTGCCGCCTGACAAAGATCGCTTCCGTGACAGGATCGCCAGGGCAAAAAGCAAGACGTCAATTGGCCTTTTGCATGCCCGTCAGCCGGATCATTCCATCCGGTGACGGCACAAAACCGGTGATCTTCTTGCTCGACGCCCAGAGCCAGGACTGATGACCGAGATAGATGATCGGCAGGTCGTCATTCAGGATTTCATCGGCCGCATCATATTTCTGCTTGCGCACGGCGTCGTCGGTGGATTGCCGCGCTTCGTTCAACAGCGTATCGACGGCGGGATTGCAATATTTGGTATCGTTGATGCCACCCTTGCAGGTGACGAACTGATGCAGATTGCCATCCGGGTCCACACGCCCGGACCAATCCGAACGGCTGATTTGGTAATTTCCAGTCGTCTGCTCGTTGAGCATGGTGGCAAATTCCATCGTCTTCAGCGTCACGTCAAAACCAGCCTCAGCGACCATCGATTGCACGACCTGCATCATCTGCAACATCGTCGCGCTGTTGGACACCTGCAACTCAATCGGCACCCGGTCAAATCCAGCGGCTTTGACCAGGGCTTTTGCCTTTTCGACATCGCGGGCAGGAACGGGAATCCGCTTGTCATACCAGGGGCTCACAGGCGGAAATGGCTGATTGCCCGCCAGAGCCGTCCCCTCAAAGACGATCTGATTCAGTGCTTCGCGATCGATGGCCAGCGAGAAGGCCTGCCGCAGGCGCTTGTCCTTGCCAAGCGGGTTATTGGCGCGAGGACCATTGCCGATATTAACATACATCGCCATGTAACCAACGCCCACTGCCTGTTCAAAGTCCAGCTTGCCATCGGATTTGATGGAGGCGGCATCGGTCGGCGCCACCCGCTCAATCATATCGAGATCACCGGAGCGCAAATTGGCGAGGCGCACCGTGCTATCGACAATCGGCAGATAGGTGAGCTTGTTGATGAAGATCTGATCCTTGTTCCAGTAATCGGCAAATTTCTCCAGCACGATCCGGTCCTGCTGCACCCGCTCGACGAATTTGAATGGACCGGCGCAGACGGGATGGCTGCCGAAATTAGCGCCCAATTCCTTGGCGGCCTTGGGCGAGACGATCATCCCGGCCCGGTCGGACAATTGCGCCAGCAGGGTCGAATCCGGGGCCTTGAGGGTAAATTTCACCGTATCGCTGCCGATAGCCTCGACCTTTTCAACCGAGGCAAGCTCGCTCTTGCGGCGCGATTCCGGCATGGTCATGTTGCGCTGGATGGTGGCGACAACAGCTTCGGCGTTGAGGGGTGTTTCGTCGTGAAATTTCACGCCCTGGCGCAGCGTCATGGTTAAAACCTTGCCACCCTCGCTCCAGGCCCAGCCGGTGGCAAGCTGCGGGATGATTTTCAAGTCGGGCGAGACATCAACCAGTTTGTCGCACATGGCCGTATAGACAATACGCCCCACGAACGTGCGCGACTGCGCCGGATCGAGCACGTCAGGGTCTTCCGACAAGCCGATCTTCAGGTCAGCGGCCATCACAGGTGCGGCAAAAGCGGCGGTGACGAGCAGCGCGGTCAAAACTCTGTTCAGTTTCATGCCATTCCCCTCATTGTTGTTTTTATGCTGATGATAGGCAGTTCTTGGCCGTCATGCCTCTGCGACGTGGACGGCGGTATCGATCGAGGTAATGCGGATCAGGCTCTCTTGCAGGGTGAGAAGGTGGACCCGCATGGCTTCGCCCGCTCCGATCGGGTCGTGCGAGGCAATACGGTCGATAATGGCGAGATGCTGGCCATGGGTGACAGGGCGGGTTTGAGCAAACGCCCGCGCCTGTTCACGAATATTCTGCCAGGCCGGGTCCTGCCGCGTCCGGTTCATCACATCGAACAGCGCCAGGAAAAGGCTGTTGCCAGCGCATTGGGCAATCTTTCGATGCAGCGCCCCATCCCAAAGCTCCCGCCCATCGGCATCCTTGCTGGCGCCGATCTTTGCCACCAGATCATACATGGCCTGCACATCCGTCGCATTGGCCCGCAGGGCCGCCAGCTGTGCCAGTTGCGGCTCAAGCCGCAGGCGCACTTCCATGACTTCCAAAGGATCGGTTCCGGCAACCAGGGCGCCGACATAGTCATCGAATGCGTCGGGGCGTGCGCCAGCAAACGTACCAGACCCCTGCCGCCGCCAGATAAGCCCTTCTGCTTCAAGAACCTCCAGAGCCCGGCGAACGGAACGGCGGCCAAGGCAAAGCTCCTCGCACAATGACCGCTCCGTCGGCAGTTTTTCCCCTGCACTGAACCGGCCGGAGCTCAGCAGTTCACGCAATTTGTTCAGGGCGAGATTGGAATTGTCGTGATCGTCAATCATGCATTGGTTCGAACCAATTGATAATTGGTTCATACTCAGACGAACGAAGAGATGAGTCAATCCGACTCTGCATATTTTTTCATACTGCTTTTATTTTAGGCAAACAGATGCTGCCCTTATCCCGAGAAAGGCTCCGTCGGCCCCTTGGCGGGTTGGGTAAACCAGTTCGGTCCATCCGAGGTCATGTAAATAATGTCTTCCAGACGCAGGCCGAATTGTCCGGGCAGCACGATCATCGGCTCGCAGGAAAAGCACATTCCCGCGTCAAGGCGAACAGTGTTGCCGCGCACGATATAGGGCTCCTCATGTCCCTCAAGGCCAAGACCATGACCGGCGCGATGGGGCAGTCCGGGAAGCTGGTAATCCGGGCCGAGGCCGTGGCGGGTCAGCACGTCGCGGGCCGCATCATCCAGGCTACCACAGGTCGCGCCAATCCGGGCCGCATCGAAAACCGCCTGCTGCGCTGCTCGCTCGATATCCCAGATGCGGGCGAACTCGGCGGTTGGCTCCTCCAGCATATAGGTGCGGGTGATGTCGGAGTTATAGCCATCAATGCGGCAGCCGGTATCGACCAGCACCACATCGCCCGGCTGGTAATATTGCTCATCATCCGCCCCATGCGGCAGGGACGTGGTCTCGCCAAAGGAGACGATGCAGAAGGTGGAGCCGTTGCTGGCGCCTAGGCGTCGGTGTTCATCATCAATGAAGCGCACGACCTCCGAAGCGGCAATGCCGGGGCGGATCATAGCGTGAGCTTTGCGCTGCACATCCAGTGTCAGGTTCATCGCATATTGGATGATGGCGATTTCAGCGGCGGATTTTCGCAGGCGCTGACCGCGCAACAACGGTCCGCCATCGATCAACCGATCTGCTACTATTTCGCGCTTGAGCGCATTGTAGACGAAAAGTGGCACGAAATCGTCGACCGCAAGCGTGCTAGCGTGGGGCAGGAAGGACGCGACAAGGGCGGCGCTGCTTTCATCTTCTTCCCAGACCCTGATATCGCCGGGAAGATGCGGCAATGTCTCCACCCGGCTGCGCTCAAAGCCCGGCACCACATAGACAAGATCCGATGCCGTAATCACCGCACCCACAAGCCGCTCGCTGCCATGCCAGGCCAGCCCGGTGAAATAGCGCAGGCTCTCGGTGGAGCCGATCAGCACGGCGCCGATATCCTTTTCCGCCATGGTCTTTCGAAGGGTCTCCAACCTTATAACCCGCTCTTCCATGGAGATTTTCGGGGCTGATAGCAGTGAGGACATGGTCTGTTTCCTTGGGTAATTTAAGCCCGACCTTCTTCAACGGCATGACAGGCCACCTGGACGGTGTCCGTCATGGTCATCAGTGGCATTTCCGCCTTGCAGCGGTCATTGGCCAGCGTGCAGCGAGGATGGAAGGGACAGCCCGTGGGTGGATTGAGCGGAGACGGCATTTCGCCAACGAGCTTGATCCGCTCGCCTCGCCGGTCTGGATCGGCAATCAGCGTCGCGGAGAGAAGCGCCTTGGTATAGGGATGGCGCGGATTGGTAAACAGCGCTTCCACCGGGCCAAGTTCCACCGCATGGCCGAGATACATCACCACCACATCATCGGCGATGTGGCGCACCACGGCCAGATTGTGAGAAATGAACATCATGGTAAGGTTAAGCTGGGTTTTTAGCCGTTTCAAAAGATTGAGGATTTGCGCCTGTACCGACACATCCAGTGCAGACGTTGGCTCATCACAAACCAGAAATTCCGGCTGGAGAATGAGGGCGCGGGCGATGCCGATGCGCTGGCGCTGGCCACCTGAGAATTCATGCGGATAGCGGTCCGCAGCCTGCGGCGGCAGGCCGACCAGTTCCAGCATGTCGGCAACGGCCTTGCGACGGCTGGCCTTGTCGCCAATGCCGTGGATGACCAAGCCTTCGGCAATGGAGTCACCAATCGGCAACCGTGGATCCAGCGAGGAGTAAGGGTCTTGAAAGACAATCTGAATGCGGCGGGAAGAGGCGAAATCAACACCCATGCCGGGTCCGGCAATCTGCTTGTCATCAAAGATGATTTCGCCTGCGGTCGGCGCGAACAGACCCACCACGATGCGGGCCAGCGTGGATTTTCCGCAGCCGCTTTCACCGACCACACCCAGCGTGCGCCCGCGCTCGATGGTGAGGCTGACATCATTGACGGCGTTGACATAGCCTTTCACTCGCTGGAACGCCCCGCCGGTCACGGCGAAGGCCATTTTGATGCCGTTCATTTCGATCAGGGCGCTCATGCGGGCTGAACCTCTTGTTCACCGGCAAGCGTCGCCGGTTCGTTCAGCCAGCATCGACAGTGATGGGCCTTGTGGATTTCGGTCAGCGCTGGAACTTCGGTCAGACAGCGCGGTTCATTGGCCTCACGCCGGGCTGTGCAACGCGGCGCGAACAGACAGCCCTGTGGCAAGTGGGTTAATTGCGGCACACGACCATCGATGACTTCCAGCATATCAGGAGATTCGCCCAGCACCGGCACCGAGCGCAGCAAGGCTTGCGTGTAGGGATGCTTGGGCGATTTGAACAGGGTTCTCACATCGGCAAGCTCTACCACTTGGCCCGCATACATCACCGCGACATGATCGGCCATTTCGGCGACCACGCCGAGATCATGGGTGATCAGAATGATGGCGGTGCCGAAATCGCGCTGCAAATCGCGCATCAAATCCAGAATTTGCGCCTGAATGGTCACATCCAGCGCGGTGGTCGGCTCGTCGGCAATCAGTACTTCCGGCTGGCAGGCCAGCGCCATGGCAATCATCACCCGCTGCGCCATGCCACCGGACATTTCATGCGGATAGGCCTTCATGCGTCGTTGGGGATCGGGAATGCCGACGGCTTTCAGCATGGCGATTGCTGCATCCTCGGCTTCGCGCTTGCCCATGTTTTTGTGCAGACGGTAAGCCTCGGCAATCTGCCGCCCCACGGTGTGAACCGGATTGAGCGAGGAGGAAGGGTCCTGAAAAATCATCGAAATCCGGTTGCCGCGCACCTTGCTGAGGTCCATCGGCGACATGCTGCGCAGATCGGCCCCATCCAGCAGCACTTCGCCACCGATGATTTTGCCGGGATAGGGCACCAGCCCCATGATGCTCAGCGCGGTGATCGATTTGCCGCAGCCGCTCTCGCCGACAACGCAGAGCGTTTGCCCCGCTTCAAGCGACAACGAGACCTTATCGACCGCGCGGGCGGTGCCGGATCGGGTTTGGAAATGGGTGGTGAGATCGCGGATCTCCAGAATAGGCCGGGTCATGCTGTCCTCACGTATGGAGCCGCGGATCGAGGGCATCACGCAGCCCGTCTCCGAGAAGGTTGAAGCCAAGCACGGTCAGCATGATGGCAAGACCGGGAAAGAACACCAGATGCGGCGCGGAAAAGATCTCGTTGCGGGCGGCCCCCAGCATCGTCCCCCATTCCGGCGTTGGCGGCTGTGCGCCAAGACCAAGAAAGCTGAGACCGGCCGCATCGAGAATAGCGGTGGCCACCCCAAGTGTAGCCAGCACCACAATCGGCGTGATGGCATTAGGCAGCACTCTTTGAAACAGGATGCGCCATTTGCTGCCACCCAGCACCCGCGTGGCCGCGACAAAATCGAAGGTTTTCACTGACAGCACACTGGCACGGGTGACGCGGGCATAGGCAGGAACCGAGACGATGGAGATGGCCAACAATGCATTGCGAATGCCCGGTCCCAGAACCGCAACGATGGCAATCGCCAGCAGCAAAGACGGAAAGCCGAGGATCACATCCATGATCCGCATGATGATATTGTCCACCCAACCCCGGAAATACCCGGCAATCGCCCCCAGTAGAACGCCAAAGAACAGCGCGCAGGTAACGGTGGTCAGCCCAATGACCAGACTGACGCGCGTACCATAGAGAATACGCGAGAAGGAATCACGGGCATTGCCATCGATACCCATGATATGCTGCGGACGGCTGGCGTCACATCCAAGCAGATGCACACAGGGCGGCTCGCGGCGCTTGACCTGCTCGACACCGATCAACACCTGATCGGGATCATAAGGAGCAAGAACCGGTGCGAAAATGGCAATCAGGATCAGCATGCCAATGATGAACAAGCCGACCTGCCCGGAGCGCAGTCTGAGCAGCCGTCCCCAGGTTCTCCGCCATTGGGCGACCGGTTCACCAATCAGGCCATCTTCGAGAATGGCCTCTGCTGCACTGGCCGATACACTATTCAAGCGCGTCATGAACTGTCCTATTGTGGGCGAATGCGAGGATCGAGATAGGTGTAGGAAAGGTCCACCAGCAGGTTGATAGCCACGTAGGACACGGCAATCATCACCGTGAAGGCCTGCACGACTGGATAGTCCCGCGCAAAAATCGCCTCAACCAGCATACGCCCCACGCCGGACAGGCCAAAAACAGTTTCGGTCAACACGGCGCCACTGAGCAGGGCGCCCATTTGCAAGCCCAGAATGGTGACAACCGGCAACAGCGCATTGCCCAGCGCATGTTCGCTGACCACACGTTTTTCCGGCACGCCCTTGGCGCGGGCGGTGCGGACATAATCACGCCCCAGCACATCCAGCAGCGAGGAGCGGGTCATGCGGGCAATCACCGCCATCGGGATGGTGGAGAGCGCCATGACCGGCAAGATCATGTGGCGTATGGCATCCCAGAACACCGTCCAATTGCCGGTGATCAAGGCGTTCAGAATATAAAAGTTGGAGAAGAATTCGAGCACCTTGCTCCAGCCGCTCTCCGCCGCCAATTGCCAGTGCCAGACCTCGTAAAAGGGAATGGAATTGACACCGGCGGAAAGCCGCCCGGATGGCGGCAGCCAGAAGGGCGTGCCGCGCAGCATCACCCCGAACAAATAGGCGAGCATCAACCCCAGCCAGAACACCGGCATGGAAATGCCGGCATTGGCAACAATCATGGTGCCGACATCGGCTGCTGAATTATGACGGCGGGCGGCAATAACCCCGAGCCCGACACCGATAACGGTCGCGGTGATCAGCGCCAGCACGGCAAGCTCGGCGGTCATCGGCAGGCGCTCGATAATGATCTGCGTCACAGGCCGCGAGAAGCGCACCGATGTGCCGAAATCACCCCGCAGCATATCGCCCATATAAATGAAAAACTGCGTTGGCAGCGGCTTATCGAAGCCGTAGCGCGTGATGAAACCAGCGCAGGTCTCGGCGGTGGCTTTTTCTCCCAGCATGGCCTTGCAGGGATCGCCAGGAATTAACCGGGCAAGCGCGAAGGTCACGATCAGAATGCCGAAAATCACCGGGATGGAAATCAGCAGGCGTTTGGCTGCATATCCAAGCATCGCAGGTCCTCATTACCAGATTTTACAGCGCCGTTTGGTTTGGGCAGGTGTCATCAACAGGCGGCTGCGCCAGGATACCCCCCTCTGCCCTGCCGGGCATCTCCCCCTCAAGGGGGGAGATCGCTTTGGAGTTTACCCTTTGCTCGAAATCTCACGCATCAAAATTTTCTGCGTGTTCGAGGAAATGGATGATCTAACTCACCCTGATCTCCCCCCGTGAGGGGGAGATGGCTGGCAAGCCAGAGGGGGGTAGCCACGTATAAAAACGACCCCGCCAGACACGCCGGGCCCGACATTTACGCCTAGCCCGAAGCGCCGAAATCCGCACGTTTACTTCTTGGCGTTCATCAATCCGCCCCAGAGGGAGGAGAAATAGTCGAAGGAGCCGGTATTGCCGACATGGGCCGGATTGGATGCATCAATGCCCGCCGCCCAGGATACCACCACGTCATTGGCGGTAAAATCAGAGCCGTCGGTGAATTTCACGCCGGTCCGCAGCTTGCAGGTCCAAACGGTCGAATCCGCATTGGCATCACAGCTGGTGGCCAGAGCGGGAACAATATCGCCGCTGTCCTTTGCATAATCCAGCAGCGCTTCCGTAATCGGCGTGCAGGCATTCAGCGTTTCGCCATCCGTTTCATCGCCGCAATAGAGGCTGATCGGCTCGGCATTCTGCATGAAGACCAGCGTATCCTTACCCGGATTGGAATCCTGCAACAACGGCGAGCCAAAGGGGCGGACGATGGCATTCTTCAAGGTCGCCCGAGCGGCATAGGCGGCGGCGCCATGGACAATCGGCACCATCGGCACATGCTGGCGAATGGCATCGTTGACGGCCGCATAGATCGGTTCGGCGGTCTTTGTCTCAGCAATCGTTCCGCCTTTGGTCAACCCCTCGGTAATTTCCGGGAAAGTGGTGCCGAACATTTTCGATGTCTTGCCGAAGTGATAATCGAGGAAGTTGGTGACATGCGGATAGTCAGCCCCCCAACCCAGCAGATAGAGCCCATCGATCCGGCCAGCGGAGGTATCATCAATGAATTTACCCGATTCAATCGGAACCACTTCCGCATCGATGCCGAGATTTTTCTTCAGCTGCGTCTGGAATTCGACAGCCACGACGCTTGGTTCCGGCAGGTAAGCGCGGAACACATCGCGGTAGTAGATCTTGGTCTTGAACCCATTCGGGTATCCGGCATCGGCCAGCAGTTTTTTAGCCGCGCTCGCATCAAACCCGTACCAATCCTTGCCAGCGCAGCCATTGGGCAGCGAACAGGGCGTGAAATGGCTGGCGACGACCGAACCTTTTGGATAGAAATTATCGACGATGCGCTGGCGATCGATGCCCATGGCAATCGCCTGGCGCACCTTCTCATTGTCAAAAGGCTTGGCGGTGTTGACCATGCCGAGATAGAGAATGTTCGGGCTTTCCTGCGGCAGGAATTGCAGGTCCGGATCGTTCTTGACACTGTCGAAATCATCCGGGCTGATATTGGTGATTTCATCGACCGTGCCGGAGCGCAATTCATTCAGGCGGCCCGCGCCGGACTGATTCCAGCGAAACACCAGCTTGTCGAAAGCCGGCTTGGCACCCCAGTAATTCTCGTTGCGGGTCATGGTGATGGAATCGCCGCGATTCCAGCTTTCCAGCTTGAACGGCCCAGTGCCGATCGGATTGTCGAGCAGCTTCTTCTTCGGACCAGCCTCTTCGATATGCTTGGCCGGCTGGATGCCGAAGGGTACGAAAGCCGCCTTGGCTTTGAAGGCCGGATCGGGCGAGCACATGGAGAAGGTCACCGTGTGCTCATCGGTCGCCACGATGGACTTGATCTTGCCACCATAGTTGCAATCGGGCGCCACAACGCTTCTGCCTTCAAAAGCAACAGCCGGGCTGGTGAGCAAAGCAGCAACCGACACGGCCACAGCTCCGCCGAATAGACGAAATTTCATGCCTTTAATCCCCAGTTTGTTTGTTCGCGCCTTTGCGGCACCCTCATTTTTTATGTGTGCGGATAAATTATTGTTTTCATTTCTTCCGCCGTATCCGCGACGATGAAATTCAGTTTTTGGAGTAGGCCAAATGCCCCTTCGGTCGCCTTGACATTGTTCGTGGGCGGCATACTGCTAAGATGTCAGACCAATTGTCAAGCGGTCGGCAGGAGAAGCAAGAGTCGTGACAATGTTCCCCAAACGCGCCCTGAGCCAAGATCCGCATATCGCCGCACTGCCACCGCTGGACCGTGTTCAGCAGGTGAGTGGGGCCATGGTCGGCTATATCAACAAGGCCGGTCTCAAGCGTGGAGATCGCCTGCCGACGGAACGCGAATTGATGAACGCGCTCGGTGTTGGCCGTTCAACAGTGCGTGAAGTGATCGGGCGGTTTCAGGCTTTGGGCGTGGTGGAGACCCGAAAAGGCAGCGGGACCTATCTTTTGCAGCCTGTGAGTGCTGCCACGGTCCACATGCCGTTGATGCTGGAGACGGTGAATTTACGCGATGCTCTTTTGCAAACGCTGGAAGTGCGTCGTGGCATTGAAGTCGAGGCCGGAGCCTTGGCTGCGATGCGCCGAACGGAAGAGGATTTGCGGATCATCGAGGAAAAGCTCGATGAAATGGAGCGGGTGCATCTGGCCAAGGGAACATCCGGCAAGGAAGATCTGGCTTTCCATGTGGCGATCTACGATGCCACGCATAACCCGCTGTTCAAACAGCTTCTGGAGCAGATGCGCGAAGCCTTCGAACGCTTCTGGCATAAGCCGTTTGACCGGCCCGATTTTGCCCGCCGCTCCTTTCCCTTTCATCGCACCTTGTTCAGCGCCATTGCTGACCAGGACAGTGAAGGTGCGCGCCGTGAAACCCTCAAAATTCTTGCCGTGGTGGAAGAAGACATCAAGGAAATGTCCAAATGAGCGACGCTCTCGATTACCTGCAACAGGCATCGCTGATTACGGCGCATGATGAGGCCAATGCTTATGATGCGGTGGTGCCGCCGATTGTGCAGACGTCGCTGTTCACCTTCAGCGACTATGACGAGATGGTCGCGACCTATCGCGGTGAAAAACTTCGACCGGTTTATTCACGCGGGCTGAACCCCACCGTGCGGATTTTTGAGGATATGCTGGCCAAACTGGAAGGCGCGGAAGATGCGCTGGCCTTTGCCAGTGGCATGGCGACGATATCCTCGACCGTCCTCAGCTTTGTCGAGCCGGGAGATCGGGTCGTTGCCGTTCGCCACCTCTATCCCGATGCCTACAGGTTCTTTGAGACCATGCTGAAGCGCATGCGCATCGAGGTTACTTATGTCGATGGCCGCGATGAGGATGCCGTGGCCAAGGCGCTTCCGGGCGCAAAGCTTCTCTATCTGGAAAGCCCGACCAGTTGGGTGATGGACGCCCATGATGTTGGCGCGCTTGCCGCTCTTGCCAAACAGCACGGCGTGTTGTCGATGATTGACAACAGCTGGGCAAGCCCGGTGTTCCAGAAGCCATTATCGCTCGGCGTCGATCTCGTCCTGCATTCGGCCTCGAAATATCTCGGCGGTCACAGTGACGTTGTCGCCGGTGTGGTGGCTGGCCCCAAGGAACTGATCAATCGTATTCGCAATGAAACGCTGCCTTATCTCGGCGGAAAACTGTCTCCCTTCGATGCCTGGCTGCTGATCCGGGGCATGCGCACATTGCCGATCCGCATGAAGGCGCATGAGGCCTCAGCGCTGGAGATTGCCCATCGTTTGCAGGCGCTCGATATCGTCGAAAAAGTCTGCCATCCGGCGCTGAACAATGGCTTGCCGCCGGGCCTGCATGGCACGTCCGGGCTGTTTTCCTTCATCTTCAAGGATGTCATCCATATTCAAACCTTCTGCGACCATTTGAAACTGTTCAAACTGGGCGTCAGTTGGGGTGGTCATGAAAGTCTCGTCGTCCCCGGCGATGTGGTGGCCAACCAGAAAGCGCCGCCGAGTTTCGCGGATGCCTTCGGCGTCGATCCGCTGTCTGTGCGTCTCCATGTCGGGCTTGAGGGGACCGAGGCGCTGTGGAGCGATTTGCAGGCGGCGATGGCGGCGGCTCGAACAGACTGATCTTTGCAAACATCCATCCCACGACCGACTGGAAATCTGCCCATGACCGATCTTGAAACCGTCCTCGCCCATGTCGATGACAATCTGCCCTCCAGTCTGGAAACACTGTTCGATCTGGTGCGTATCCCCTCGATTTCCACCGATCCGGCCTACAGCCCGCATTGCCGCAAGGCTGCGGATTTCCTGGCGACCTATCTGAGCGGACTGGGCTTTGCCGCATCGGTGCGCGACACGTCAGGTCATCCGATGGTGGTTGCGCATCACGAGGGCCAAACCGCGGATTGCCCGCATGTGCTCTTTTACGGCCATTACGATGTTCAGCCGGTGGACCCGCTGAACTTATGGCAAAACGACCCGTTCGACCCAGCTATTCGTGACGGTTCAACCGGAGAAAAGATCATCACCGGACGCGGTACTTCGGATGACAAGGGACAGCTCCTGACCTTCATCGAGGCTCTACGCGCCTTCAAGGAAACCAAGGGCGGACTGCCGGTGCGTGTGACCATTCTCTTCGAAGGCGAGGAGGAATCGGGATCGCCGTCGCTTCAGCCTTTTCTCGAAGCCCATGCTCAGGAGTTGAAGGCTGATTTTGCCATGGTCTGCGACACCGGCATGTGGGACACGCAAACACCGGCGATCTGCGCCAGCCTGCGCGGTCTGGTTGGCGAGGAAATCACCATCAAGGCCGCCAGCCGTGACCTCCATTCGGGCGGATATGGTGGCGTCGCAGCCAATCCGTTGCATGTCCTGAGCGATATCATGGCTGGCCTGCATGATCAAACCGGTGCCGTGACCCTGCCCGGCTTTTATGATGGCGTCGAGGAAACACCGCCCGATATCAAGGCCGTCTGGGCGGATCTGGAGAAGACCCAACCCGCGTTCCTGACCGATATCGGCCTGTCCGTCCCGTCAGGCGAAAAAGGCCGTAGCGTTCTGGAATTGCTCTGGGCGCGCCCGACCGCCGAGATCAACGGCATGTCCGGCGGCTATACCGGCAAGGGCTTCAAGACCGTAATTGCCGCCGAGGCGATGGCCAAGGTATCCTTCCGTCTGGTGGGAAAACAGGACCCGCAAAAAATCCGCGACAGCTTTCGCGCCTATGTAACCTCAAAATTACCTAGTGATTGCCGGGTTGAATTTCAGGCCGAAGGGGCCTCACCTGCCATTCAATTGCCCTATGACTCGCCAATCCTCGCCACGGCCAAGGCGGCTCTTTCACAGGAATGGCCAAAGCCGGCCATTGTTGTCGGCGGCGGCGGATCAATCCCGATTGTCGGCAGCTTTCAGTCCATGCTCGGCATGGACTCCTTGTTAGTAGGCTTTTCGCTGGACGATGACTGCGTTCACTCGCCCAATGAAAAATACAACCTCACCTCTTTTCACAAGGGCACCCGATCCTGGGTGCGGATCTTGCACGGCCTGAGCGACGAGGCGATCAACAGGCTGTAAAGCCACCGTCAATGGGGAGAGAGACACCGGTGATCATTGATGCCTCATCACTCAACAAGAAGCGGATCGGCTTTGCGATGTCATCGACAGTAGCCCACCGTCCCAACGGCATTTTTTCCAGGAAGGGTTCGCCGATCTCCGGGCGGCCCCAATAAAATGCGGACATCTCCGTCATAACAACGGTGGGATTGACGCTATTGACCCGAATTTTGTATTTGCCAAGTTCAAGCGCGCTGACACGGGTAATGCTGTCCAGTGCCGCCTTGGAAGATGCATAGGAGACATGGCCCGGCAATGCCGCCAGTGCTGCCTGGCTCGAGACATTGACGATTGAGCCACCCTTGCCTTCTTTGATCATCGAGCGCGATGCGTATTTGGTGACGAGAAGCGCGCCTCTCACATTGATGGCAATGGCTTTGTCGAAGATAGAAATGTCGGTTTCCTGCGGGGTGGCGATTTCGCCGCCAAAGCCACCACAGTTCACCACGCCCCACAACGGCAAATCCTCTACTGCCCTGCGAATTTCGTCCTCCGAAGTGAGATCGAAAATCAACGTCTCACAACCGGTCTGCGCGGCCAGCTTGTCAAGCTCGTCTCGTGACCTTCCGGCCGCATAGACCCGGGCCCCGGCTTCTTTCAGCTTTTTCACCGTCGCGCCGCCGATTCCACCGCTGGCACCGGTGACGAGGATTGCTTTCCCATCAAGTTCCCACATGAGTATAATCCCGCGTTGATTTGCTTGCTGACTTCTAGGATTACCCACCAATCATCAGCTTGACGACTTCGTCGTGGTTGGTATCGGCAATATTGCGCGTTCCCGCGACAACACCCCGTCTCAGGACAACGATACGGTCCGATACCGCGAATATGTCCTGCAAATTATGGGAGATGAAAATAACGCCCCGACCTTGGGCTTTCAGCGATTTGATCAGCGCAACAACCTTACGCTGCTCCGGCACGCCCAGCGCTGCTGTCGGTTCGTCCATGATCAGGATCTTGGCATTCCAGTAAACGGCCCGACCGATTGCCACCGCCTGGCGCTGTCCGCCCGAAAAATTGCTGACCGGGGCATCCAGTCGCTTCACATGGAAGTCCAGGAGAGCCATCGTATCGGCTGCGGCCTTGGCCATCGCCTTGCGGTCAAGGACTGGAATAAAACCAAAAGCGCGTTTCATTGGCTCACGGCCAAGAAAAATATTGGCGCCAATGGACAGATTATCGGCGAGAGCCAGGTCCTGGTAAATGGTCTCGATCCCCTTTTCCCGGGCATCCTGCGGCGAGGAAAAGGCAACCGGGGAGCCATCGATCAGAATTTCACCCGAAGTGGGCGAATAGACCCCGGAGATCGCCTTGATCATGGTGGTCTTTCCGGCGCCATTGTCGCCGGCCAAGGCCACGACTTCACCGGCACCGACCGTCAGCGAGCAATTATCAAGGGCTTTCACAGCGCCGAAATACCGGGAAAAATTACGAACTTCGAGAAGGGGGGCGACATTACTCAGCATGTTTGACTCCACTGAAGCGGCGTTGCGCCTGATCGATAAGAACGGAAATGATGATGACGACGCCAACGGCAATGAATTGCCAGAATGGCTCAACATTCATGAACACCAGGCCATACTGGATGACCGCGATGACCAGGGCTCCCGCCACCGTTCCGATGATTGTTCCCGAGCCGCCAAACAGGCTGGCACCGCCAATCACCACGGCCGCTACGCTGTCGAGAAGCAAGGGTTCCCCGGCCTGGGCAGCGCCTGCCGTGAAACGCGCGGCGTATAATGCGCCGCCAAGACCCGCGCAGACAGAGGACAGGATATAAAGCCGCAAAATATGGCCTTTGATATCGATGCCTGCCCGGCGTGAGGCCTGGGCATTGGCGCCAATCGCATAATTATGCTGCCCAAACCGTGTCTGGCTGAGAATGTAATGCATAAACAGCACGAAAACGGCGGTCACCAGAACGAGATAAGGGATACCTTCTATCCGTCCATTCCCAAGCGCTGCGAAATAGGAGTTTTTGACGGGTACCGTTGTTCCTCCGGCAAGAAGGAAAGCCGCTCCTCGGGCAACGCCAAACATGCCGAGCGTGCCGATAAAAGGGGGTACGTTCAGCCTGGAGATCAGCAGCCCGTTGATGATGCCTGGAATTGTCGCTGCAAGGATGGCGACGAGGATGCCGCATACCATGGCAGCCGGCAAAGGCATGAAAACCCCGAAATAATTGGTGGCGTGGGCAGCGACAACCGCCGCAAGCCCCATGATGAAACCTGCGGAAAGATCGATGCCGCCAGAGATGATGACGAAGGTCTGGCCGATTGCCAACAGAAGGGGCGCAACGGCAAAGACCGCAACCGATTGCCAATTGAAGGGTGAACCAACGAACGTCCCTCCAAAATCTGTCTGCGCCCAAATCTCGAAGATCACAATGAGTGCGGCCAGAAAGACCCACGCCCGCAACTGAGCAATGCGCTGCACGATCGTCTTGGTGACGTCGGCATGGTCTGCCTGAGGTGCGACGGCGTGGGTGTTCTCGGGCGCCATGGTCTGGTTTTCCAGCATGAATTCCATCCTGAGTTCTGGTCAGCTGTCAATGAAGGGACTCGGAAGCCTTATCCTGGCGTCCGATCAGCCTTGGCTGACGTTTTAACGAGGCCGTGGAGGTCTATTCAGCGTAGATGAACCGAGCGACGGCTGGATCAGTCACGTTGCTTTTGTTGATGACAGTAAAGCCAGTCCCAATCTTGGTTGGGATGGACTGCCCGGTCAGGTGCGCATAGGCGGAGATCACCCCGTAATAGCCGATTTCCGCAGGATGCTGGGCGATTGCAAAATCGATAAGGCCGGATTTCAGATTATCCACCACTGACCCTGGCGCATCGAAAGCCACAACCTTGATTGTACCGGATTGGCCAGCCTGCTGGACACCGTTCGCCGATCCAAGCCCGGAAAACAGATTGGCACCAAATACCCCGGCCAAATCTGGATTGCGGGCGTAGACCGCCTGGAGTTGAGATGCGGCCTTGTTGGCGTCATTGTCATTGAATTGCGTTTCGAGAACCGTAATGCCGGGATGTTTGGCCATCTCGGATTTGAACCCTTGCTCTCGCTGGTCCGTTGTCGAAACTCCTGGCTTAACGTTGGAGACATAGACCTTGCCTTTGTCACCAATGGCCAACGCCAGAGAGCGCGCTGCAATTTCGCCGCCCAGAACATTGTCCGATGCGATATAGGACAACGGAAAGTCCCCGTCCCCTGCACCCGTTTGATAGTCACCTGTCCCGATGAATGTATCGACCGTGATCATTGGAATGCCCGCATCCGCGGCCTTTTTCAACGGCTGCACCAGCTGGGTGGTATCGGTGGGTGCGATGAGAATGGCATCCGGCTTTTTCGCAATGACCGCATCAAGAACCGGGACCTGTGTAACAGGGTTGAAATCTGGAGCGCCTTGAAAAATAATCTGTGCGCCAATGGCAGCTGCTGCTGCTTCTGCGCCCTTATGCATCGTGATATAAAACGCATCGGTCGTCAGACCCGGAATCAGCGCAATTCTGAATTTTTTATTTTCGGCCTGAGCACGCGTAACCGCCAGAACAGCCGGTGCGGACAAGGCAAGCGCGGTCGCAGATTGAAGAAAACGCCGACGTTCCATGTTTCTCTCCTCCCAAATCGAAACAGTCATCTCCCGTGAATTAAGCATTCAATTCACGACAGCATCATCACGCCGTTTTCAGCCTGCCGTCAAGAAATTTTTTTCAGAAACTTATTTCTTTTTCGCTTTCGTTTGTTTTTCCGCCCCCTGGGAAGGCGCATCTTGCTGGAGAAGATTGAGAATTGCGATGCAGGTATTGGCGTCGGTGACCAGGGAATTGATCATTCCGGAGCGAACAGCGCCGATGATTCCAGCCGCTTTTTCAACGGTCGCGGCCACACCGATAGACAGTTTGGCTTTGCAAAGCTGCTGGCTGGATGCCGCAATCATTCGCTCTTCCCCATCCCAGGACAAAAGCTTGCCGTTGATATCGACATAGTGCCTGATGACGTCACCAACCGCGCCTCCAATGGCGCGCTCATTCACTGTCGCGGCACTCGCCTCGGGCGGATTGATAGCATGCGGCAGCCCTATGCCGACAATCGCGCAATCCAGGCGATCCCAAAGCTTCGTTGTTTCCTGCACGAATGAATCAGCAAGAAAGGCATCCTTCAATTCGGCGGAGGAAAGATAAGGCGCATGTAGAAAATGGGCGCTGCCACCCAACTGATCGGCGGCCTGGCGGACAAATTCGCTAATCTGGAAATGCGGCGCTGATTGCTGGAGACCACCGTTCAACGCAACGGCGATAATGCCAGGAATACGCGGCAAGCCTGCGGCAATAACCTCACGTATGGCACGACCCCAACCGATACCGATGACCGATCCGGCGGCCAGACCTTCTTCCTTGAGCAAATCGCCCAACGGCTTTGCCAGCGCGCCCAGAATACCTGTCGATGGCGTATCGATCACCGCCGCCCTCTTCAGGGACAGCGCTTCGATCAGTTCCTGCGTCAGACCGGCAGGCGAGACAAGGTCAAGCACCTCGATCTTGACGATCCCAAGTACCCTGGCCCGTTGAAGCAAACGAGAGACGGTCGCGGTCGAGATTCCAAGCTTGCGAGCGATCTCAACCTGAGACATCTCAGCTTCGTAATGCAGCTTTGCGACCATATGCAATGTCGCGCGGGACGCCGTATCCTGTGAAGTTTGCGGAAGCAGCTTGCAATTCCTTTCTGAAATGTGTTACACGAAGCGGGAAGGCTACACTGAAACGGTCGCAGACTCAATGCAACTCGGCGCTGTTCCCTGTGACTTCCAAGGGCTTGTGACTTCCCAGGCCCTTTGGCTTCCAAGGCATCCTTAAATCACCTGACGCAGGAGGGCTTCCGCATGGCTCCAGCTTTGCGCTGTCCGCTTTTGCCTGCAATTTCTTTCGGAGTGTGCATATGACAGTGATGACAACGGCAGAACGACGCGGATACCATCAGATTTGCAATGGCAGCGGCTCCATGATGGTCATTGCATGTGATCAGCGCGGCGGCATGCGATCCATTCTTGCCGCGACCCCGGAAGAACAAGCGAAAATCGGCAATGATATTCTTGGTGAAACCAAGGCCGATATTGCACGCTATCTGGCCTCTCATGCCGGCTGCGTGCTCGTTGATCCGGTCTGCGCCGTACCCGGGCTGATCGACAATGATATTCTTCCAAGGGATACCGCACTTCTGATCGGTATCGATGCCTCCGGATGGGACACCTCACCCGAAGGCTACCGCATTTCCAAGATGGTGGAAGGCGTCGATGCGCGGCGCGTTCGCGCTCTTGGTGCCACCGGCGGCAAAATCATGGTCTATCTGCGGATGGATACTCCGGCGGCCAATGTTGCAAACCTTGAAACCCTGAAGAGGACCATAGAGGATTTCGCCCGCGAGGACTTTCTTCTGGTCGTCGAATTCCTGACCTACCAGCTTGAAGGCGAAAGCCGCGAGGACTATCAGGCGAAGATTCCGCAACTTATTGTCGAAGGCTCACGCGCCTGCCTGGAGCTGGGGTCCAAAGTTCTGAAAATTCCTTATCCCGGCTCCGAAAAAGCCTGCGCCGAGGTCACGAAAGTAGCCGGTGACGTCCCTTGGGCCGTTCTTTCGGCTGGCGTCGACCATGAAACCTTCCTTCTCCAGGTCGAGGCGGCCATGAAGAACGGGGCCTCCGGCGTCATCGCTGGCCGCTCCCTTTGGAAAGACTGCATCGACCTCGACCGAAATATCTCGAAAGAGAAGCTTTCGACAATTGCCGTGTCCCGATTGCATGATATTCAAGACATTATCGGGCGCTATCGCAACAAGCAGAGAGTTGCGGCGTAAGATCGGCGGATGTCATGTCTCTTCCATTGTTTTCTATCGGCATCGACGTCGGCGGAACCAACATGCGTGCGGCACAGATTTCGCCGAAAGGCGAAATCATCCGTAAGACGTCGGTTACAGGCAGCCGCGACCCCTCCAAGGCTGTCACTCTTATAAAGAGCCTGATCCACGAGATGGATGGGGAGCGCGCCACGGCGATTGGAATAGGAATACCCGGCCGTGTCGATGGATGGACAGGAGAGATCATATCGGGTGGATTTCTGAATTTATCCGGCTGCGATCTCCAGTCTGAGATGTCAGCAACATCAGGTCGTCCGGTGACCGTTGCAAATGATTGCAGCATGGCCCTGATTGGCGAGGCCCGCGTGGGTGCTGCGCGGGGCATGAACAGTTCTGTCATGCTGACCATCGGAACCGGGATTGGCGGCGCCGTCATGGAAAATGGCCGGATCGTCAATGGCAGACGATGCGCTGGCCAATTGGGCCATCTTGTCGTCAATCTCCATGGCCAGCCATGTCCCTGCGGTCAACGCGGCTGTATTGAAACGGAATCCTCAGGAACCGCCCTGCAACGTCATCTCCGCGAGGCAGGCTACGCACCTGAAACACGATTTGAAGCCATCCTGGCTCTGGCGGAATCAGGAGATAAGGTTGCATTGCAGGTGATGACAGCATGGGCCGCGCCTCTGAAGTCAGCCATCAACACGCTCTCCGCCGCCTTCGACCCGGACGTGGTTCTGCTGGGTGGAGGCATGGGCAAGGCAGCGTTAGCCGCCCTCAATTTTCTGCCTCGTAGCGAGACCTGGTATGAAGCGGATATCAGGGGAGCGCGCCTCGATGACGATGCCGGTGTCATCGGTTGCGGGCTGGCGGCCTTCGATCTCCTCAACGCCGATCATCCTGGCAAACCTGCCCATGGCAAGAGACTGGTCATGGTAAACGGCGTACCCGCCTCCGGCAAAAGCGCGATCTCCCATAAAATCGCCGGTGAAACCGGCTGGCAGGTGTTGAGCCTGGATGAGATCAAAAACCCTTTTCTGGAATTGATTGACGATGTCGACCGCCCCTTCAATCGCCTCCTGGGACGCGCGAGCTATAAGTCGATTTTCTCCATCATCCGCGATGCCGCACCGGGAACCACCTTCATCGTCGATGCCTGGTTTGGATTTCAGCCAGCAGATGTTCTGAAAGAGCATATCGCGATGGCTGGCATCACACAGATCGTTGAACTCTGGTGCCACGCCCCAGCCGAAACGATAGGCGAGCGCTATAGATCAAGGCTTGAAAACCGCCTTCCCGGACATCCCGGCGCATCCTATATCCCGGAACTTATCGAACTCGCGCAGCGTGCGGAACCCATCGGGCTTGCTCCGGTTTTGAATATCGACACGACACAACCAAAGGACGCCAAAGCCATCCTGGATTGGATGGTGAAGGCCTTTGAAAACTAAGGACGTCAAAAGCCTCTGGCTTAAGCGCCTTATAAACTCATTTATTGATACAATAAAAATTATGAATTACCATTTTTATCATAAATCAATAATTCATATTGATTGACTGAAGCTTTCGCCGTATTCTTCCCGCCGCAAAGAGATAGACCGCCTTCGTTTACCGCCATCCTATGCTGGCGGCATTGGCGTGGCGAAGGCGCGTAAAACCGGCAAGAGGAGGAGACGTCTTGCAACAGAATATTGGTCAGTCCGCATTCCAACCACAGGCCTATGAAGGGTTTTCCGGACAGTATATTGCCGGTCGCTGGGTGGAAGGCACCGAGGGAAAGACGGCCCTTGATCGCAATCCTTACGATGATACGGTTGTGGCGGAAATATCCCAGGCAAGCCTTGACGACCTTAATCGTGCCTTCGGTGCAGCCAAGGCTGCCCAAACCGAATGGGCGCGGGTATTGCCGAGCGAGCGCGCAGCGGTGTTTCTGAGAGCGGTCTCGATTCTTGACGCCCGCAAGGAAGAAATCATTAGCTGGATTATCCGTGAATCCGGCAGTACACGCATCAAGGCTGGCATAGAATGGGGCGCGGTGCGCGCTGGCATGCTGGAAGCCGTCACCTTGCCCGCGGCCGCCCAGGGACATATCATTCCGGTCGACAAGCCAGGCAAGGAAGCGCGGGTTTACAAGAAGCCCGTCGGCGTCGTCGGTGTTATCAGCCCGTGGAATTTTCCGCTGCATCTGTCGAACCGCTCTGTCGCGCCGGCGCTTGCGCTTGGAAACGCCGTCGTTTTGAAACCGTCGAACGACACGCCGGTCACAGGCGGCCTTCTCTTGGCCAAGATCTATGAGGAAGCTGGCCTGCCAGCAGGCTTGCTCAATGTCGTGGTCGGTAGCTCGAGCGTCATCGGCGACGCTTTCTCGCGTCATCCGGTTCCTCGCGTCCTCACCTTTACCGGCTCCACGCCCGTCGGACGCCATATCGCCCAGGTGGCGGGTGAATCCTCCCTGCTGAAGCGTGTCGGCCTTGAGCTTGGCGGCAATGCACCGCTGGTGGTTCTCGATGATGCCGATCTGGAAAAGGCTGTTGGAGCGGCCCTGATCGGTCGTTTCATGCATCAAGGCCAAATCTGCATGAGCACGAACCGCATCATCGTCGACGCCTCGATTTATGACAATTTCGTCGAGGCTTTTACTGCTGCGGTAAAGACGATCAAATTCGGAAATCCGAACGAGCCGGATACCTTGATCGGCCCGCTTTGCAACGACAGCCAGCTGCGCAGCGTGACCGCAAGCATTGCGCGGGCGCGCGACAGCGGCTTCCGCGAATGCGTATCCGGCCCCATTGAGGGACGGGTGGTGGCACCACATGTCTTTGCCGATGTGACCAACGATTCCGACTTCGCCCGCAATGAGATCTTTGGCCCGGTCGCACCGATCATCCGCGCTCAAGATGAAGCCCAGGCTTTGGCCTTCGCCAATGACACCGAATTTGGCCTTTCCAGCGCCGTCTTCACCCGTGACGAGGCCCGTGGATTGGCCTTTGCTCAGCAGATTGAAGCTGGAATGTCCCATATCAACGACATCACCATCCATGACTATCCGCATGTGATGTTTGGTGGAGAGAAAAACTCCGGTCTCGGACGCTTTAATGGCAAATGGGCCGTTGAAGAGTTCACAACGGATCATTTCATCTCGGTCCAGCGATAAGACGATACCGGAAACCGCACCGCTGGAGACAGCGGTGCGGTTTTTGGATTTAGAAAAATGCAAGCAGAGAAAAACGACGACCGGCGATTTATCCTGGCCCGTGATTTATCCTGGAATGAGTGGCAGGAATTCGATCACGGCCCTTCGCAAATGGATGCTTGTCCGAGGATAGCCTCACCCACTTCGGCGCTATAGGCACGCAGCCCGTGATTATCGAGGCAGATGATCCGATAGCAGGGATTGCCGCCGGTCCAGAGCGGGTCGGGCGCATCGAGATCGGTGATGAACCGGTGCGCGCAGGCCTGGCCTGAACTGTAGCTGATGCCTTCGGCGCTCGTGCCGGCAAGCGGCACGTGAATATGGCCGAACACAATATGACGGATCCCTGCGCTGTGGGCGCTGAGGTGGCTCATCAGCGCGCCATCGTCATGCAGGCCGATCTTTTCGAAATGCCGGATACCGCAGTCCATCGGGGGATGATGGATGAAAACCGTGACGGGCAAATCGCCAGCGCTTTCCAAGGTAGCATCGAGCCATGCAAGGCGGTCGGCACCGTACATGCCGCCGATGACGCCCGCTTCGTGACTGTCCAGGAACAGCAGCCGTCCGAATTCTGTATCCAAAAAGGACTGGACATAACCATTTCTATCGGATGGCTGCCCCGGAAAAGCAGCCTGGAATTCCGGCCTGCGGTCATGGTTGCCCAGCATCAGGCGGATGTCGAACGGTATTGGCGCCAGAATATCGCGTAGGCTTCGGGGTCGCCGTAGTTACACAGATCACCGGTCATCACCAGAAGATCTGCATCGGCATGTTTTTTAACAATGTCGCCCACCGCCGCACGCAGCTGTTTTTCGGGATCGACTCCGTTCACCACCATGCCCGGCGGCATAAGATGGGTATCGGTGATCTGGATGATCTTCATTATCCGTCTTTCTGGAAAATGGCTGCGGAGAACATTCCCCGCAGCCTTGCCGGTCTTCAAAGAGGACGATGCGCCACCATCGTCAATGTCCTAACGATTGGCCTATTTCAACAAGGCGTTGGTCTGGTCGACCATCTGCTTCAGGCCAACCTCCGGCGTCACTTCACCGCGCATGACCGTGCCGATAATGTCGCGCTGGGTGCGCCAGACGCGAACGGAATCGCCGCCTGGGTAACCGGCCCAAGGCAAGGACCGGTCTGCCTGGAGCGAGGCGGTCTTTACATTCGGATGCTCGGCATAATAAGGCGCAAGATAGTCGGCACCGGTGGCAAGCTTGTTGGTCGGCAGATAGCCGGTGATCCGCACGATGGTGTTCTGCGCCTCAGGCCCGGTGATCCATTTCAGATATTTCCAGGCGGCGTCCTGCTTGGCCTTGTCCTGCGTCAGGATCACGGCTGAGTTGCCGCCCGTCGGTACGCCACCCTTTTCCGGGTTGTCCAGCGGGAAGGTTGCCGTCTTCAGCTTGAAACGGTCGCCCACCAGTCCCTCGATCGTCTGAACATGGGCCGGTGTCGAGAATATGAAACCAGTGAGACCAGCACCAAATTGCTGACGGGACTGGTCCCAGTCGAGCAGGGTCTGACCACCCTCGGTCACGAACTGGCGAACCATTTTCAGAGCATTGAGGCCAATCTCGTTGTCAAAAGCCACAGTCTTGGTCTTTTCGTTGACCAATGTGCCGCCCTGCTCGAGAACCAATGCCTGCCAAAGCCAGTCATCCGGCCAACCATTGATGTCGTAACCCATGCCGGAGATTTTCGGATCGAGCGCGTGGATATTCTTGGCCAGCGAGATCAGTCCGGGAAAGGTTTTCGGCATATTGTCCGGATCGCCGCCAGCCTTCTTTACCAGATCAGCATTGATATAGATGATTGGCGAGGAGGCATTGACGGGGAGGCCGTATTGCTTGCCATCGATCTGGCCGAGGGCCGCCATTTTCGGGTTGTAATTTTTGTCGAGGAAGGCCTGGCCGCCTTCCGCCGCGATGAAGGGCGCCAGATCGGTGATCTGGTTGCGGGGTGCCAGTGTGTGAACCAGCTCCGCGGTCAGGTTGAAGCCTGAGAAATAAACATCCGGCAGATTGCCGGTCACGGCAGCGCGCAGGACCTGCTGCTGACCCTCGTTATAGCCTGGAGCGGGCGCCAGAAAATTGATCTTTACATTCGGATTGTTCTTCATGAACGCATCGGCCAGCGGCTGATGGAATTTCGTGAAGCCCGGCAGATTGTAAAGCACGTTGAGCGTGACTTCGTCGGCAGCCAGCACGGGCGTGGAAAGCCCGGCAGCAGCGAGGCCCAAAGCCAGACCGCTCACCACGGTGCGTCGGTTGATTTTCATTGTCGTCTCCGAAAAGGTTGGGAGGAGGAGCATGTGAACGACGTCACTTAACGCCGGTCATGGTGATACCCGCGATGAAGTGCCGCCGTGCCAGGAGGAAGCACAGCACCATCGGCGCGGTAATCAGTGTAGCGCCAGCCATCAGCGCACCGTAATTCGCGCCGGATTCAACATCCGCGAACAACAGCATACCCAGAGGCGGCGGAGCCAGATTGGTGTCGGAAATCACGATCATCGGCCAATAGAGATCGTTCCAATGGGCAACCAGCGAAAAGACCGCAAACGCTGCGAGCGACGGCAACGAGCCGCGCAAGACCAGGCCCCAGCAGATTTCCATCTCGGAAAAACCATCCATCCGCGCCGCCTCGATGATTTCATCGGGATAGCTGCGGAAGGATTGGTGGAACAGGAAGATTGCGAAAACCGACAGGAAGAAGGGCGCCATCATGGCGAAATAGGTATTGAGGAGCTGCGCCTTCGCCAGTCCGACAAACAGCGGCAGAGCCAGCGCCTGGATCGGCACGCAGAGCGCGGCAATCACCAGCGTCAACAACAGTTTTCGCCCCGGAAAGCGAAGTTTAGCCAAAGCATAGGCTGCGGGAACCGCGGTCACGACCTGGACGAACAGGATGCCAAAACAGACGATGACCCCATTCAGCATGAAGCGGGCCATCGGCACCTGACTGGCGGCCCTTGCGTAGTTTTCCACGCCCTCGAATTTTTCCGGGATCGGCCAGAGGGAAACATTGAATATTTCCGATGGCGAACGGATCGAGGTCAAAACCATCCAGTAGAACGGCAAGAGCATGACGAAAGCGCCAGCGGCCAGGAGGATATGCGGAAGATAGGTACGAAACCGGGTCATCAATAATGTACCTTCCGGTCCATATGCAGAGTCTGGCCAATCGACAGGATCAGGACGATGGCCAGAAAGAGCAGTGTCAAAGCTGCGGCGTAGCCAGTATTCGAATACTCGAACCCTTCGAGATAGAGATCGAACAACAAGGTTTCCGAGCCGGACCGGCCCTTGGTCAGTACCGCCACCGTCTCGAAAACCTTGAAAGCCGAGATCGATGTTGTGACAACCACGAACAGGGTCGTTGGTCCCAGCATTGGCCAGGTGACGGTGAAAAACCGGTCGATGGAATTTTTGGCGCCATCCAACCGCACCGCCTCATGTAGATCTTTAGGAATGGCCGTCAGCCCGGCAAGAAACAGCACCATGTTGAAACCGAGAACCTGCCAGACACCAATCCATGCCATGGTTGGAATGAGCAGCATCGGATTGGACAGGAAGGCGACGGGCTCGAATCCCAGCCATTTGATTGCCGCATTCACCGGCCCGAGTGAGGGGTGCAGCAGGAATTGCCAGACGGTTGCCATCGCCACAAGCGTAGCGGTGACCGGAAGGAAATAGGCGACTTCCCAGAAGGCCCGGCTGCGCTTGCGATTGTGAACCAACAGCGCGACGCCGAGCGCCAGGAACACGCCGAGAGGAATGACGATCACGGCATAGATCGCCGTATTGATTACTGCCCGAATAAAGACGGGATCGTGAAACGCCTTGATGAAATTGCCGAGCCCGACAAAGTGAATGGTGAGAGCACCGAGTTGGTAATCCGTGACAGAAAAGGCGGCCAGCACAAGCATTGGAACGATATAAATCGCCAGCAACAGCAAAACGGCCGGGGCCGCAAACAACAGACCACGGCGAACCATCCGGCGCTCGGCTGTTTGCCAGCTTGCACGAGGCTTAGCCGTAAGCGCCATTGAGGACGAGCCAGCAGTCATGCCGCCACCCGTTCACGAATAGAAACGGCGCAGCGCGTGCCATCTGCGCCAAACAGATGAGCACGCTCAGGTGCAAAGCCAATGGTCATCAGACCATGTGCATCAGCACCGAGGGCGTCGCGCGCGCCTTGCCGCATGGTCACCACGACCGTTTCATCATCGATAAGGCGGCAGGTTACGAACCGGTCGGCGCCATGGGTCTCGCTGCGCTGGACGCGCACGGCAAAGCCGTTGCCGCTTGCACGCAGATCTTGGGCCCTAAGATCTTGGACGCGCAGGTCTTCTGCCCGAAGCCCAAGCGTTGCCGGTCCGCCATCCTGGTCTAATGCCCGCAGGTCGAGGTCTTTTCCGAAAGCGGTAACCTGTCCCTGCATGCCGATCATGACAGGCAGAAGGTTGATTGATGGGGTGCCTATGAAGCGCGCCACCGTCAATGTCGCTGGCCGGTGGTACAGTTCATCGGGTGTGCCCAATTGCTCGATGCGGCCCTCATGCATCAGCGCGACACGATCCGACATGGTCATGGCCTCGATCTGATCATGGGTGACATAGATGAAGGTAGCGCCAAGGCGGCGATGCAGGCCGACAAGCTCATCGCGCATATGGGCGCGAAGCTTGGCATCGAGATTGGAAAGTGGCTCATCCATCAAGAAGGCAGCAGGCGAACGCACCAGCGCCCGCGCCAGCGCCACACGCTGCCGCTGGCCACCTGAAAGCTGAGCAGGTCTCCGGTCCAGAAGATGCGCAATCTGCAATGTCTCCGCAGCCTCTTCAACGCTGCGCTTGATGTCCTTGACAATCTCGGAAGGCGCGACCAGACGCCCGATCAGCGGCAATCGACCCGCAAGCGACAAACGCCGCATCCGCAGCGGTGTGGCGATGTTCTGCCGCACGGTCATATGGGGATAGAGCGCATAGGACTGGAACACCATCGCCAGATTGCGGTCGCTCGGATCCATGTCGGTCACATCCGAATTATCGATCAGAACCTGACCGCGATCGGGCCGCTCCAACCCAGCGATGATCCGCAACAGGGTCGACTTGCCACAGCCGGACATGCCAACAAGCGACAAGAACTCGCCGGGATGCACCTCGAGATCAATATTCTTCAGAATATCATCAGCCGCGAAGCTTTTTCCAATTCCAGCCAGTTTTAGAGAATGTTGCATCATTATGCGCTCCTTCGACGGAGCGTGTAATGGGGCGGCATTATGACAGCCAAACAACGGATCTGCGAATGTTTAGTGAAAGGTCACGGTACAATGACAATAAATATACTTATTGCTCACTCACGCTTTGAAACAGAAGAAACAAGCCGCCTGTATGACTTTGGGCAACCACAAATTAAATAATCGCTTAAATTGTATCCATCTCAACTACTCAAATTTCCGGAAAGGTTTTTGCTCATCCAGCGCCTAGCATAAATGCGCTTTTGTAGTCACCTCTTTCATTGAAGAGAAAGCCTGTGGCGAGGTGGGTGTCATGAAAGGTTCACTCAAAGCCGCCAAAACTCCTTAACAAATATCAAATGTGAGGACCTTGAATGGCTGAATTAGCGCCTTCGAATTCGCCGCTCAACAGCGCGGGCCATCCCCTTGACCGGGCGCATGGATCGGGCAAGTGGTTCATGCCGGTGTTCGGCGTGGTCCTGTTGGTCGGACTAGGCTATATCGGCTACGCTCTTGGCCAGGATCTGACCAGCACCGTCGCGGTTCCCTGGATATTTTTGGGGCTTGCGCTTCTGATCGCGCTCGGGTTTGAGTTCGTCAACGGCTTCCACGATACGGCCAATGCAGTCGCCACCGTGATCTACACACGCTCGATGCCCGCTGAATTCGCGGTCATGTGGTCGGGATTTTTCAATTTCCTCGGTGTTCTAACATCCAGCGGCGCCGTTGCCTTTGGCATCCTTTCCCTTCTCCCGGTGGAACTGATCCTTCAGGTCGGCTCCGGCTCCGGCCTTGCCATGGTGTTTGCCCTGTTGATCGCTGCCATCGTCTGGAACCTTGGCACCTGGTATCTGGGCCTGCCCTCCTCCAGCTCACACACCCTGGTCGGCTCGATTATCGGCGTCGGTCTCGCCAATCAGTTTCTGGCACCAGCCGGTTCGGCAACGAGCGGGGTAGACTGGTCGCAGGCGACAAATATCGGCCTGTCCCTGCTGATCTCACCGCTGATTGGCTTTGGCTTTTCCGCGATCCTGCTTTTGGCCATGAAGCTGTTCGTGAAGAACAAGGCGCTCTACCAGGAGCCGAAAACCAATCAGCCGCCGCCGCTCTGGATACGGGGCCTGCTGATCTTCACCTGTACCGGTGTCAGTTTTGCGCATGGATCGAACGACGGCCAGAAAGGCATGGGCCTGATCATGCTGATCCTGATCGGCCTGGTGCCGACGGCTTTCGCGCTCAATCGCACGCCGGATGTGAATTATCTCGAAGCCTATAAATCTTCCTCGGCGCAGGTTGAGACCGCGCTCGGCAAATATATCAAGCCGGGCGTGACCGTCGCAGATGCAAAAGCCACCGTGGCGGATGCCGTCAAGACCAAGACCTGGAGCGACACCACGACACTCGCCCTCCAGCAATATATCCACGCGACAAGCGCGGAAGTCGCCGCTTTCCCAACGCTGGAAGCCGTTCCAAACCATCTGGTGCAAAATATCAGAAACGATATTTACCTGATCGGTGAAGCTTTGAAGCTGATCGACAAGCAGAAGCTGCTGCCGATGGAGGCAAGCGACCTTGCTGCTGTCAGCGCCTATCACAAGGCGGTCGACAATGCGACGAAGTTCATTCCGACCTGGGTGAAGGTTGCTGTGGCGCTGGCGCTCGGTCTGGGAACGATGATCGGCTGGCGGCGCATCGTTGTCACGGTCGGTGAAAAGATCGGCAAGACCCATCTCACCTATGGCCAGGGTGCTGCCGCTGAAATCGTCGCCATGGTGACGATTGGGGCCGCCGACCATTTCGGCCTGCCGGTATCGACAACCCATGTCCTGTCATCGGGTGTTGCCGGCACGATGACCGCCAACGGGTCCGGCCTGCAATGGTCCACCGTCCGCAATATGCTGATGGCCTGGGTCTTGACGCTGCCTGCCTCGATTGCCATCGCCTTTGTGCTTTACGTGGTCCTGCGCCAAGTGTTTTGAAGCCACCCCAAACAGAGAGAGCCTGGCACCGTTTCTGATGGTGACGGAATGCGACGCGGCAGATGTCCGCGTCGCATTGTGACCGGTTGCGCGTGAAAAGAATGGAACCAACAGCTGCGTATTCAGTTCGCTTTTGTACATCAACAAAATCGCGGAGAGAATATGCCAAAGCAACGGTCCCAAAACCAAGGCAAGAATGCGGCTGCAATCTCGAATGAGGCCACCATCCACGATCAGAAACTTGTGCGCGGCAAGGGCGGCGAACTTCACCAGATCGCTGAAAATGATCAGGTTTTGACCACAGCCCAGGGAGGGCCTGTCGCAGACGATCAGAACTCCCTTCGCATTGGGGATCGTGGTCCGCTTGTCGTTGACGACTTCCATTTCAGAGAAAAGATTTTCCACTTCGACCATGAGCGCATTCCAGAGCGCGTCGTTCATGCCCGAGGCTACGGTGCCCACGGCTTCTTTGAAACCTACGAATCCTTTGCGGAGTATACGCGCGCCGACGTGTTCCAGCGGCCCGGTGAGAAAACCCCTGTTTTCGTTCGGTTTTCGACGGTGGCGGGAAACAAGGGCTCAGCCGACCTTGCCCGCGACGTACGCGGCTTTGCGGTGAAAATGTACACGAAGGAAGGCAATTGGGATCTGGTTGGCAACAACATTCCCGTCTTTTTCATACAGGATGCCATCAAGTTTCCCGATCTTATCCACGCCGCGAAACAGGAGCCAGACCGGGCATTCCCCCAGGCACAGACCGCCCATGACAATTTCTGGGATTTCATTTCTCTGACGCCCGAGAGCATGAACATGATCATGTGGATCATGTCGGATCGGACAATCCCGAGATCATTGCGCTTTATGGAAGGTTTCGGCGTCCATACGTTCCGCTTCGTCAATGCCAATGACGAATCCACCTTCGTCAAGTTCCATTGGAAACCGAAGCTCGGCCTTCAATCGGTGGCCTGGAACGAAGCGGTCAAAATCAATGGCGCCGATCCGGATTTCCATCGACGCGATCTGTGGCATGCAATCAAGTCTGGAAACTTTCCCGAATGGGAATTGCAGGTCCAGCTGTTCGATCAGGAATTTGCCGACAGCTTTGATTTCGACGTGCTCGATCCGACAAAAATCATCCCGGAAGAAATCCTGCCACCGAAGGCAATCGGTCGGCTGGTGCTGGATCGGATGCCGGACAACTTCTTTGCAGAGACCGAGCAAGTGGCATTCATGACGCAGAATGTTCCGCCGGGGATCGATTTCAGCAACGACCCTCTGCTGCAAGGCCGCAATTTCTCCTATCTCGACACCCAGCTGAAACGTCTGGGCGGACCGAATTTCACCCATCTGCCGATCAATGCACCAAAGTGTCCCTTCGCGAATTTCCAGCAGGATGGCCATATGGCGATGCGCAATCCGGTGGGTCGAGCGAATTATCAGCCGAACTCATTTGGCGAGGGACCCCGGGAATCGCCAACGCGCGGCTATCGTCACTTTCCTGCGGAGGAACAGGGTACCAAGGTCCGCCTGCGCCCGGAAAGCTTCGCCGATCACTACAGCCAGGCCCGGCAATTCTATATCAGCCAAACGCCCCTGGAACAGCGCCACATTGCAGCCGCTCTGACGTTCGAGCTAAGCAAAGTGGAAATGCCTGTCATCCGGGAGCGGATGGTGGCGCATCTGATGAATATCGATGAAACGCTGGCCACGACCGTCGCGGAAAAACTGGGCTTTAAAAGCATGCCCAAGCCGGCTGATGCTGCTGTGCCGACACGCGACGACCTTGAGCCGTCCCCTGCACTCAGCATCATCAAGCGAGGCCCCAAGCGCTTCGAAGGCCGCAAACTCGGCATCCTGATCACCGATGGCGTCGACGTGAAGCTTCTCAAGGCGCTGACGGACGCTGTCACCGCGGCAAAAGCCGAATTCGAGTTGATTGCCCCAAAGGTTGGCGGAGTGACGGGTTCCGACGGCACCTGGATCGAAGCGCATCATATGATCGATGGAGGACCATCCGTCCTGTTTGACGCCGTGGCGGTTCTGACCTCAGATGCTGGCATGGCAGATCTTGTGAAGGAAGCAACGGCCCGGGATTTCGTTGCCGACGCCTTTCAGCACTGCAAGTTCATCGGTTATACCCAAAGCGCCA
The DNA here is from genome assembly GCF_000016285.1 of Allorhizobium ampelinum S4. Taxonomy (NCBI): domain Bacteria; kingdom Pseudomonadati; phylum Pseudomonadota; class Alphaproteobacteria; order Hyphomicrobiales; family Rhizobiaceae; genus Gillisella; species Gillisella ampelina. The sequence continues at coordinate 325,928 of NC_011988.1, read as the reverse complement.
TGCCCCTTTTCGAGAAGGCTGGCATAACCGAAGATCTCGATGAAGGTACTATTGGACTTCCCGGAGAAGATGGTATTGCCGATTTCATCGAGAAGCTGGGCAAACTGCGCGTCTGGGCGCGGGAGCCTTCTGTAAAACTCGGGAAAGCATCCGTGCCTCTGGACGATTGATCGGAAAAAGTCCCATCTCCGCTCCCAAAATGAGCGTAACCGCTGATGTCAGCGGTTACGCCAAGCGAGAAACGGTTAGAATAACTTGGAAACCCATGATTGAGGGATGTGCCACGAGATAAATCACAATCGCGCCTTGCAATCTCGACGCAGAACCCCACTTCTATCCTGATGTCAGCCATTGTAAGGGCGCTGTCATTTTCTGGGCGGCACGCACCCTGGCCCCAATAAAGGAGGACAACATGTCTTCCGACAGTCTTTTCGAGTCAATCGACCCTTTCAAGTCAATTTGCAACATGCGCCTCGGCCTGACACCAACGGCTTCACAAAGCGTTTGCCTGAAATCTCTCACGACTAAACCGGGTCTGCGCCGAAACGTCACCCGTTTTATGATGGCTCCATCTGCGCAAGACATTCGCTTTGTCGGTCATGATGGCTTTCGATAAAACAGTTTCAGCCTCGCTACGGAACGGCCGGGTTTCAGCTCACAGTCTATAGATGCGGCGCCTCCATTTTTTAAATTGCGCAACACGGTTCATGCCGTGCCGAACCCGCTGTGCCAGCTTGCTATCCTGTCATGCCAGTTCAAGGAAGCCAGATCGATGTTTACCAGAACCAAGACACGCATCGTGCATTTCGAATGCCCTTTCACCCTTCCGGGCCTTGAGGGTACGCAGCCCGCCGGTGACTATCAGGTCAAGGATGATGAGGAACAGATTACTGGCATTTCCTGGCTCGCCTATCGGCGGGTGGCAACGCTGATCGAAATTGCCAAGGGATCGACAACAAGCCTTGTCGCCATCGACAATTTGGATCTGGACGCCGCCATCGAGAAGGATCGGGGGACATCCATCACCGCAACTGGATAGCCACGCCAGGTTCAAGAGGAACCGGAAAGACACTCACTGTTCACACCATCGCAGGCTCCCAGTCCAGGGACGAGCCGGCAGTCAACCCACCGGCGACGGCGTTCTGAAGGGAACCTTTGATGATCAAGACCAAGCGTATCGCATTTATCGGTAATTCGCTTCCAAGGCAGTGCGGGATCGCCACGTTCACCACCGACCTCAGCCACGCCATGTCCAATCCGGCGCTGGGTATCGAGACCAGCATCATCGCGATGACCGATGACAAACTGAACTACGCCTATCCGGCCAACGTGGTGTTTGACGTCCGCGATGGTGAGATTGAGGACTATGTGACCGCTGCCCGTATCCTGAATAATGGGGATTACAGGGCCGTCTCATTGCAGCACGAGTTCGGCATCTTCGGTGGCCCGGACGGCGAGTTCATTCTTACCCTGCTGTCACACCTGCGAATTCCCGTCATCACGACATTTCACACCATCCTTGCCGAGCCGACACCATCCCAGAAACGGGTGTTGCAACAGGTGGCTGGGGCATCGAGCCGTGTCGTGGTCATGGCAGACAAGGGACGAGAGTTTCTCGAAAATGTCTATGGCGTGGATCCCGGCAAGATTGATGTCATCGCCCACGGCATTCCCGACAAAGCCTTCCACGACCCGGAGCTTGCCAAAGGCAAGATGGGCTATAGCGGACGGCAGATCATTCTGACCTTTGGACTTCTCTCCCCCAACAAGGGTATCGAGGTGGTCATCGATGCCATGCCGGCCATTCTGAAGGTACAGCCCGACACGCTGTATATTGTGCTTGGAGCGACACATCCCACTCTGCTGCGCCGGGAGAAGGAAGCGTATCGCGACAGCCTGCGCATCCGCGCTGAACAACTCGGCGTCGAACGATCCGTCGTCTTTCTCAACCAATTCGTCGATGTGCCGACACTCCTCGATTTCATCGCCATGTGCGATGTGTATGTGACGCCCTATCGTGACGAGGCGCAAATGACATCCGGGACGCTCGCCTACAGTTTCGGCATGGGCAGCGCCGTGGTATCGACCCCTTATTGGCACGCCCGTGAGCTTCTAGACGACCATCGCGGCATCCTTGTCCCGTTCAGCGATGCGCAGGCGACTGGCGAGGCGATTGCACGATTGCTGGGTGACGATCAGGCGCGTCAGGCGATGCGCAAGGCCGCTTATGAGACGGGCCGGTCGATGATCTGGCCGCATATCGCATCGCTCTATCTGAAAAGCATCGAGACGGCCCGCGCAGCCTACCGGCCGCGCCTGATCCGCGATCTCATAACGCAAAGCATGACCCGCCCGCAGCACGGCACCAGTTTGAAACTCGGTCATTTCAATACCATGTGCGACGACACTGGCATCTTTCAGCATGCGGTCTTCTCCGTGCCGGACCGTGCGCATGGCTACTGCGTCGATGACAATGCGCGCGCGCTGATCCTTGCTTGCCATCTGGCTGGCGCCGGAGAAACCGGCATCCATGACGGCAGAACCGCCTCTTTCGCCAGCTTCATCCAGCATGCCTGGAACCCCGACCTGAAACAGTTTCGCAACTTCATGAGCTTTGACCGCCGGTGGCTGGAAGACAAAGGCTCCGAAGACAGCCATGGCCGAACGCTCTGGTCGCTCGGCATCTGCGCGTCCTCCGACAGCGACCGGCCGCGCCGCCGCTGGGCTGCGGCCCTGTTTGCCAAGGCGGCCCCTGTGGTCGAACATTTCCATTCGCCACGGGCCTGGGCCTTCACTCTGATCGGCCTCGATGCCTATTGCAGGGTCACGCCAGAGGACGACGCGGCAGCACAGCTGCGCACAGTACTTGCTGAGCGTCTGATGAAGCTAGAGCACCAGGTATCGACAGCCGACCGCCATTGGTTTGAAGAGGGGCTTTCCTATGAAAACGCCCGCATTCCGCAAGCCCTGATCGCCACAGGCATGGCAACCGGCTCGGACGAACTCATGGATACCGGCCTCAGAACGCTAGGCTGGCTCATGCAGCAGCAGACGGCTTCCGGTGGCCAGTTCAGGCCGGTCGGCACCGATGGCTTTTTCGATGTGGGCGAAGCGCCCAAGCTCTTCGACCAGCAGCCGGTGGAAGCGACAGCCACAATTTCGGCCTGCCTTGCCGCCTATGATGCTACCCGCGACAAAACATGGCTAGAGGCCGCCACACGTACCTTTACCTGGTTTACCGGCAGCAATGATCACGGGGTTTCCCTTGTCGATCCGGAAACCGGCAGTTGCCGGGACGGACTGCATCCGGATCGAGCCAACGAAAACCGCGGAGCGGAATCCGTGCTCTGCTATTTGATCTCCTGCTTTGAAGTTGGCCGGGCATCCCGCCTGACGCAGGCCGCACCGAAGCTGGCGGAGCTCCAGCAGCTTTCTTAAGCACTCTTCCAGCGCCAATCAAAAAAGGATCAGCCTTGCCCAATTCAAGCCTCCTCAATCGGCAGGCCCTCTATCTCCGGCCTGATCCCACCCGTGTCATCGTCCGGCCCTTCAAGCCATCGACGGAACCACGCCATCTGAACCCACGCGACAAAAACCGGGCCAATGAAATTGTTGACCGTGTCCTGTCTCTCGATCCAGCCGGCACGACTAACCAGCTGCGAGACATTCTCGACAATTTCGAAGGCCGGCATCGCAACCTGCTGCGCCAGTTCGAATTGCGGGCCGATGCGATGGAGGATGCCTTCTCCCAACATCAAAGCTTCAGTCAGCAGCAGAGACAATTGGTCGGGGCGTATTTCATGAACGAATATTCGTTCGAATCCGCGGCCCTCTTCAATCCGAGCATCGTAGCACATCCCGACCAGACCGGTATGGCGCAAGGGTGCTGCCGGTTGATCATCAGCCTGCGCGCGGTTGGGGAAGGACACATTTCCTCCATGACTTTCCGAACCGGCATGATCGATGCCGAGGGAGCCGTCACCATCGATCCGCCGGTTCGCCTCGCGGGTCTGCCGCACATCCATGCCAGTGATGGCCTGTCACCGGCAGGTTGCATCGGCATCAGCTTCGATAGTGAAAGCGATCTCAGCGAACGTGTGATCTTTCCGGTCACGGAAGCTCAATCGAACGGGATAGAGGATGCCCGGTTCGTGGCTTTCGATGACGATGGCAAGACCGTCTATTTTGCCACCTATACAGCGTATAGCGGCTCATCGATCCGCTCGGAGCTTCTGGAAACCCAGGATTTTCTGAGTTTCACACTGACGCCGCTGCGGGGTCCGGCAGCCCGCAACAAGGGCATGGCGCTTTTTCCACGGCGCATCAACGGGCGCTTTGCGATGATTGCGCGCCAGGACAGCGAAAATCTTTTTCTGCTGTATTCAGACGACCTGCATCACTGGGACGAGGGTCTTGTTCTGATGAAACCGGAATTCGCCTGGCAGTTCGTTCAGATCGGCAATTGCGGATCGCCCGTCGAAATTGACGAGGGATGGCTGCTCTTCACCCATGGGGTCGGCCCGATGCGGCGCTATTCGATTGGCGTCACCCTTCTCGACAAGGAGGACCCCAGCATCATCCTGGCGCGCACGGTCGAGCCTTTGTTGCAACCGGAGCCAACCGAGCGTGAAGGCTATGTGCCCAATGTCGTCTATTCCTGCGGCGCCATGCGCCACGGCGATCTCATCGCCCTGCCCTATGCGGTGTCCGATACCTATTCAAACTTCAGCACCGTGCAGATCAGCGCGCTGTTAAGCTCAATGCACCCCGCCGGGCAAACTGGGTGACGATCACCAATAATTCTTCACCCTTTGACGGGCGTCAAACGCAATAGGCGCCCCTCACTATCGTCTTCGATAACCCACACCGCCCCATCAGGGGCGACCGCGACATCGCGGATGCGCGCCTCCATATCGAAGCGATCCGCCTCTTCTGCTCCACCAGAGGCGTCGAATGTTACCCTAATCAAAGCCATGGATGCAAGGCCGCCAATCAGGGCCGAACCGCGCCATTGCGGAAACATCTGACCATTGTAGATCGCAAGCCCAGCCGGAGCGATCACCGGGTTCCAGTAAAGAGCCGGGGCAATAAACTCCGGTCTCGTCGAATGGCGCGGTATCCGTGTGCCGCTGTAATTGTCGCCATTTGACACCAACGGCCAGCCATAATTGCCCTTGGCTTTTATCAGATTAAGCTCGTCGCCGCCCCGCGGTCCCATTTCATGCAGCCACAGTTTTCCATCGAGCCCGAAAGCAAGACCGTAGGGATTGCGATGACCGGTCGTAAAGGTTTGGGCTTTCACGCCGCCTTGATCCGCTTGTGGGTTATCCGCAGGCGTCGAGCCATCCAGATTGAGCCGCAGAAGCTTACCCCGCGCCTGGTTGGGGTCCTGTGCCGTATCCGGGCGCATCCGGTCGCCAACCGTCAGGTAAAGATGCGTGCCATCAGGATCGAAAGCGATAATGCCGCCGGATTGTCCGCCACCGCCGGCTGGCGTCTGGCGCCAGATCACCGTCATGTCTTCCAGCGATGCGCTTGTACCGGATGCGGCCAGCTTGGCGCGGGAGAGAACAAGACTGCTGCCGGACGCTCCCGGTTCCGAATACGTAAAATAGACCTCGCGGTTCTTTTGAAAGCCGGGTGAACTGGCGATGTCGAGAAGACCGTTCTGGCCTTCGGCGGCCACGGCGGGGACATTGGCAACCGGGGTTTTCCGCCCGTTTTGAAGCACAAGAAAGATCAGGCCCGGCTTTTCTGTTACCAGCATTCGACCGTCCGGCAAAAAGGCAATCGCCCATGGGGTGTCGAAGCGTGCGACCTCTTTAGCACTGAAGGGCTTGGTCGAGGAGACAGGATGATTGCCAGCATTGATGCTTTGTGCGTGAGCCGAGGTGATCAGAGCCGCCCAGACGATCATCACAGATAGAAACTTCATATCTCCTCCCCATACAAAAACGAAGATGTCAACGCATCCTCGCCTTGAAGAAGGCATTGCACATATCTCAGATGCGGCAGAAGCCTGAGATATGTGCATAAGGAACACGAAATGCCATCTTAATGACTCTTCGTAGGATGTAGTGCGTTATGGTTTGGATTAAACCAGAAGGGTCCTAGTTTTCCGCGACGCAACGGTTTTCAATGCCCCCTAAGCCCTGCACTTCAACGCGGACGACGTCACCGGGCTTCAGAAATGTCTGCGTCACAATTCCGACGTTTGATGGTGTCCCTGTGATAATGACGTCACCAGGCTCCAATGTCATGACCGTCGATAAATAGACGATCTGGTCATAGATGTCGTAAATCATGTCGCCTGTCGATGAGCGCTGGCGCTCCTGTCCATTCAACGACAAGGTCAACGTCAGGTCATGCGGATCGGCAATTTCGTCATCCGTGGTGATCCAGGGGCCGATTGGGCCATGGGTATCGAATGATTTGCCCAATGTGTAGGTGGGCGAACGGAATTGCCAGTCGCGGGCGGTCACATCGTTTGCGACAAGATAGCCGGCAATCACGCTCCGAGCATCTTCACGGCTCACATGGCGGCAACGTTTACCGATCACGAAACCAAGTTCTGCCTCGTAATCCACCATGTTAGAAACACCAGGCACGACGACGTCACCGTAAGGTCCGTTTATGCAACTGACCTGTTTGTTGAACCACAATTGGCTTTCAGGGGTCTTGATACCCGCCGCAGCCGCTTCTTCGGCATGGGCCTGATAATTCATGCCGATGGCCAGGAATTTTTGTGGATCGGCGATCGGCGCTTCCAGCCGCACATCCGCAAGCAGGTAAGACGGCTCTGTGACCGCTTCCAGCGCTGGCCGCAGTGTGGGATAGGCCTCCAACAGCAGGCGCATTGAATGGCCATATTCTGGAACAACGGCAGTCAGATCGACGATCCGCTGATTATCAACTTTGCCCAGACGGGTGACGCCGTCGATTGTGAATCTTGCCAATTTCATAAAAATATTCCCTGTCTAAGACGGATCGACTGCGCGCATTGAATTGACTGAAACTGCGATACCGGGGCCGGAAAAGGCTACCATCTGTACTTTCGTGACCTCAAGAATATCCAGATCGGCCATTCCATTGACGACATGGGCGCTGAGCGGCAATTGTTCGAATGTCGCCCGGTGCCACGCCACGCTGCCTTTTGCCGTCCAGCGTTTGAAATCAAAGCCATCGAAATTAATATTGCTGACCCTGCCGCCAGTCTCGGGCGGTGCTGCTGCGGTGGTGACATAAGCAATATCGGCACCCTCGCGTCCGCCGGGACTGGTGCGTGGTACATATTTATAATACATCGACGGGCCATTATCGGCACCGGGAAGTGCTGGCTCATTGCCAGCCTCAACCAGATCCGTCAGGGCGATATCGAAGAATTTGAAGCCCATCCAGGACGCAGAGCAGGCGGCGGTGCCTTGTGCCTTGTCGTGCTCGATTTCCGGAATGTCGGCAAACATTTTGGGAAAACCAAGCTCATCGCGCCCGGTCATGATGGCGTCAGGCGCGCCTTCCCACAGGACGGGGCAGAAGGTGCCTTCAAGCGTCTCGGTCTTGCCGCGATAGGTGACGGGAAAATCCACAACGACAATCCCGTAGCCGCGGCCCGCAAGCCAGTAGAGATTTTTGAACCAGGCGCAAGAAACCGTCACCAGAGGCTCGCCGCGCAGTTCCATGCCTGGCGGAAGCAATGCCTCCAGCTTTTCAGGCAAGGTTCTGTAGGTAACGGCCATCCACTCGGCGTTCATTCGACCTGTCTCCTCGGCCGCCCACATGCCGCCGCCGGGCTTTTGGCGCGGTCCAGGAGCTGGTCCGAAGGACAGTGGCATTCGATATCGGAATGCAGGATTTAATGTAAAACTCATTTTTTAACCTCTCCCAGCCAGCCAGGACGCCGGCACGACCGTTAAATACCAAGTCTCGACGAGATTGACCACATCCAGACCCTGGGAAAACTTCGAATATCTCAAATCTATCAAAGCCTTGAGATATTCAAGAGCGGAATACGAACTACCATTTTCAGTGATACTTCGCATAAATCTCAGCCAGAAAACGCCGAAACGGCCTTCCCTGAAAAAATCTAGATGGTCGGATCGAAAGCGATCCCCGGACGCAGGAACGAGGGAGTGGGTGGCGTGCCCCAGAGATTGAGCCAGCGACCCGCCAACCCCTCCGAAATATCCCAGCTGCGCGGTTCATAGGTTGCATCATTGTCGATCCGATCGAGTTCGATGGAGTTCTCGACCAGGCATCCATGCGGATCGGCATAATAGGTGAAGACATTGCCACCCGCCCCGTGACGGCCAGGACCCCAGACCAGAGCGCGCTCTTTTCCGGCAAGATTGTCGGCGATCGTCTGAAGATCCTGAAGTGAGTGCAGATCAAAAGCATAGTGATGCAATCCGCTTTCGCCCGGCCCCATGGCGATGGTGTGATGGTAGCCATCCTCGGCGCGGTACCAGCGCAAGGCACCGTCTTCCGTCATGTCAGACAGCTTCAGACCCAGAACTTTGACGCAGAAATCCCCGTAGGCCGCAGTATCAGGCGCGAAGGAATTGATGTGCTCGATCCGGCGCGGACGGGCGCCCGGTGTCGAATAACTGTAGTGACGGGGCTGATTGCGGGCGATTGGCGTATGGACTTCGAAAATCGTCCCGCCGGGCGCAACAAGGCGAACGGCGCGGTCATAATGTTTGCCCAGAGGCCTGTCCGACAATATCTCCAGTCCATCGGATTTTGCGCGGCGATAGACCTCGTCTACGGCATCCGCATTGACAGCCTCCAGCCCGCAGGCAACTGCTTTTCCGTCGCCCTTGATATAGGTGACTTCGTGGTGGCGGTCGTTGCTGGAAAGATAGACGGTCTCGCCGTCGACTTCCGTGATCCTCAAGCCAACGACATCGCAAAGATCCTGTGCCGCGCCCAGAGGATCCGGCGAGGAGATGATCACGTGGCCCATTTGTCTGATAAGATAGGTCATGGCTTTCTCCACTTACTGTAGCGATTGGACGGATGGACGGCTCTCTATCCGCTTGAGATAGGCCTGGATGTTCGGCCAGGCAGCCAGATCGATGGCCTGTAGCTTTGCCCATCCGAGAATGACGAACGCATAGGCATCCGCGATCGAAAATGTTGCCCCGGCAAGATAATCACTTAGCCCCAGACGGCGATCGAGAGTGCCGAAAACCCGCGGCAACAAGGCGGTTTTGGTGATTTCGGCAAAGTCCGGTGGCGTATTGGGCCGCATCAGGGGGGTGAAGGTCTTGTGCAATTCGGTTGCCACGTAATTGGTCCATTCCAGCACGCGGTAGCGGGCAAGATCGCCGGGCGGTGGCAAAAGGCCGCTTTCCGGGGCCTGATCGGCCAGATATTGCAGGATGATCGCGCCTTCCGTCAGCACGTTGCCATCATCGAGCACAAGGGCGGGAACCTGGCCCTTCGGGTTCACCTGAAGATAGCTCGTTCCATCCGGAAGCGTTTTCTCCCTGAGATTGACCGGAATGGACGAGGCAGCGATGCTGGTTTCCTGCAGAACGATGCGGGATGCCGTGGAGCAGGTGCCGGGCGTATGGTAGAGTTGCATGCTTTAATCCTGATGAATGGTGGTCGATGGTTGCCGGTATGCTGCCTGCGATGACAGCATACCGCTGTGCCGTCAGGGCTGTTTTGGTGGCGCGATCTTGTTCACGCCGCTCCAATGCTCCGCCAGACGCTCGTCTCGAAGCCGATAGGCGTCAAAAACGAAATAGTCGTAGGTTTCGCCCGGCTTATCGGGGTCTGGCTGCGGCAGATAGGCGGCGACCACCACCATGTCGCCTTCCGCCACCATGAAGGCGGGAGGGATGCGCATCTCGGCCGGTTCGGGGACTGGTCCATTTGGAAACACCGATTGCACAAACCGTTCCAAGCCTTCGCGGCCGGTCGGAATATGGCGGCTGTGCTGCTTATAATCCTCTGTGACGAAATCCTTGACGGCTGCGGGGTTCTGGCCATCGAACACCCGGCGGTAAAATTCCCGGACCAGATGTTTGTGGCGTTCAAGTTTCGCATGGTCATGGGTCTTCGTGTCGTGCATGACGTCGATCTCCTGTCGATAAAGTGATTGTGAAAGTGCCGCCGGTTCAGATCGAACCAGGCTCAGGGCCCCTTGCGGGGGGAAAGACCGAGGCTGCCGCCCAGGTCGAAAGCCAATGCCGCGTAAATGACGACACCGTTCTTTTCTCTTCCGGTTGAGTAATCAGCCAGAATGGAATTGTTTGGATTGATGATATAGGCAGCGCCGAAATCGAGAATCCCGTTGCCAAAGAAGCCTGTACTTGCATGCACGTCGACCATGAACGTGTCCTGCGGCTGTTTCTCGTTGACGCCCGAAAAGAACCGCCGGGCATTCTGTTCATACTGCGCGCGCTCTTCACTCAAGCGGATGTAGTGAACGGAGGCACCGACTGTTGCGAGCGGGTTTTCCTTCCAGAAGCCTGAATACTCGACACCGGCATAGGCCTCCCAGGGATAAGCCTGACCATCGCCGAACGTATGGAACAAGCCACCATAGACGGCGAGGTTTTCGGGAATCGGGCTACCGGACGCCTCACTCCACACGACCTTGCGAACCTGCCCGTAAACGCCGCTCGTTCCGCCATCATGATTAACAATTTTTGTATTGGCTCCAAAGGTCGGGTTGCCCCAACCGCTATTGTAAAGTGCGTCTTCATAGGAGGTGGAACGGTGGTAAGCGCCGACCTCGTATTTCAAAGGGTTGGCATTCTGCATGAAGGTTTCGTCATGGCTGATATTGGCAATGGCGATATAGCCTTTGGCATCGCCGGTTCCCCAATCCCATCCATCGCCATTCTGCCAATTGTCAGAATTGTCCTCGATGGCTCCAAATCCCAGCGTGGTTGTTTGATCCAGTCGATAGGCCAGTCTCCCACCCCAGACAGACAGTGCTTCGCCTGGCATGTTGAGGGTGATTGCCGGCGTTGAGGGCACGCAGCCAATGCCGCCGCAGAAGCCTTTTTTCATGAAGTCGCGATTAAGGCCCATCCGTCCCGCTTCAACAGTCAGCCGATCGTTGAAAAGGTCGCCTTCAATGGTGAAACGGGTCAGATCGGTGTCCGAATTCACGATCGGGACAGGGAAAAAGGCATTCGAAAGATCAAACAGATAATTGTCGACATTTTGAGTCGGGGCGTTGATTGTCTCAACCAGATTGACCCGAAGATCCGGTGTCAGATTACCGGTAACGCCCAAGATGAACATGCCGTAATTGGCTGATGAGCCACCCGCAGCCCCAAAAGACGGCGCATTCTGATAGAAATCGACAAAATCGAGTTGAAGGTCGATACCGTTGTCATGCAGCGTTCTACCCACGCTGGCCAAGGGGCCGGAATAGACCGGACCGGGCATGCCTCCCTCGCCAGGTGGTGTGTCGCTTGACGGCAGCGCCGTATCGGCTGCTGCGGCCGGCAGCAAGGATGCAAGCAGCAAAGGCACTGCCAGCAGATTTAAAGTTCGCATTGTCACCCTCCCATTTTTATCATTTGTTATTCCGCTGCGATTGGACTGCCGGAGACCTCCTCTTTGTTTCCCCGGTTTTGCGGTGGTGATGCTGCAAGAATGGCAAAGAACGCGACCACGCACAGGGTGATGATCGTGATAAACACCCATTCATATGTGCCGGTTTGATCGAAAACCGCCCCTGCCGACCCCGCGCCAATCGCCGCGCAGAGCGTCGATACCGGCATCATCGAACCCAGAATGGCGGAAAACGATGCCTTGCCAAAATAATTGCCCAGAAGAGCCATCAGGCAGACCTGCGAGGCACCGTAGCCAATGCCGGCAGGAAGCGCGTAGAGCAGGATGCCGGTAAAGCCAACGGGCTTGATGACCATGCAAAAGCCGAAAATGATCAAGGCCATGCTGGCGGCTGAGATGAGCGATGGTGAAATACGATCGCCCAGGAAACCAGCGGTCATATTGCCAATGAACGAGGCGACGATAATGACCGCGACGGCGTTAGCGGCTTCAGCAGGCGAATAGCCGATATCACGCAGATGCACCACGCCATGAGCCATCAGGAAAATCCAGGCGACCCCGGCAATGCTCATGTAAATCAGAATAAGCCAGTAAGCCTTGGTTCCCAGTGCTTCCCGAAGTGTCCAGTGGGTCGTGCTTTTGAATACCTTGCTGTTTTCGCGTGCGAAGGAAGGAGCAGGATTTCGGGAAATGTAATTTTCGACCCGCCGCTCATCGAGCGCTATATAGGCCGTTATCATCGCAATGATCGCCGATCCGGCAATGAGCCACCAAGCTGTGCGCCAATCGCCTGATATCGCCATCAGTCTTTCAAGCGCAGGTGGAGAAAAGAAACCGCCAATTTCGACTGCTGAAAATACGATGGAGACAGCCAAGGCCCGGCGTGCGTGAAACCATCTCGTTACGATTGTCTGGGCTGGCAGCATGCCGGCAATGCAGACGCCGGAACCGGCCAACAAACCAAATGCCACGGCATATTGCCAGCCATTGTGCACGACAGTCGCCATGGCAACCGATCCCAGGAACAGCACAAGGCATCCGAAAGCAACTGTTGACCGATAACCGAATTTGCGGATCAACACCGCGACGACAGGGGCCTGAAAGCCCATCATCATCACGAAAAGGCCAAAGCCCATACCGAAGACCGCTCGATCCATATTGAGATCGGTGATCATTCGGGCGTTGACGACGGCGGTACCGATACTTGGCACCGCCACGACCAGCAGCACGATTGCCCATAGCGCGCCCAACACCTTGGCAGCCTGAAAACTGTATTCGAAACCTTTATTTGCCCGAAAATTGGCAGGGGCATGCGTCTTATTCGACTGCATAAAAAATCCTCCTCTTGTTAACCGTCGACGGGCCGCCTCCACAGCCCGCCTACAGCTCAAATCCGTCGCGGGCTAAGCGGCGCGATCAGGCAATCCGCCTGCAAACATCGAAAATGGCGCAAGTCCCATCATCCGGCGCCCGAAAATCTCGGCTGTTGGCTCCAGCCTGACCGCCCCATGCAGCATTGCCACCCGGATATCGCGCACGAACCGTTGGAACGGATTGCTTTCATGCGCGGTTGCGGAGCCAATATTGAGTTGCAGGATGCTGACGGCATTGTCCAAGGTGTGCGCGGCGTAGACGTTTTCCATCATCGTCGCCTGTTCCAGCTCCTCTGAGACCTCGCGTCCTTCCGTTGCGTGGCGATCCAGAAGATCGGCGGCGCAAAGGGCGGTGGTTTCCGCCATCTTGATCATCGCATAGGCTTTTGCAGCACAGACCTGCGTCGATGCCATTTCGGCCACCCGGGGATAAGGCAGATTGAAGGGCTGCTGCTTTCTCGCCATGTCGATGTAGGATTCCAGCGCGCCACGAGCCATCCCCAGCACGATCGCCATATGGGTGAGATTGGTCATGATCATCAGACCACGGCCATCGAACTTGCTGGCAAAGCCCTGGAAACGCTTGCGTGTTCCATCCATGCGAACCGGGAAATCAGCCATATCCATAAATCGGTGATCGGGAACGAACTGCTCTTCGGTCACCGTCAGGCTATTGGAGGACGTGGCCTTCATGCCCATGACATGCCAGTTATCGATGATCTTGACCTGCTCGGCCTTCAAAACCGCCATGGCGCGGCCCATATGGCCCGGCGCAACCTCATAATCGACGCCCACGGCAATCCATTTGGCATGTTTGCAACCGCTACCGAAATGCCAGGAGCCGCTGACCATCCAGCCGCCCTCGACCCGCCGCGCCGAGCCAACCTTGGTGGCAAAAATCGACGCTCCGGCGGCCAGTGGGCCAACCCAGTCACGCCCATCCGCAAAGATTTCATTCACAGCCTGATCGGGAAACGCCAGGATATTGCGCAGGCCACCGGCGACAAATGCCATCCAGCCCGCCGCGCCATCGCCTCGGCCAAATTCGGTGACGATCTCAACCACATCGCGCGCTCCAAGCGCATGCCCGCCAAAATCCGTTGGCAATGTAAGTTTGAACGCACCAATATCGCTCAAGGCTTTCAAGCTTTCAGGCGCCAGGGCACCCAATTCCTCGCCTTCCTGGGCGTGTTTACGCAACAGCGGCACCAATGCCGCAGCTTTGGCACGGATCTCACGGCCAACCTCAGTGCTATAAGGAGAGATGGGTGGATTGGGCAGTACATAGTCAAACTGCTTTGCGTTCATTTCCATGGGATTTCCTCACTTTAAAACAGGAATTTTCGAGTGCGCACGACCATGGCACTGGCGCAAGCACGCCATCCATACCATCGTGTACCGGATGTTTTTGAGCGAATGTCTCCAAGCGCGGCGACAGCCGGGTTCGGATCAATGCACTAAAGTCTGTTGTTTTCGTTTGTCTTTTCAGGAAAGTTTGGCTGCACTTTTCCTGAAGCAAGTCGAGGCGGCAGATCTAGGTGCCAAATCTAAGCGCCAAAACTAGACGAGGGCGCGCGGCTCGCAGATGTGAAAACGCCGATTAAACCATGCGACGGGTGTTGTGTCCCGCTCAACTGTCGATACATCGACAATACGGCCGATCAGCAATTGATGATCGCCTGCCGACTGGGCCCGCTCAAGGGCACAGTGAAAACACGTGTCGAATTCACTCAGAATTGGCACGCCAGATGGCGACAATTTAAAATCGATATCGCTGAACTTGTCTGCGCGGCTGGACGCAAAGCGCATAGCAATATCCTGCTGCGGCTCAGCAACGACATGGACCGCGAAATGCCCATGGTCGAGGATGGCAGAAAGCGTTGTGGAACTTTGCGCCAAACCAAGCATGACGAGAGGGGGTGTGAATGACAAAGAGGCGAAACTGCTCACAGTTGCACCAACCATTTCACCGCCACAACCTTGGCTCGTCACGATGACAACGCCAGATGGAAGCTGGCCAAACGCGATCTTCAAATTATCAATATCAGGAAAATTTGCTGCTGATCCCTCCTCCGGATCATGCAGCTTCGCCGAACTTGAAACCATCGAATATCTCCTCCATATTCCTTAGAAGTATCTTAGCACTAAGATAACTTTCGTCAATTGAAAATGTTTGGAGGGGTCGCGTTCTTATGGCGCATTGCGTGAAGCGCCCGAAAACATTAAGAAGTTTAGGACGTCACAAAATGACGTGTTTTAGCCATGAGATAAAAGTGAAGCGCAATGCCACAAGCCGAAGGATTATTTTCGGACCTTATTAGTCAGTGGGAAGAGGATTTCCCGGGGGAAGACAGCAGTCCCATCGCGATTGCCATGAGGCTTCGGCATCTTTACCTCCTGGACCAGGCCTCCCTGGAGGAGGTGCTGGTGGCATTCGATATCGGCATCGGCGAAGTCGATGTTCTCACCCATCTTCGGCATCAATCCCCACCCTACCGGTTGCGACCAAGCGATCTTGCCGAACTTTGCATGGTCACGACCGGGGCGATAACTGGCCGTATCACCAGATTGGAAGACAAAGGGTTCGTCGAGCGCGTCCCGTCTCTCTCAGATAAACGCACGGTCTATGTACAAATGACCGAAAGCGGTGAAAAGCTGTTGCGTGAGACGCGGGTACAGGTGGCCAGGTCCTCGCATTTTCTGGACGGCATTCGCAGCCTTTCCGCGCCTGAACGCACCCGCTTGGACCGGCTTCTTGCCAAATTGATCCAGGTTTTGTGACGCCCATCCTGTCAGAATGGGCGAAAAGCAAAGCTCGGAGCTATCAACGCATCCTCACGCCTTGAATAGTAGGCATCAGCGCAGCCGGAAATACGATCAGGATGGCAAGATCCTGAAGTCGGCACCCTCAGGCAGAAGTTGTCCCCCATCGACAACGATGGTCGTGCCGGTCACGTAGCTCGCATCATCAGAGGCGAGGAACAGGAAGGCATTGGCCACATCCCGAGGGGACCCAA